>CAYYJQ010000015.1:0-48059 GCA_964472295.1 uncultured Thermodesulfobacteriota bacterium | reverse complement strand
ACAGTTATAGAAAATGGCAACACATTCATGTGTTGCTGGAAAGTCTGAATTAATCGGACTTTCCTTAATTATGGATGGCAGCAGGCAGGGACGGCCTTCACGGTATTATTCAAGAGGAGCGCGCACCATGAGAATTTTCACCCTTCTTATTTTACAGATGTTGATCCTTCTTCCCATAAGCGGCTACGCCTCAGAGGTGGCAGGTGTTAAGGAAGAGGCCCTATCAAGGGCCGCGGCAATGGAGTCGTACGCGAGTCTACCCCTTTATTTTATCAGCAACGAGGGGCAGGCGGATAGGGCCGTGAAGTTCTATGAGCAGGGTCCCGGACACTCGACCTTCTTTACCGGGAAAGGGCTTGTCCTCTCCCTTGCAAGGGGCAGGGAGGCAAGGACAGTAAGGCTCTCTTTCGACGGTGCGAATAAAGATGCCCGCATAGGCGCCGAGGGGCCCCTCGGGACACGTGTCAATTACTTCAAGGGAAGCGACAGGACAAAATGGCATACCGATGTGCCTGCGTTCAGGTCCGTGGTATACAGGGACGTATACAGGAATGTTGACATAAAATTTTATGGAAATAACCGCAAGGTAGAGCATGATGTAATTGTAAAGGCAGGCGGGAATCCCTCGGACGTAAGGTTCTCCTACGATGGCGTCAAGTCCCTGAGTGTCCGCAGTGACGGAAGCCTTGAAGTGGCCCTTGACGATGGTGTGCTTGTCGAGGAGAAGCCCTTCATCTATCAGGAGATAGACGGGAAAAAAGTTCCCGTTAAGGGTGGATACAGGATTATCGAGAAGGGCCCCGGCGGCAGGGCCTCATATGGCTTTGTGGTGGGTTCCTATGATGCCAAGAGAGACCTCGTAATCGACCCCACGCTTGACTATTCCACCTATCTTGGCGGAAGCGCAGGCGACTTTGGCCGTGACATTGCCATGGATAGTTCCGGGGCCATTTACATAACGGGCTGGACCCTCTCCGCTGATTTTCCCACCCTCACCCCGGTGCAGGGCTTCAACAGGGGGGGCATCCTTACAGGCGACGCATTTGTCACAAAGATAAACTCCGCGGGAACGGCAATTGTCTATTCCACGTTCCTCGGGGGCAGCGGCGACGAGGACAGCATTACAATAGCCGTTGACTCCACAGGCGCCGCTTACATTACCGGTGATACGGAGTCCATGAACTTTCCAGTCTTTAACGCCCTTCAGGGAGCCTATGGCGGCGGGCTGAAAGACGCCTTCGCGGCAAAACTCTCACCAGCGGGAAATTCCCTTGTCTTCTCAACGTACCTTGGAGGAATAGGCGACGACAAGGGCAAGGGCCTTGCCCTTGACAGCACAGGGGCCATATACCTGACGGGCTGGACCTCTTCGCTAAATTTCCCACTCAAGACCCCTGTCCAGGCGGCGTTGGCAGGCCTGAAGGACGCCTTTGTAACAAAGGTTAACTCCGCGGGCACGGCCATTATATATTCCACTTACCTTGGCGGTACTAACGTTGACAGCGGTCGTGCCATTACCGTAAACTCCGCAGGTGAGGCCTATGTCACAGGACACTCCTGGTCCTCTAACTTTCCCCTCAAGTTTCCCATTCAGGGGACTTTCGGCGGCATAAAGGACGTAGTGGTCTTTAAATTGAATTCCACGGGCAATGCCCTCGTCTTTTCAACCTATTTCGGCGGTTCAGGCACTGAGAAGAGCAAGGGGATTGTCCTTAATAGCAATGGGGCCATATACATAACCGGGTGGACGACATCGCCGGACTTCCCTGTGGTGACCCCCATACAGGGCGCGCTCAACGGCATACAGGACGGCTTCCTCGTAAAACTCGCGCCTCCGGGGAGGCGTATCCTCTTCTCCACCTACCTCGGTGGCTCAGACAGCGACAGCGGGCGCGACATTACCGTTGACAGCGCCGGAAACGCCTATATCGCCGGCCATACATGGTCCTTTGATTATCCTCTCGTCAACCCCCTGCAGGGGGCCTTCGGCGGGGTAAGGGACGCATTCGTAACAAAGGTCGACTCAAACGGCACGGCCATTCTCTACTCCACTTACCTTGGCGGAGAAGGGGATGACTCGGCAAGGGGCATAGTAATGGACGGCGCCGGCGCGGTACGCATAATAGGGGGGACGGATTCCATCAACTTCCCCATAGTCAACCCACTGCAGGGCGTGAATGCCGGCGTAAGTGACGCCTTTATAGCAAGAATAAGTGACGCGGGCGGGCCCGCTGTGATCCTCAGCCTCCTGCCCGATACGTCTTCAGTGGCCGCTGGCGCGAGCCTTGGATACACGGTAACCATGGTAAACACAACGGCTATTACCCAGTGCGTCAAGTACTGGGAGAACATCACGCTTCCAGGCGGAGCGGGGTATCCCACCACGGGCGAGCTCTTCGGGCCTGTCAATACATGTGTAAACGCCAATTCCACGCAGTCTTCTCACCTTACAAAGGCAGTGCCTCTAAGCGCCCCACTCGGCACCTATGTATTTCACGCCTTTGTAGGCAACCCTTTCCCCAGTGTCATGGACCCGGCGAGTTTCAACTTTAATGTGACGGCCTTCGGACCATTGACGGGTTCGCCCAACAGGAGCTGGAGACTCCTCGGGAACGGCCTCAGCCGATAGGTCCTACTACCTTGAGATGCATGCGTCAGGCCGGAAGATACCCTTCCGGCCTGATTTTTTTCTTCACCCACCCTGGGTCCCATCAGCCCTTGCGTTACAGACCCAGAGGGTTTTTCTTGGACCTCCCTTCCTTTTGTTTTGACAGGGACTGATTTCATGGATTAAAATATAATTTTTGTTTTTTAAAATCACGGTGTAAGGTGGGACTGGGGCGCGAGCGCCGCAGGTGGCGCTCAGGAGGCGCCGTCAGGTATGACAGATATAGACAGGATAAGAAATTTTTCCATAATAGCCCATATAGACCATGGAAAGAGCACGCTCTCGGATCGACTCCTCGAGTATACGGGCACCATTACGGAGCGAGAGAAGGTCAAGCAGTTCCTTGACAAGATGGACCTTGAGCGCGAGAGGGGCATAACCATAAAGGCCCAGACCGCAAGGCTTGTATACCACGCGCGGGACGGCGTGGACTATGTCCTGAACCTCATAGACACGCCCGGCCACGTGGACTTCAGTTACGAGGTCTCAAGGTCGCTCTCGGCCTGCGAGGGCGCAGTCTTGATAGTCGATGCCTCTCAGGGAGTAGAGGCACAGACCCTTGCGCACCTCTACACGGCCATTGACGTGGGGCTTGAGATTGTACCTGTTCTCAATAAAATTGACCTCCCCCATGCGGAGCCTGAGCGCGTGAAGGGAGAGATAGAGGACATCCTTGGTCTCGACGCCTCGGAGGCAGTGCTTGCCAGCGCCAAGCAGGGCATAGGCATAGAAGAGACGCTCGAAGCCATTGTCACGCGCATACCCCCTCCAAGCGGCGATAAGGACGCCCCCTTGAAGGCCCTTGTCTTTGATTCATGGTACGATACCTATCAGGGCGTAATAGTCCAGATAAGGGTCTATGAGGGCAGTATAAAAAAGGACATGAAGATAAAGTTCTTCGCCACCGGCAAGGTTTTCAACGTGGAGAGCGTGGGGGTCTTTTCGCCCCATGCCGTGGCAGTTGACGCGCTTGGCCCCGGCGAGGTTGGTTTTTTCACGGCGGCCATAAAGGACGTTCGAGATGTCCATGTGGGCGACACCATAACTTACGCCGAGCACGGCGTGACCGAGCCCCTCGAGGGTTACAAGGCCGTGAAGGCAATGGTCTTCTCAGGGCTCTACCCCGTGGACTCGGTGCAGTACGAGGCATTAAAGGAGGCAATGGTCAAACTCCGCCTCAATGATTCGTCCTTTAGTTTCGAGCCCGAGACATCCCTTGCCCTCGGCTTTGGCTTCAGGTGCGGTTTTCTCGGTCTCTTTCACATGGAAATTATTAAAGAACGCCTCGAGCGTGAGTACGGCCTTGAACTCATCACCACGGCCCCCACGGTGAGCTACCGCGTCACAAAGACAGACGGCACGGTGGTGGAGGTGGATAACCCCATAAACCTCCCGGGTCCGCAGTACATCGAGCACATAGAAGAGCCCTTCATAGAGGCCACCATTCACCTCCCATCGGAGTATCTCGGGGCGATTCTCAAGCTCTGCGAGGAGCGGCGCGGTGTTCAGAGAGAGATAAAGTATATTACACCGTCGCGGGCCATGCTTATATATGAACTCCCCCTTAACGAGGTGGTCCTTGATTTCTACGACCGCCTGAAGACCCTCACAAGGGGTTATGCCTCAATGGATTATGATTATCTTGAGACGCGCCCGGCGGACCTTATAAAACTCGACATACTCATTAACGGCGAGGTAGTGGACGCGCTGTCGCTTATAGTGCCGAGGGAGAGGGCCTATCAGCGCGGGAGGATGCTTGTAGAGAAGATGCGCTCCATAATACCGCGCCAGATGTTCGAGGTGGTCATACAGGCCGCCATCGGGAGCAGGGTCATAGCGAGAGAGACCGTGAAGGCCATGAGAAAGAACGTCACGGCAAAGTGCTATGGCGGAGATATTACCAGGAAGAGAAAACTCATCGAGAAGCAACGCGAGGGCAAGAAGAGGATGAAGCAGGTGGGCCGGGTGGATATACCGCAGGAGGCCTTTCTCGCCATCCTAAAGGTGGATTAGGGGCAAGTGGGCAGGGGGGAGTATGAGGGCAAGGGAGGAGGGGAGTAAGGGGGCGATGTGGCAATGGGGAGAGGCATGGGGGAAAGGGGCAAACCGGGGGCGGCGGGGGCCGGGAAGGTAGGGAAAGCATTGGGGCATGGAGGGGCATGTGCGTCCGGCTGAAAAAGGGAGGCACCGGGGCATGAGCGGATAGGCCTGCTCTTGGTTATCACTCAGGGGCCGGGATGCGGCTTCTTAAGGAACCTCTGAATAATTCGTCCCTGAATTAAGGAGAGAGGTCAAAGAAAAAGAGCGGTTTTTTTTCTCACATTTTCAATAACTTACAGTTATCGAAAATGGCAACACATCCATGTATTGCTGGAAAGTCTGAATTAATCAGACTTTCCTTAATTATTGAAAGGAAGATATGAGCAAAAAAGACATTGGGCCTGATACGAAGACGGAAAGAGGCCAGGGTCTTCCCCAGGGCAAGAACAGGGCGGGCAAAATGAAGAAGTGGCCTTTCGGGGATACGAGTCAGGCCATAATTATCGCCATAGTCCTCGCCCTCTTCATACGGACCTTTGTTGTGCAGGCCTTCAAGATACCCTCTGGTTCCATGGAGGATACCCTTCTTATAGGGGACCATATACTGGTGAGCAAGTTCGCCTATGGCCTCCAGATACCGAGGCCTGCGATGGTAAGTTTTTTCGGCCTTCGCATACCATTTTTCGAGACGCATCTTATCCGGGCCTGGGGGAGCGTGAAGCATGGCGACATCATAGTCTTCCGATTTCCCGGTGACAGGAGCAAGGACTATATAAAGCGCGTCATCGGGCTCCCCGGAGATACCGTCGAGGTGCGGGACCGTCTCGTATTCGTTAACGGAAGGGAGATAGACGACTCCAACGCAGTTCACAAGGGGAATTTTTACGGCAATGACACCACGGCGGGAGATAACTTCGGTCCTTATGTGGTCCCGGCTGGGCGCGTCTTTGTAATGGGCGACAACCGCGAGAACAGTTATGATTCCCGTTTCTGGGGCACCCTGCCAATGAGCGACATAAAGGGCAGGGCCTTTATAATATATTTTTCCTGGGACAAGAACAGACACCGCATAAGGGGCAGGAGGTTCCTGAAACGCCTCCATTGACCCTCCCCTGGACCCAAAAATCCGTTGAAGGTTTTAAACGCTGATGATATTATGCCCCTGTGAAAACTCACGGCCCACCTTCAGGCGTACAGGGACTCTGGCGGGGCGCTTATGAGCAATATGCTCTCTTCCATAGAGCGGTTTTTTCAATACCTCGCCGTGGAGAGGAACTCTTCACCTCACACGAGGGCCGCCTACAGGCGTGACCTTCTGGAGTTTCACGCCTTTTTGCTCTTAAGCGGCAGGGGGGGTGGGGCCCGGAAGGCCGTTGAGGCTGGCTCGGTCCGGGAAGAAGACGTGAGGGCATTTGTGCAGTCTCTCTACCAGGGCTGCGGTAAGGTCACCATCGCGAGGAAACTCTCCTCAATAAGGAGTTTTTTCCGTTTTCTTCTGAAAAAGGGCGAACTCTCCCTGAACCCGGCGGAACTTGTCCCCTCGCCAAAGACAGGGTCTTTTCTTCCCTCGGCCCTTACAGCCGAGGAGACTGCCGCGCTCATTGACTCGGTCCATGAGGCCCGGGTTGGCGGCTTTACGGGGCTTCGCGACTCGGCCATCATGGAGGTGCTTTATTCCGCCGGCATACGTGTAAGCGAGCTTACGGGTCTTGCCATGAGAGACCTTGACATCTCGGGCGGCGTAATACGCGTACTTGGAAAGGGAGGCAAGACGCGCCTTGCCTTTCTTGGAAGCAGGGCCCTTAAGGCCCTTAAGGCCTACTTGAAGGCCAGGGGAACGGTTGCTGGAGAGAGCGGAGGCGTGCCCATATTCATCGCCCGCAGGGAGTCTAAAAAGCCCATAACGGCACGGACGGTTCAGAGGATTATAAGAAAATACGCGGCCCTTAGCGGAATAAACAAGACGCCCACGCCGCACACGCTGAGGCACAGTTTTGCTACCCATCTCCTTGACTCGGGCGTGGACCTCCGTTCCATTCAGGAGATGCTCGGCCACAGCAAACTCTCCACCACGCAGAGGTACACAAAGGTGGGCATCGAGGGCCTCATGCGGGTATACGACAGGGCCCACCCGCGCGCGCGGGGCGGAAGGGGCCGGGGCGGCGGCGGCGGAAGCGGCAGTGATGAATAAAGAGGGCCCCTGGGCCGGATAATATTGGAGACAAGACCTCGTCCATGTGGCGGGTCAGGACTTTTTATATAAAGGAGTGGATGAGTTGAGAGAGGGTTTTCACGGAACAACTATTATAGCAGTTCGCAGGGGCGGCAAGGTAGCCATAGCGGGCGACGGGCAGGTTACCCTCGGCAATACGGTCATGAAGGGCACTGCCGTAAAGATACGGCGGATGAAGTCAGGAAAGGCCCTTGCGGGTTTCGCCGGCTCCACCGCCGACGCCATGACCCTCTATGACAAGTTCGAGGCCAAACTCGGCGAGTTCCGGGGAAACCTAACGCGCGCCGCCGTGGAACTTGCCAAGGACTGGCGCACGGACAAGATACTCCGAAGGCTCGAGGCCCTGCTCATAGTGGCGGACAGGGACCATAGTTTCATAATATCCGGGAGCGGCGATGTCATTGAGCCCGAGCACGGCATCGCGGCCATAGGCTCAGGCGGCCCATACGCCTTTGCCGCGGCGCGTATGCTCATGAACCATACCGAGATGGACGCCGTGGGCATAGCCCGCGAGGCCATTACCATGGCATCGGAGATATGCATATACACGAACAGCAATATTTCCATTGAAGAACTATAACCACGGAGGAAGGCTCAGGTAATATGAAGAACTTTACGCCGAGAGAGATAGTCTCGGAGCTCGATAGATACATAATAGGTCAGGGCGAGGCCAAACGCGCCGTTGCCATAGCGCTCAGGAACAGGTGGCGCCGCCGGCAGGTCCGCGCAGACCTTCGAGACGAGATAGCCCCGAAGAACATCATCATGATAGGACCCACAGGGGTAGGCAAGACGGAGATTTCGAGGCGTCTCGCCCGCCTTGCCGAGGCCCCCTTTGTAAAGGTGGAGGCAAGTAAATTCACGGAAGTGGGCTATGTTGGCCGCGATGTGGAGAGCATAATACGCGACCTTACCGAACTTGCCGTAAAGATGGTAAAGGACGAGGAGCGTGTAAAGGTGCAGGCAAAGGCCGAGGTGGCCGCCGAGGAAAGGCTCCTTGACTGCCTTCTTCCGCCGGTGACGTCCGCACCTTATCAGGACATTGATGAATCCCGCATTGAGGGCGAGCGTGATCTTACGAAGAAGACTCGCGATAAACTCAGAAAGCTCCTCCGGGCCGGTAAACTCGACGACCGCGAGGTTGAGATAGAGGTCTCAGAGCAGAAGACGCCAGTCATCGAGATACTCTCGGCCTCTGGCGCCGAGGACATGGACATGAACCTGAAGGACATGTTCTCCAATATATTCCCAAAGAAGAGCAAGCGCCGGAAGATGAAGGTCCCCGAGGCCCTTACGATACTCAGGCAGGAAGAGGCCTCGCGCCTTATCGACATGGACGTTGTCATGAAAAAGGCCGTGGAGAGGGTGGAGCAGTCGGGTATTGTCTTTATTGACGAGATAGACAAGATAGCGGGGCGTCAGTCGGGGCAGGGGCCCGATGTCTCGCGAGAGGGCGTTCAGCGGGACCTCCTCCCCATTGTGGAGGGCTCCACGGTGAACACAAAGTACGGCATGGTCAAGACCGACCACATACTCTTCGTGGCCTCAGGGGCATTCCACGTGGCAAAGCCCTCGGACCTTATCCCCGAGTTTCAGGGGAGGTTTCCCATCAGGGTGGAACTCTCTACCCTTGGCGAGAAGGAATTTGTAAGGATACTCAAGGAACCCCATAACGCGCTACTCAAGCAGTACAAGGAACTCCTTGAGACAGAGGACATCACCATTGAGTATACAGACGACGCTGTCGAGGAGATTGCCCGCATAGCGGCCCTTGTCAATGACCGCATGGAGAACATCGGCGCAAGGAGGCTCCATACGGTTATGGAGCGGGTCTTTGAGGAGGTATCCTTCAAGGCGCCGGACATGAGCGGCGAGAAGGTGGTCATAGACCGCGAGTATGTGAAGAAGAGACTCGCCGATATTCTCGAGGACGAGGACCTCTCGAGGTATATACTTTAGGGGCCTGCGGCGGGGTTGCTGCGTTTTTGAGGGGGTTCGCGTGGCGAAGCCCTTGGCGCAAGTTTCTTGTAATGGTGGGCAATGCCCACCCTATTGGTTTTCTCTGTGGAACTTGCCTGCTAGGCTACGGCGCCGCTATGGCTTGTCTTTCCATAGAGGCTCTGGGAGATGGCGACCCTATTGGTTTTCTTTGTCTTACTTTCTTTTTTCCAAAAGAAAGTAAGGAATTTTTTTCTTTTTTCAAGAGGCTTTTTTCATGAAGGTTCAGATAAACAAGATAAAGACCCTTTTCGAGGCTCTTCCCTACATACGGAAGTTTCGCGGAAGGACCATTGTCATAAAATACGGCGGCTCTGCCATGACTGACGAGTCGCTGAAGCAGAGTTTTGCCCGCGACGTGGTTCTCATGAAGTACGTTGGCCTCAACCCCGTGATTGTTCACGGCGGGGGACCCCAGATAGGCGGGCTTCTTGAAAAACTCGGTATTGAGACCCGTTTTGTAAAGGGTATCCGCGTAACCGACGAGGAGACCATGGACGTTGTGGAGATGGTCCTTGTTGGCAAGGTGAATAAGGAGATTGTGGGCCTTATAAATCACTATGGCGGGCGTGCCGTTGGTATAGGCGGTAAGGACGGGGGCCTCATAAAGGCAAAGCCCTTGAAGATAAAGGGCGCGGAGATGGGGCGCGCGGGCGAGGTGGACACAGTAAACCCGGCGGTAATACGCTCTCTTGAGGACAGCAGTTTCATCCCTGTCATCGCCCCCGTGGGCTGGGGCAGGGGCGGGAAGAGTTACAACATAAACGCCGACACTGTTGCCGGTGCCGTTGCCACTGCCCTTGAGGCCGATAAACTCATTCTCCTTACAGATGTCAGGGGTGTGCTTGATAAAAAGGGCGGCCTCATATCCGCGCTTACCGTGGCGCGCGCCCGGAGGCTCATAACCACTGGCGTCGCGAAGGGCGGCATGATACCCAAGATAAGGTGTTGCGCAGGGGCAGTGACAGGCGGCGTGAAGAGGGCGCATATAATAGACGGCCGCGTTGAGCACGCCGTGCTCCTCGAGATCTTTACCGACGCGGGCATAGGCACGGTCATAGCCAGAAAGAAAGAACTTGACGAGATGAAGAAGGGGACCTGAAGTGCGCGCCGCCCCCCTCGGGGGCGGCGCGGGACAGGCACCTTATGGCAGGCCCGCGGCATGGTCCTGATTCTTTCTCGTTTTCACGCACTTGAGGCTGAAGTAGAAGACATTGAACAACGAAGAGATAATAGCCCTTACTGACCGTCATGTATTGAATACATACAGGCGTTTTCCCGTGGCCATGGTGCGCGGCCTCGGCTCGCGCGTCTGGGATGCCTCTGGAAAGGAATACCTCGACTTTACCTCGGGCATAGCGGTCTGCAACCTCGGGCACTGCCACCCTGCCGTGGTGCGCGCCATAAAGGAGCAGGCAGAGAGCCTCATTCACATATCGAACCTCTACCACATCGCGCCGCAGGCCGAGTTGGCCGCGCTCCTTACGGCCAACTCCTTTTCGGACAAGGTCTTTTTCTGTAACTCCGGGGCAGAGGCCAACGAGGCGGCCATAAAACTTGCCCGTAAGTTTTTCGCGGATAAGGGCGAGCCTCGTCACAAGGTCCTTACCATGGAAAAGTCCTTCCATGGCAGGACCTTCGCCACGCTCTCGGCAACAGGGCAGGTCAAGGTGCGAAGGGGCTTTGAGCCCTTTCTTGAAAAATTCACGTACATCCCCTTTAACGACCTCTCTGCCGTGCGCTCGGCCATGGACTCCCGTACCGCCGCCGTCATGGTCGAACCCATACAGGGCGAGGGCGGGGTGAACGTGCCTGACGCAGGGTATCTAAAGGGCCTTCGCGAGGTCTGCGACAGGGCCGGCGCGCTTCTTATATATGACGAGGTGCAGGTGGGCATCGGACGCACGGGCAGGCTCTTTGCCCATGAGCACTACGCTACACCGCCCCATATCATGACACTCGCAAAGGGCCTTGGCGGAGGCGTAGCCATTGGGGCCATGCTTGTTGACGAATCCGTTAAAGAGGCCTTTGGGCCAGGGAGCCACGCCTCGACCTTTGGCGGAAATCCACTGGCGACTGCCGCGGGCCTCGCGACTCTCAGGACAATCCTCGATGAAGGGGTGCTAAATAACTGCGTGAACATGGGCGAGTACACCCTCTCGCGCCTCCTTGAATTAAAGGACAAACATGAATTCATAAAAAATATCCGGGGCAAGGGGCTCATCATCGGCATGGAGGTGGACAAACCAGTTGGGGATATTGTAAAAGAATGCCTCGAAGAAGGACTCCTCCTCATCGGCGCCGGAGAAAAGGTCCTCCGCTTCCTCCCGCCCCTTACCATTACCGCCGCTGAAGTGGACGAGATGATGGAAATCCTCGAAAGAGTGCTTGAGAAGGTTTAAGAAGGAAGACGGGAAAGAGATAAGAAAAAGAAAAGAAGAAGAAAGAAAAGAGAGAGAAAAAGAGGAAAAGTATGTATGCGGCCTCTGGCCGCATATTAAAAGACCTTCCACTTTCCTTTGGAAAAAAGAAAGTGGAGCAAAGAAAACCAGTAGGACGGGCACTGCCACACTGCAGGGCTAACCCTCAACCCTTCGACTGGCTCAGGGTGATTGGTTTTATCAATATTGTGGGCTTTTTCAAGCGTTCGCCCTGAGCCAGTAGGGTTGTAGGGTAGGGTGGGCTGTGCCCGCCAAAAGAAAATAGTTCTTGTAGGTTGGGTAGAGCTCCGGCGAAACCTAACAAACAGTGCGGGCATTGTCCGCCATTTTTAAAAAATCACGAGGTTTTATGCATCTATTAAGAATTCTCGACCTTGATAAAGACGCCATAGACGGGCTCATCGCGCGTGCCGCCTCCCTTAAGGAGCGCCACGCACGGGGCATCCCGCACCAGCCGCTCCGGGGCCGCGTCCTTGGGCTCATATTCGAAAAATCCTCGACGCGCACGCGCGTCTCCTTTGAGACGGCCATGTATCACCTCGGCGGCTCGGCCATTTTCATGAGCAGCGCTGACTCTCAGATAGGCCGCGGTGAACCAATCAAGGACACGGCGCGCGTCATGTCCAGGTACGTGGACGCAGTGGTCATACGCACATTCGGCCACGACAAGATAGAGGAATTCACCCGTTACTCAACCGTGCCCGTCATAAACGGCCTCACGGACTCGCACCACCCATGCCAGGTCCTTGCCGATGTCCTTACAATGGTGGAAAAGAAGGGTACATACAAGGGGCTCAAGGTGTGCTGGATAGGCGACGGCAACAACATGGCGAATTCCTGGATAGAGGCCGCGTCTATCCTTGGCTTTGAACTCCGACTTGCTTGCCCCCCGGGTTACGGGCCTGACGAGCGCATAATGAAAGAGGCCGGGGCTGGCGCTAACATAAAGGTAGTAAAGACCGTTGAAGAGGCGGCCATTGGGGCGGATGTTATGAACACCGATGTCTGGGCGTCCATGGGGCAGGAAGGGGAGCAGAAAAAGAGAGAGGCCGTGTTCAAGGGGTTTCAGGTGAACGAGAGAGTCCTGGCCCTTGGGGCAGAGGACGCCGTTGTAATGCACTGCCTTCCGGCGCACAGGGGCGAGGAGATTACAGACAAGGTCATGGAGGGCACTCAATCCGTGGTCTGGGACCAGGCCGAGAACCGTCTCCATATGCAGAAGGCCATTCTCGAATGGCTCCTCACGGTTGAAGCCCGCGGCGGGGAGTGATTTTAAGGAAAGATATATAACGGCCAGGTTCAAGGGCCGTTAAAAAAACGCATAAAGGGGTAGAGATGGATAAGAAGGTAAGAAGGGTAGTGCTTGCCTACTCGGGCGGGCTCGATACGTCCATAATAATAAAATGGATAAAGGAAAAATATAACTGCGAGGTCGTGGCCTTTGTTGCCGATGTCGGTCAGGGCGGAGAGATAAAGGGGTTACGTGAAAAGGCCCTCAAGACTGGCGCCAAGAGCGTCCATATCGTTGACCTCAAGGAAGAATTCGCCCGTGATTACGTCTTCCCCATGATAAGGGCAGGGGCCGTATACGAGGGAGAGTATCTCCTTGGTACTTCCATAGCGCGTCCCCTTATCGCAAAGGCCCAGATGGATGTGGTGAAAAAGACGCGCTCCGACGCCGTTGCCCACGGGGCCACGGGCAAGGGCAATGACCAGGTGCGCTTTGAACTTACCTACTATTACATCAACCCCGATATAAAGGTAATCGCCCCATGGCGGGAATGGGACCTGAAGGGCAGGAGCGAACTCGTGGAGTATGCCCGCAGGCACGGCATCCACGTCCCTGTGACGCGAAAGAAACCCTACAGCTGCGACGGCAACCTCCTGCACCTGAGTTTCGAGGGCGGCGTACTCGAAGACCCGTACGTCGAGCCCCCGGAGGACATGTTCCGCTATACAGTGCCCCCTGAAAAGGCCCCTGACAAGGCTACTTATATTGAAATAGATTACGAGAAGGGCGACGCCGTGGCCCTTAACGGACGGGCCATGAGCCCTGCGAAACTCCTTGCCCGCCTCAACCGCCTCGGCGGCGCAAACGGCGTGGGCATGGTGGACATGGTGGAAGGTCGCTACGTTGGCATGAAGTCCCGCGGCATATACGAGACCCCCGGAGGGACCATCCTTCACCGTGGCAGGCGCGCCGTTGAGTCCCTTACAATGACAAGAGAACTCCTGCACCTCAGAAACTCTCTCATACCCCGCTACGCTGAACTCATCTATTACGGCTACTGGTTCGGCGCCGAGCGGCGTGCCCTGCAGGCCTTCTTTGACGAGGCCGCCTCGGTCATCACAGGCAGGGCAAGGCTCAAACTCTACAAGGGCAGTTGCATCATTGTGGGCAGAAAGGCCCATAAGAGCCTTTATAACCCCGACCTTGCCACCTTCGAGGCCGAGACGGTCTATGACCAGCGCGACGCCGAGGGCTTTATACGTATAAGTTCCCTTGAGATGAAACTCGAAGGCCTCATGAATAAAAAGGGCAAGCGCTGAGCATGGGGGCAAGGTGGTCTGATAAGGGGCAAAAGTACCCGGGAGCAAAGCAGGGGGTCCATGTGGAGGCCCTGCCGTGAGACTCGCGCGTTTTAAGACCAATGGCAAGGCCCGCTACGGCCTAATGGAAGAGGGCTGCGAGGGGCTCTTCGAGATAAGCCCAGAAGAGTACTTTGGCGCGGGGGCAGGCGGGCCGGGAAAGGCCCCGAAAAGGGGTCCCTTCCACGCCCTTAAAGACGTCCGTCTCCTTGCCCCATCGCTCCCGACAAAGATAGTCGCCATAGGTCTCAACTACAGGGCCCATGCCGCGGAGTTCAACCAGAAGATACCAGAGGAACCCCTGTTTTTCCTCAAACCCTCAACGTCTGTCATCGGCCCTGGAGACGATATAATCTACCCGGCGCACATGTCCCACAGGGTGGACTTCGAGGGAGAACTCGCCGTTGTCATCGGAAGGCGGGCAAGGGACGTAGACCTGGACAAGGCGCGCGATTATATCCTCGGTTACACGGCCTTTAACGATGTAACGGCCCGCGACCTTCAGGGCCGCGACGGACAGTGGACACGGGCCAAGGGCTTTGACACCTTTGCCCCCATGGGGCCATGGATAGAGACAGAACTCGACCCGTGCGATGTAACCATAGAGACATACCTCAATGGCGAGAGACGCCAATCAGCGGCCACGGAAGACATGATATTCAATGTCTTTGAACTTGTAAACTTCGTCTCCCGCGTTATGACCCTTCTCCCGGGAGACGTAATCGCCACGGGCACGCCGCCTGGAGTTGGAAAGATGAAACCCGGAAATACTGTTGAGGTAAGGGTTTCGGGTATTGACCCCCTCGTTAACAGGGTCGTCTGATATGTCCTTTTGGGGTGGACCATCGGCCCCTTATAAAAAAATGGAGGAAGCGCTAAGATGAGCGAAGACTACATACAGGGGCTCTTTGCCGCGAGACTCGGCGGGAGTTCCTTTGGAAAAGATACGAAGATATACAAGTTCGAGAAGATAAAGCGCGCCAAGGCCGCGGCCATGGCCGCCGACCCGGAGAGGGAACTCCTTGATTTTGGCGTGGGTGAGCCCGATGAGATGGCCTTTCCCGTGGTGGTGGATTCCCTGAAGGCAGAGTGCGAAAGACCTGAGAACAGGGGCTACGCCGATAACGGCATACAGGAGTTCAAGGACGCCGCCGTGCGCTACATGGACCGCGTCTTCGGCGTCACCGGCCTTGACCCCGTTAAAGGAGTCGTCCACTCCATTGGCTCAAAGTGCGCCCTTGCCATGCTCCCCGATGCCTTTATAAACGAGGGCGACGTGATGCTCATGACCACCCCGGGCTACCCCGTAATGGCAACGCACACGGAGTGGCACGGCGGAAAGGTGGTGAACCTTCCCCTCCTTGAAGAAAATAGATTTCTCCCGGACCTCGGGGCCATAGGCGCCGATGACCTCAAGCGCGCGAAACTCCTTTATCTCAATTACCCCAACAACCCCACTGGCGCCGGGGCAACAGAAGAATTTTTCCGCGAGGTCGTGGATTTTGCAAGGAGAAACAATATTATTGTTGTCCACGACGCCGCCTACGCGGCCCTCGGTTACACCGGCCCCCCGCTGAGTTTCCTATCCATACCCGGGGCCATGGAAGTCGGCGTGGAGATACATTCACTCTCCAAGGCCTACAACATGACGGGCTGGCGTCTTGCCTTTCTCGTGGGGAATGAAAAGGTCATAAGCGCCTTTGCCCATGTAAAGGACAATTATGATTCCGGCCAGTTCAAGGCCATACAGAAGGCCGGAATTACTGCCCTTGAGAACCCGGATATTACGGAAAACATCGCGGCAAAGTACAGCCGGAGGCTCGGTCTCATGGTAGAGGCCCTCGGGGCCGCTGGTTTTAAGGCATCCATGCCGGGCGGCACTTTTTACCTCTACGTAAAGGCCCCCTCAGGGGCAGGTGATGGAACGCATTTTGAGAATGCCGAAGAGGCCTCGGAATTTCTTATAAGAAAGGCCCACATATCCACCGTGCCATGGGACAACGCCGGGAGTTACCTCCGTTTTTCGGCTACCTTCGCGGCTGGCGGCGTCGAAGACGAGGCCCGGGTAGTGGGAGAGATGAGAGAGCGGCTAATCGGCCTTGGACTCGAATTTTAGTTCCCTGCCGCTCCCCTTGGCTGTGGGCGGCATAGGGGCCTTGCGGGGTCAGGGGTGGAGCGGAGGCCTTCATGAACAACCTTGAGCGCGTCTTCATAGGCATTGGCTCCAACATGGGCCGCAGGGCCGCCAATTGCCACATCGCCATCGAGGCCCTCGGGACCTCGGGGCCTGTAAGAATAATAAGCGTGAGCCCCCTTTATGAGACCGCGCCGTGGGGTGTGCCGGGGCAGAGGCCCTTTGTGAACGTTGTCATGGAGATAAGGTCAGCCATTGGTCCCATGGCCCTCTTGGGGCTTCTGAAATCCCTTGAGTATGCCCTTGGGAGAAGGCGCGGTCCGCGCTGGGGCCCGCGTGTCATAGACCTTGACCTCCTCTTTTTCGGTAGATGCGTCATGGATACCCCGGCCCTGACTATTCCGCACCCGCGCCTTCAGAAGAGGGCCTTTGTCCTTCTGCCCATGGCCGGCATTGCGCCGGATTTTATCCACCCCGTCCTCGGCGTCTCCATGCGCGCTCTCCTCTCAAGGCTCAAAGGGGGGCAGGGCATGAGATGGGTACAGGCTGAAAAGTCATGAAAATTCTCTTTTACATACTCCTTGGCTACCTCATATACAGGATGCTGCGCGGGCGTTTTGGCAGTGGCCCCGGCATGGGCCGGAGAGGCCCGGCCAATGGCGCCGAAAATGGCGCAACGCGCGGACATGCCCCGAGGGGCGAAGAGATGGTGCAGGACCCGGTCTGCGAGAGTTACGTGCCCATTGGCGAGGCCCTCAAGGTGAGAACCCGCCGCGGCTTGGTCTACTTCTGCGGCCCTGAGTGCAGGGAAAAATTCCTTGCCGACAAGGACCGCTGAAAAACGAGGTCTGAATGATGAAAAAATAAGGCCTTCGCCCTCGCCCATGCCCTTGACGCGAAAGGGCCGTGCTGATATTCTGTTCTGGGAAAAGAAAGAGAAGGGAAAGAAGGGAAGGGAAGAGGGAAGGGCTGGCGGGCTTCGCCCGCCAAAAGAAAAAAGATTTCCGTACTTTCTTTCGAAAAAAGAAAGTTTTTTGATAAGGTTGCGCTGCTTCCCTGGAATGCCTGGACCTGGCTCATAATAGGCACATCTTACCAGGAAGAAACCGCGTTAAAGAAAACCAATAGGGACAGCCGGGTAACCTTGTAGGTTGGGTAGAGCTTCAGCGAAACCCAAAAAAAGAAACTAATACAGAGAAACTTCAAGGAGGGTCATATCATGGACTGGGGTATGAAGAACCGTCTCTCAAGGATAATAAGGCCGGAAACCGGAAGGACCGTCATGCTCGCCGTTGACCACGGCTATTTTCTCGGCCCCACGACAGGGCTCGAGGAACCGGGAAAGACCGTTGAGCCGCTCCTTCCCTATGCCGACACACTAATGCTCACAAGGGGAGTGCTCCGCTCCTGCGTGGACGCCGGGACAGACACGCCAATAGTCCTCCGCGTATCAGGCGGCACGAGCATACTCGGAAATCTTGCCAACGAGGGCAGGACCGTCTCCATTGAGGATGCCCTGAGGCTCAACGTGGCAGGCGTGGCCCTCTCCATCTTCGTGGGGTCTGAACTTGAAAAACAGTCACTCCTCGGCCTTGCCGAGCTCGTAGACCTTGCCGGGGCCTACGGAGTCCCCGTCCTTGCCGTCACTGCCGTTGGAAAGGAAATGGCAAGAGACGCCCGCTACCTCGGCCTTGCCTCGCGCATAGCCGCCGAACTTGGCGCGAATGTAGTAAAGACCTATTACTGCGAGGACTTTCAGAAGGTGGTCCGTAACTGCCCCGTGCCCATAGTAATAGCGGGAGGAAAGAAGATAGCTGAAAAGGACGCCCTCACCCTTGCCTATAATGCCGTCAGCGACGGCGCCGTGGGCGTGGATATGGGACGTAATATCTTTCAGTCCGAGCACCCTGTTGCCATGATAAAGGCCGTTCGCGAGGTGGTGCATAATAACCTTGAGCCAGACAAGGCCTTTGACCTCTTTAATACCCTTGCAGGCGAAAAGCAGGCCGCCGGGGCCTGACCAACGTGAGCACTTCGGCGCGTGCCGCCGATGTCAGGGAGGCAGGGGGGCCCAAATGGGGGAAGTGAGATGTGGGGGGACAACGGGGGCGTGAGGGGGCCAATGTCAAAATAGGGGCCAAGGGGTGTGTGGGGGGCAACGGACGCAAGGGAACCAGAGGGGGCGGAGCCGATGGGACACCGGGGTCCGGGGCCTTGGAATAATGAAGCAGAGGCGCCGGGGGTGGTAATGGAAGTTTTCAAGGAAAGGAAGAGGCATCTTGAAGGCAGCGGTCTACTATAATAACAGCGACGTGCGCGTCGAGGAGATGCCCGTGCCTGAGATAGGCCCGGACGAGATGCTCGTCCGCGTCGAGGCAAGCGGCATCTGCGGAAGCGATGTCATGGAGTGGTACAGGATAAAGAAGGCCCCGCTTGTCCTTGGGCACGAGGTTGCAGGGGTGGTGGACAACGTTGGCAGGCTTGTCACCAAGTTTCGTCCCGGCGACCGCGTTTCCGTGGCCCATCACGTGCCCTGCAACACCTGCAGGTACTGCCTTCAAGGCGAGTTCTCTGTCTGCGATACGCTTCGCACCACCAACTTCGACCCCGGCGGCTTTGCCCAGTATATTCGCGTCCCCGCCATCAACGTGGACAGGGGCGTCTTTCCTATCCCTGAAGACATGACCTTTGACGACGCTACATTCATAGAGCCCCTCGGGTGCGTTGTGCGTGGACTCCGGAGGGCGGGCTTCAAGGCGGGCATGAGCCTCCTTGTCCTTGGGAGCGGCATATCAGGGCTCCTCCATATAAAGCTCGCGCGTGCCCTTGGGGCTTCGGTTATCATAGCCACGGACCTCGTGGATGCAAGGCTCAAGATGGCCGAGACCGCTGGCGCGGACTTTGTCTTTAACGCAAGACTCGATATACCTCAAAAGGTGCGCGCCGCCCTTGGCCGCGCAGTGGACATGGTGGCCATATGCGCGGGTAGCGCCCCGGCCATAAAGCAGGCCATTGGCTCTGTTGAGAGGGGCGGCACACTCCTCTTCTTTGCCCCGGCCATGCCCGGTGAGACCTTTCCCATGCCGCTCTTTGACCTCTGGCGTGATAATATCAAGATGATAAACACCTACGCCTCGCCGCCCGTTGATACCGCCTCGGCCCTTGACCTTATAGCCTCGGGCGCCATTGAGGTCTCTGATATGATTACGCACAAATTCCCCATTGACGACGCGGCCCGGGGCTTTGCCCTCGTAAGCAATGCTACTGATTCCATGAAGGTTATTATCGAGCCTAACGCATAGGCTTTTTTCTGTCTCTTTTCCTTCCAGGTTCTTTGTACACGAGGTATCTTGCCGTGAGAAAAATAGGCATGATAGTCAATGAGTCCAACCGCGGGGCCATTGAATTTGGCTCTGAACTTGCCGGCTGGATACACGACATGGGCGGGGATCTCTATGTCACAAGCGGCCTCGGTCCCCTTATAAGCCCTTCCAGTGTGGCAGGAACCGGCACGCCCGATGACCTCTTCGGCGCTGTGGACGTATTGATAGTCCTTGGCGGCGACGGCACCATGCTGCGGGCCGCGAAGATCGTGGCAGGGCGCGACATACCCGTTCTTGGCATCAATCTCGGGGGCCTTGGTTTTCTCACGTCCGTTACAGTGAACGAGGCGCGCGAGATGGTGAGGAAGGTCATTGAGGGGGACTTCTCCATTGAGCAACGCATGATGCTCTCAGTGGAACTCCGCCGCGGCGAGAGAGTGCTCTCAAGGCACAGGGTACTTAACGAGGCCGTTGTAAAGGGGCTCTCCGTGAGGCTCATAAGGCTTGAGACGAGCATCAACAAGGAGTACGTCACCACGTACCGCGCCGACGGCCTCATAGTGGCGACCCCAACTGGTTCCACGGCCTACTCGCTATCGGCCTCGGGACCCATACTCTATCCCACGATACACTCCATAATAGTCGCGCCCATCTGCCCCTTTAACCTCATGAACCGCCCCGTTGTCATACCGGACTGGATGAGCGTTGATATAAGCGTATGTCCGGACCAGGACCGCATTGCCCTTGTCCTTGACGGCGAGCAGGACGTATCCCTTGAGTGCGGCGACATCGTTACCATCAGGCGCGCCAAGACGAGCATATACTTAATTAAGTATGAAGGAAAAAGTTATTTTGATATACTCAGGCAGAGGCTCATGTGGGACGCAAGGGAAAAATAATGAGAAGACCTTCGAGGTCTCTTGGGTATGCTTGTAGAACTGAGGATAAAGAACTTTGCCATAATAGACAGCCTCGTTATCGGCCTTGCAGGCGGGTTTAATGTCTTTACCGGCGAGACAGGGGCCGGTAAAAGCATCATAATGAATGCCATATCCCTTGTGCTCGGAGACCGCGCGGCCACGGACCTTGTACGTTCGGGCGCTCCCGGCGCCGAGGTCGAGGCCCTCTTCGATGTATCTGGCGTGAAGGGCATTGCCCATGTCCTTGAAGAGGCGGGAATAGAGCCCTCTGATGACCTCGTAATAAAGCGTGTCATCGCCCGTGCCGGAAGAAACAGGATATACATAAACGGAAGCCTCGCCACCCTCGTAACCCTTACAGAGGTTACGAGAAATCTTATCGACATATACGGTCAGAGCGGGCACCAGAGCCTTGCGCGCGCGGAAGAGCACCTCGGGGTGCTCGATTCCTTCGGGGGGCTCATGGACCTCAGGGGCGAGATGGCGGGCGCCTATAATGATTACATGGCCCTTCTTAAAGAGCGCGATTCCATTACGCGCGGCGCGGACGGAGCCGCGTCGCGCCGCGATCTCCTTGCCTTTCAGTCAAAGGAGATAGAAGAGGCGGCCCTTGTTCCCGGCGAGGACGAGGAACTCCACTCATTAAGGGAGAGGCTCCTGAATGCCGAAAAGATAAGAGGGGCCGCGGCAAGGGGAGAGGCGGCCCTGTACTCGGACTCAGGCTCTGTCACCGAGCGCATGGGCTCTGTCCTTCGTGAACTTCAAGATGTCTCGTCCTATGACGAGGGGATAAAAGGGGCCGTGGCCGGTCTTGAATCGAGCCTCTATCAAGTAGAGGACGCGGCGGGGACGCTCCGTGACATTGCCCACGGCGTGGAGTTCGAGCCCGGAAGGCTCGAGGAGGTGGAAGACAGGCTCTACAGGATAGGGGAACTCAAGAAAAAATACGGCCCTACCATCGAGTCCATCAGTGAATTCAAGGAGAAGATAGACAGGGAACTTCTTGAACTCCATGACCTTGACGAGAGGCTCGCGGCCATGGAGGCCGAGCTCAGTGAGAGGGAGAAAAAGGCGAGAGAAGTGGCCAAGAGGCTCTCCGAGGCAAGGCGCAGGGCCGCTGGCGCGCTGAAGGCCAGGATGGAGGAGGAACTCTCCACCCTTGGCATGAAGGGCGCGGTCTTCGAGGTTGTCATGAGGAGGGATTCCGATGCCTCTGGCAACGCGCCGAGGCTCGGCCCAAGGGGCGCCGAGAGGGCGGCCTTTTACATTTCCACCAACCCCGGTGAGGAGATAAAACCCCTCTCAAGGGTGGCCTCGGGTGGGGAGCTATCGAGGATAATGCTCGCCATAAAGAACATAAGCGCCGCCGGGAGGGTTCCCACGCTCATCTTTGACGAGATAGACACTGGCATAGGCGGGGCCATGGCCCGCGTGGTCGGAGAAAAACTCAAGGCCCTCTCAAGGACCCGCCAGGTGCTCTGCATAACGCACCTGCCGCAGATAGCGGCATTCGCGGACGAGCACTTTGTGGTAAGAAAAGAGACCATTGGCGCTGGTGAGGGCGGTGGTGGCGCGGGGGTAAGGACCGTCTCAACAGTAGAGAGGCTTGGCGGCCCTGGTGAGTACGTGGAGCAGATAGCCTGGATGCTCGGGGGGGCAAATGTTACGGATACCACAAGAGAGCACGCGCGGGAGCTCATCGCCGGCGCAAAGGGGAAGGCATTGTGACGGGTATAGGGCCCGGGGAGGGAGCGGGTTTGAGGCAGGATACAGCCGGGATAGTGGTCAGAAAGGCCGCGCTCTCCGACGCGCGGGAGATACACGCCCTTGTCAGGGAGTTTTCCAGCAAGGATGAGATGCTTTCGCGCACCCTTGAGGAAATTTGCACGCGTATAAGAGATTTTTTTGTGGCCCGGTGCGGCGAAGAGGCCGCTGGCATCGTCTCACTTCATATCTGGGATGAAGGCCTTGGCGAGATACGTTCCCTTGCGGTCTCGGCCCCCATGAGACGCCGCGGACTTGGACGGGCCCTTGTGGAGGCGGCGCTTGGCGAGGCCCGGGACCTTGGCATAAAGAAGGTCTTTGCCCTCACCTATGCAGTGGACTTTTTCTTGAAGATGGGCTTTAGTGTTGTAGATAAGTCAACGCTCCCTCAGAAGATATGGGGCGACTGCGCAGAGTGCCGAAAGTTTCCGGGATGTGACGAGACGGCAGTGCTCCTGGACCTTGAGCAGTGACAAAGAGACGGATAGCGCCCACGAGGCATTGGAAAGGCATGGAAAAAGAGGAACGAATAGATGAGTGAAAAGGGCGGTGGAGGAGAGCCTGAGAAGGAAGAAAGTATCTTCTCAGAGCCCGCGGAAGTCTTAAGTGGGCTTCTTCGCGAGCGTGGCCTTGCCTATGAGATATTTTTCGTGGAGAATGAAGGCGTTGGGGCCGAGTCAAAGGGCGGGGCCGTGGATGCCCTCAAGGTGCGCAGGGGCCGCGGCCTGGGCCTCAGGGTCATAAAAAATAATAGGCCGGGTTTTGCCTATTCGAGCGCCCTTGACAGTAAGGCCCTCCTTGAGACCGTTGAGAGGGCCGCTTCGGGGGCCATGGTCACTGATGAGGACAGAGGGCTATTTTTCGCCAGAGGCCAGCCCCTCAGGGCCAGGGCAAGCGGAGTCTATGACGATTCATCAGAGTCCATGGACGCCGGGCTTGCCATAGAGAGGGCCGTGCTCGTTGAAAAGGGGGCCATGGAGTCTTCTGGCGAGATTACAAGGGTGAGAAAGGCCTCTTTTGAGAGCCAGAGTATAAGCACTCGGGTTCTGAATTCCGAGGGCGTCGATGCGTGGCACAGGGCCACTTATTACACGGCGCAGGTAATGGCCGTTGCCGAGCGCGGCGGCGAGGCCCAGATGGGCTGGGACATTGGGCTATCGCATATGGAGAGCGGCGTTGACCCGCTGAAGGTTGGAAGGGGCGCGGCGATGAGGGCCCAGAGGATGCTCGGGGCGAGGACCATGGAGACGGCAAGGGTCCCGGCTGTCCTTGAAAATACCGTTGTATGCGAACTGCTGGAGGCGCTCTCAGGGTCTTTTCTTGGAGATAACCTCTTCAAGGGTAAATCCATGCTCAGGGACAGGGCCGGGGAGAGGGTATTTTCAAGGGTGGTAAATATCCTCGATGACGGCCTTTTGGATGAAGGCTGGGCAACGGCCCCAGCGGATGCGGAGGGGCTTCCCACAGAGAAGACCCCCCTTGTGGAGGACGGCGTTGTAAGGGGCTATCTCTTTGACTCCTACTGGGGCGCGCGTATGAAGGCCCGGTCCACGGGTAATGCCTCACGCTCCGGGTATATGGATACGCCCAGTGTGGGCATAACGAACCTTTACATGGAGGCCGCCCCCGGTGCCGGGAGCCTTGAGGACCTTTTCAGGGAGGCGGGCAGAGGGCTCTTCATAACAGAACTCATGGGCGTTCATACCATAAACCCCGTTACAGGGGACTTCTCCCTTGGCGCGGGTGGTATCTGGATAGAGGACGGGGGGCTCGAGTATCCCGTCAGGGGGCTCGCCGTGGCGGGAAATCTCCTCAGTTTATTTGAAAAGGTCGAGGCCACTGCCGGGGACGTAAGGTTCCTCGGTCCTGTTGGCGCTCCGAGTATCTTAATCAGCGAATTAGAGGCAAGCGGGGCATGATAAAAAAAATAGATAACAATGAACTGGAGGTTGTAAAAAATGCGCTCTCCGTGAATCCGCTCTTTGCCGGGCTTGAGGATTTTTACCTCGATGATCTCCTCTCCATTGGCGAACTGAGGTCATGGCCCGGGGGGAGCCAGATAATATGCGAGGGCGACACTGGTGAGGCCGTGTACTTCATAGTCTCGGGCAGGGTCAACGTGACGCTCTACAGCGAACAGGGCCGCGAGATAGTCCTCTCCGTGCTCAAACGGGGCGATATGTTCGGCGAGATGTCCATAATGGACGAGAAGCCGCGCTCCGCCAATGTGGAGACTGTAAAGGATATGCAGTGTCTTGTCGTAAAAAAGGACGCCTTCCTCAAGTACCTCGGCGTGCACCACAGGGTCTACAGGACCATGTTCGCCTATCTCACCACAAGGCTCAGGGAGGCCACAAGAAAGATAGGCGGCCTCGCGCTCCTCGACGTCTGCGGCAGGATCGCCCATACGCTCATAGGAATGGCAAAGGCCTCGGGCGACGAGGATATAGTTACCATAGAGCGTCCAACTCACGAGGAACTCGCCGCCATGATAGGTTCCTCAAGAGAGGTGGTGAGCCGTGCCCTCAAAAAGATGAGCAACGAGGGTTACATAAAGATAGAAAAGAAGCAGATACTCCTGTACATGCACCAGTAGGAGGGGGAGAAAGTGACCTTTGTCACTGTCTTGTTCTCCAGGTAGGGGAATAATCATAGACCGGAAAATTCTTGACTTGAGACGGTCTATATGCTAATTATTAATGACAAAATCACATTTTTTTCATACATCTAACCTGCAGAGGGGCGGTCTGTATTGAGGCTATTCTCAATCTTCAGGAGATCAAGGAGGGGACCTCTGGGTAAGGGCACGTCACGCGGCGGCGCCAGATACCTGACGGTCTTTTTCCTTACCAACGACAGTTCCGCGCCGAGACGGCTGAAGATTAACATGAGGGCCGCCAAGGTGCTTGGCGTTTTCTCCGTGGCGCTCTGTCTTGGCCTGGCCTTCATGGCCTACGACTATGTGCGTCTTCGCGGCGACACGAGCGAACTCTACAGATTGAAGAGCGAGAACGCCACGCAGAAGATAGAACTGCAGGGTTTTTCCTCGCGGGTGCGCGACCTTGAGGCCGAGATGGCCCGTCTGGAGATATTTGACAAGAAACTCCGCATTATCGCCCATATCGAGCCTGAGGGCAAGTTCGTTGCCAAGACCTCTGTAAAGGGCATAGGGGGGCCGTCGGCTGATACCGCCGATTACCTCCTTACGCCGGGCGCGCGTGTTGACGAACTCGTGAGCCAGATAAGTTCGGACTTGAAGGGCCTTGAGGTGAAGGCCGGTCAGCAGGAGTCGAGCTTTACGGATCTGCGTGAAGGGCTCATGAGGAAATCGAGGCTCCTTGCCTCCACGCCTTCCATACGCCCTGTAAAGGGGTGGGTTACCTCGTCCTTTGGCACAAGAATATCGCCCTTTACCGGCCTCAAGCATGCCCACAGGGGAATTGACATAGCCAACCGTATCGGAACACCCGTTGTAGCCACGGCCAACGGCAGGGTTACAAAAGTTGGCCGTGACGCCAACCTCGGAAGATTTATCACCATAAGTCACGGATATGGGATAAAGACCGTTTACGGACATCTTTCGCGGACCTTTGTCAAGACCGGCCAGAGGGTCAAGAGGGGAGAGAAGATAGGGGCCCTTGGTAATACCGGGCGCTCCACAGGGTCGCACCTCCATTATGCCGTTGCCGTTAACGGCGTCTTTGTAAACCCCACAAGGTATATCCTAAACTGAAACCCCTCTCTTGTCAGGCCTTTTTCTAAAAGACAGGGGCGCTTCCCTTGTCAGGTCTTTCCTGTGCCCCGCCGCCGCTGGCACGGGGTCTATTTGCCGTGGTCCCATGCCGGCCCCTTGCCCGTGTCCGGGTGCGGTCTATATCCGCCTTTTTCTGGAATCAGGGCACAAATAGTGTTAAGATAAAAAATTACAGGATTGATGATAATTTCTGTTCTTAAAATACAGGGAGCAATATGTTTAACGGAATTCTAAAGAAGGTCTTTGGCAGTAAGAACGAACGAGATATAAAGCGCATGAACCCTGTGGTGGAGAAGGTTAATTCCTTTGAGCCCGAGATGCAGAAGGTTCCTGACGACGGTTTCGCGGCCATTACCGAGGGTTTCAAGGGACGTATCGCCGGGGGCGAAACGCTTGACGACCTCCTTCCAGAGGCGTTCGCCGCAGTGAGGGAGGCATCTTCAAGGGTCCTTAAGATGCGCCACTTCGACACCCAGATTATCGGCGGCCTTGTCCTTCATAGCGGCAAGATAGCCGAGATGAAGACAGGTGAGGGCAAGACCCTCGCCGCCACGCTCGCGCTTTATCTTAACGGCCTCACTGGAAAGGGCGCCCACCTTGTCACGGTGAACGATTACCTCTCAAGACGTGACGCAGTATGGATGGGTCCGCTGTACCACAGGCTCGGCCTCTCTGTAGGCGTTATCCAGCACGATGTGAGTTTTATTTACGACCCCGGCTATACGGACGAAGCGGGCGGTCATTTTCACCTCCGTCCCGTGGAGCGCCGCGAGGCCTATCACGCGGACATCACCTATGGGACGAACAACGAGTTTGGTTTTGATTATCTCCGCGACAACATGAAGTTCTCCATCGAGGAGTATGTCCAGCGCGAACTGAACTTTGCCATAGTTGACGAGGTGGACTCCATTCTCATAGACGAGGCCCGGACACCCCTTATCATCTCCGGGGCGGTCGATGATTCCACGCAGAAGTACTACGACATTGACCGTGTCATACCCGGCCTTGTGAAGGAGAAGCACTACACTGTTGACGAGAAGGCGCGTCAGGTCCTTCTTACAGACGATGGCGTGGAGAAGGTCGAGTCTCTCCTTGGCATCAAGAACCTCTACGACATTACGAACATAGAGACCCTTCACCATGTGAACCAGGCCTTGAAGGCCCATGTGCTCTTCCAGCGCGATGTGGATTACGTGGTAAAGGACGGCTCCGTAATAATAGTCGACGAGTTCACGGGAAGGTTGATGGAGGGCCGGCGCTGGAGCGACGGGCTCCACCAGGCCGTCGAGGCCAAAGAGGGCGTGAAGATAGAGAGCGAGAACCAGACCCTTGCCACCATTACCTTCCAGAACTACTTCAGGATGTACGATAAACTCGCGGGCATGACAGGCACGGCGGACACCGAGGCCGCTGAGTTCAACTCCATCTACAACCTCGAGGTCGTGGTTATCCCCACGAACAAGCCCATGATACGCAAGGACCACCGCGACCTTGTGTACAAGACCAAGGAAGAGAAGTTCCGCGCAGTCATAAAGGAGATAAGGGAACTCATAGAAAAGGGCAGGCCCGTTCTCGTGGGCACCATCTCCATAGAAGACTCGGAAAAACTCTCAAGGATGCTCAAGGCGAGAAATATCGACCATGATGTCCTCAATGCCAAGCACCATGAGCGCGAGGCCGAGATAATAGCGCAGGCGGGCCGTCTCGGGGCCGTGACCCTCTCGACGAACATGGCGGGCCGAGGCACTGACATCATGCTCGGCGGCAACCCCGAGCACATGGCAATGGCTGTTGCCGGAAAGGACGACACCACGCCCGAGTACAGGGCCGCCTATGAAGAGGCCGCGAGAAAATGCTCCGAGGAGAAGGAAAAGGTCATTGAACTCGGGGGCCTGCATATACTCGGCACTGAACGCCATGAGTCGAGGCGCATAGACAACCAGCTCCGTGGACGCGCCGGGCGTCAGGGAGACCCTGGTTCGTCACGTTTTTACCTCTCCTTTGAGGACGACCTTCTTCGCATATTCGGTAGTGACCGCATTGGGGCCATAATGAACAAGATAGGCCTCGAGGAGGACGTGCCCATTGAGCACGGCCTTGTCTCCAGGGCCATTGAGAACGCCCAGAAAAAGGTTGAGGCACATAACTTTGATATTAGAAAACACCTCCTTGAGTACGATGATGTCATGAACCAGCAACGCGAGGTGGTCTATGGGTACAGGCGTCAGATACTGGCCAAAGAGGGCCTTCGCGGAATGGTTAAGGAGTTTGCCGCGGAGGTTGCCGAGGAGGTAGTTGGCACCTATATAGAGGAAAAGGGTCACCCCGATGAGTGGGATATTAAGTCCCTCAACGAGGGGGTAATGGCCCAGTTTGGTATTGAGTTAGACGAGGCCGAGGCCCGTGGCGTTGATAACGCCGAGGCCCTGGCGCCCCTTATTGTAGAGAAGGCATGGCCTGCCTACGAAGAGAAGGTGCTCCTGGCCGGTGAGGAGAACTTCTCCGAGTTCGAGCGCATCATTACAATAAACACCCTTGATAACCTCTGGAAGGACCATCTCCTTTCCATGGACCACCTGAAGGGTGGTATAGGGCTCCGTGGTTTTGGCCAGAAAGACCCTCTTCAGGAGTACAAGAAAGAGGGCTATGACCTCTTTGTGAGCATGATTTACAACTTCAAGGCCGAGATAGTGGAGAGGCTCTTCAGGGTGGAGATAAGCATAGAAGAGGGCGAAGAGGCGGCCCCTCCGCCTCCGCCGCCCCCGCCGGCCGAACCTGCTGGTGTGACATATGGCCGTGGCGAGGAGGCGGGCGAACCCCTTGAGGAAAAAGAAGAAAAGGCCCGGCCCGTTGTGCGGAGCGGCGAGAAGATAGGCCGGAACGACCCCTGCACCTGCGGGAGCGGCAAGAAGTACAAGAAGTGCTGCGGCGCGGCATAGGGGGCAGGAAGGTTTTCACCCATTTTTGGTTTTCTTTGTCCTGCTTTCTTTTTTCAAAAAGAAAGAAAGGGATTTTTTTTCTTTTCTTTTATGGAAAATGGCAACACATTCCTGTGTTGCTGGAAAGTCTGAATTAATCAGACTTTCCTTATCTCTTCTTCTTGGTTCTCAGAGGTTTTTATGGTCTCCAGCAAGTCTCCGGTGGTCTCGGGCGCGGCGCGCGGGCTTCGTGTCCCGGGGTTTCGGGCCTCGGGTATCAGCGCGGGCATAAAGAAAAATGGCCGCCCGGACATGGCCCTCATCGTAAGCGATGGGCCCTGCACCGTGGCCGGGCTCTTTACCTCCAACGAGGTGAAGGCGGCGCCTGTGCTCCTTGACATGGAGAGGACGGCTTCCGGGGGGGCGCTTCGCGGTGTGCTCATAAACAGCGGAAACGCCAATGCCTGCACAGGCCCTCAGGGGCTTAAGGATGCGCGCGCCATGGCCTCTCTTGCCGAGAGGTCCCTTGGGGTCGGAAAGGGCGAGGTCCTTGTGGCATCTACTGGGGTTATCGGAGTGCCCATGCCCATGGAGAGGGTGCTTGCCGGGATTCCCCTCCTTGTAGAGGAACTTTCTGAGAGGGGTTTCCCAGCGGCCTCTGAGGCCATACTCACAACAGACGCCTTTACCAAGACAGTGCTCCTTAAAAAGCGCATAGGCGGCAGGGTTGTCACCATTGTTGGCATTGCCAAGGGCGCTGGCATGATAAACCCTGACATGGCCACAATGCTGGCCTTTTTCATGACTGACGCAGGCATCTCAAGGGCCCCGTTGAGGGCCGCGCTCAAGGCGGCCTGCGCGCCTTCCTTTAACAGCATCATGGTGGATAATGACACCTCTACCAACGACACGGCCCTTATCTTCGCTGGCGGCAAGAGCGGCGTCTCCATAAGGCGCGGCACGGCTGAGTATGCCGAGTTTGTCTCGCTCCTTACAGAGGCCGCGACGCGCCTTGCGAAGATGATAGTCAGGGACGGCGAGGGCGCCACGCGTTTTGTGGAGATAGTGATAAGGGGCGCGGCCTCGGTGCGGGAGGCAAGGAAGGCGGCGCGAGTCCTTGCCGGGTCTTTTCTTGTAAAGACTGCTCTCTTTGGCGCGGACCCCAACTGGGGCCGAGTGGCCGCGGCCATGGGGAGGGCGGGCGTAAGGATGGATGAATCTCAGTTGGACATATCCTTTAACAGTGTTGTTGTTGCAAGAGGCGGGCTTGACACAGGGGTTGAAAAACGCGCGGCCCGCGCCATGAAGAGAAAAAATATCGTCCTTGAAGTGAACCTCAATATGGGAGACGGCGCCGCTACGTTCTGGACAACAGACCTCTCCTATGATTATGTAAGGATTAATTCCGAGTACAGGACCTGACCATGGGGCCGGGCGGCGAGAGGGGGCGAAGAGGGGCGAAGGGGCATGTGAGTGGAGCCGGTGAAGTGGGGCGGCGGATAAGCAGGGGCAGAAACCTTCAATAAAAAGAGGCTATTGTCATGGAGATAGTTCTTAAAGAGGCCGCAAGGTGGCTTCGCCAGGCCGAGTATGATCTAAAGGTATCGGAGTGGAACCAGCAGGGCGGGTTCCATGCCCCGGCCTGTTTCTGGGCCCAGCAGTCGGCGGCAAAGGCGCTTCGTGCCTTTCTCTTTCTAAAGAGTGAAGACGCCATAGAGACCCGTTCTGTCGCTGATCTCCTTGACAGGGCCATGACATATGACGAGTCCTTCAAGGACTTTGTGGGGGTCTCCACCTCTCTTGACCTTTACTACAAGACATCGCGTTTTCCTGACGCCCTTCCCGGCGGCATACCCGCCGAGATTATCACGGAGAAGGATTCCCGCGATGCCATAAAGCAGGCCACCAACATAGTTGGCCTTGTGGAACGGATACGGAAGGACTACCTGCCCGATACGCTCTGAGGGGCAGGGGCGTGAGGGGGCGTGAGAGAAGGGATGGGCGTAATAGGGGTGGAGGTAAGCGGGGCGGGGGTATGGGGCATCTGAGGTAAGGGGGACGTGGGAGAGAAGGCGGGGATGGGTGTTGCTGGGGACAGGGCCTGAGAGGGGCGGGGGGCTATATAGTGGTATGCCCTTCTTCCTTTACAGCGCGATTGAGAGAATAACCGGAGGTTCCTTGACCCAGCAGATTATTTTCCTTGCCATACCCTTTGTCTTTGGGGCCGTGGTGGGAAGTTTCCTTAACGTATGTATATACCGGCTACCCGAGGGCATGAGCATTGTCTCGCCTCCTTCGAGGTGCCCGGTCTGCAAGAGGCATATTCCCTTTTACTGTAATATCCCCATATTGAGTTACCTTGCGCTTCGCGGGCGTTGCGGCCAGTGCAAGAGCCCCATATCCATTCAATACCCCTTTGTGGAACTCCTTACAGGGCTTGCTGCCCTGGCCCTTTTTTACCGCTACGGGCCTGACGTGCGGATTATCATACCCTTTATCTTCCTCTGCTCGCTCATCGTAATAACCTTCATAGATTTGAGGCACAGGCTTATCCTCGATGTCATCAGTCTTCCGGGGGTGGTCATAGGTTTTGGAGCGGCCTTTTTCATGCCAGAGCCCGGTGTGGTTGATTCATTTACGGGTATAATCGTAGGGGGCGGAATCCTCATGGCCATTGCGCTGGGCTATCATTTCATCACGGGCAAAGAGGGCATGGGAGGGGGGGATATAAAATTTCTTGCCATGATAGGGGCCTTTCTTGGTTGGCATGGCGTGCTCTTCACGCTCTTCACGGCCTCCATTATTGGCGCTGTAATGGGCATCATCACAATGGTCCTTTTTTCAAAGAACAGCAAGTACGCCCTGCCCTTTGGCCCCTTTCTGGCCGTGGGTGCGGCGCTCTATTTTTTTTACGGTCCGGCGCTTATCGAGTGGTATATAAGAAGTGTGGTCCAGGGTCTATAAGGCGGTCTTGTTCCCGTGAATCTCAGGATAGGCATACGCGCCCAGCTCGGGCTCGGCATAGCTCTTATCACCCTTGCCGGGGTGGCCTTCATAGGGCTCATGAGCATCAAGATAGTGGAGGACAAGGCCCTGTACTGGAAGACGCGCGAGGCCGAGAGGACGGCGCGTCTGGTGCGTGCCTCAATGACGAGGCTTGGGCCATGGCTTGATGAAAACAAGGCCCTCAGGCTCCTTGGCGTTGTCATGGAGGGGGCGGGAGTGAGGGACTACCGTCTTACCACCAGGGCGGGTAGGGCCATTGTAAAGAAGGGCGAGATGCCAGGTGAGAAGACACGTCCCCTGAGCCTTCTTGACGGCATCAAGATAGGGCGGGTTGGCGGAGGATGGCTCTCTGGTCCGGGGCGGCTCCTCTACGTTAGCGCCGGTCTTGGCGCCAATAGCCCCATTGCGGGAAGGTTGGACTTCACCGTCTCACTCGCCGACATTAATACAGAACTACGAGGGGTAAAGAGATTCCTTGTCATATATATAATACTCGACAGTGCCGTTATAATCGGCTTTGGTTTTTTCTTCCTCTCAGGCTCCATAATTAATCCTATAAGGAGGCTTACCGAGGCGGCCTCGCGCATAGCAGGGGGCTCTTTTGGCGAGAGGGTGGATATAAAGTCTGATAACGAGATCGGCGTGATGGCCGATTCCTTCAACAAGATGGCAGGGAGGATTGAAGAAGAGATAAGGACCCTTGAGAGGGTCAACAAGGAGCTCGTAAGCGCGCAGGAAGAGGTCCTTCGTTCCTCGACGCTGGCGGCGGTGGGAAGGCTTGCCGCCGGCATAGCCCACGAGATAGGCAACCCCCTCGGGGCAGTGGGCGGGTATCTTCAGATACTCGAGCGTGGCTCGCTTGAAGGCGAGGAAGAACGGGATATAATAACAAGGGCGAGCAAGGAACTTTCTCGTATTGACGCCATATTGAGGGAATTTCTCGAGTTCTCGAGGGCAGGGAAAAAACCCGTGGAGCCCGTGGACGTGAACGCCCTTCTTGAGGAGAGCGTGAGGGGCCTTGCCGGCCATGGTGACTTTGAGGGCATATCCGTGAGGACAAACCTTCAAGGGGACCTGCCGCCCGTGATGATGAACGAGGGCAAGCTCAGGCAGGTCCTCGTAAACCTCCTTGTGAACGCCGCACAGTCTATGGGCAATGTAACGGGTCCGCGTGAGATAACTGTTGAGAGTGAGGTCCGCAAACTGCCTGTAAAGGGAGCTAACCTCAGGAGGAGAAAGGGAGACAAGCCCCTGAGGCCCGGCGAGGAGGTCTTCAGGCGGTACGTATTCGTGAGGATAAAGGACAGGGGCTCCGGTATCAGCGAGGAAGACGCGATGCGTATCTTCGAGCCCTTTTATACGACAAAAGAGGTGGGAAAGGGCACGGGCCTCGGTCTCTTTGTATCGGAGAGCATATTGAAGACCTACGGGGCGGAGATTGAGTTTGAGTCAGAGCCTGGCCACGGGTCCACCTTTACTGTTAGACTACCCTGCGGGAGGGGTCAGAGATGAAGGTAATGATAATAGACGACGAGGAGGGGCTGAGGCACTCTCTATCAGTGATACTCAAGATGGAGGGCTTTGAGGCCACTGCCTTCGAGGACGCGGAGAAGGCCCTCAAGGCCCTGTCCAAGGAGGACTTTGATTTTATCCTCTGCGACATACGCATGCCGGGCATGGATGGGCTTGAGTTCCTGAAGGCCCTTGCCGGGAGGGACGAGGAGCACACTGTAATAATGATGAGCGCCTACGGGACCATTGACACTGCCATAGAGTGCATGAAGCTCGGCGCCTATGACTATGTATCCAAGCCCTTCAAGTCCGATGAGATTATCCTCACCCTCAGAAAGGCCGAGGAAAGGGAGAAACTCAAGCGAGAGAACAGGCGGCTCAAGGAAGAGGTCAGCCGCAGTTTTGATATTGGCAACATCATTACCGTTGACGCCCGTATGCTTGATGTGCTGGAACTTGTGAAGAAGGTGGCGAGTTACACCACCACGGTGCTCATAAGGGGAGAGAGCGGCACGGGAAAAGAACTTGTGGCAAAGGCCCTGCACAGCTCTGGAGAACGGGCCTCCAAGCCCTTTGTCGCCGTAAACTGCGCGGCCATCCCCGGGCCGCTCCTTGAGAGTGAACTCTTTGGCCACGTAAAGGGGGCATTTACAGACGCACGGCGCGACAAGGCAGGTCTCTTCGAGGAGGCAAGCGGGGGGACCATCTTCCTTGACGAGGTGGGAGAACTCCCCATGGACCTCCAGGTAAAGCTCCTCCGCGTCCTGCAGGAGGGCGAGGTGAGGCGCGTCGGGGGGGTAAAGGACATAAAGATTGATACGCGCGTGGTGGCGGCAACCCTCAAGGACCTTTCCGAGGAGATAGGTAACGGAAGGTTCAGGGAAGACCTCTATTACAGGCTCAATGTCATAGAAATAGAGATCCCGCCCCTCAGGGAACGGCCCGGGGACATAGAAAAACTTGCCCAGTACTTTACGGAGCTCTATGCGAGGAAGTTTGGAAAGAAGGTGAAGGGCCTCTCAAAAGACGCCCTTGGCGCGCTCATGAAGTATGGCTGGCCCGGCAATGTGCGTGAACTTGAGAATGTTATCGAGAGGGCCATGATACTTGAAGAGGGCGGGGTCATAGAAAAGACATCGCTTCCCATGGGGGTATCGTCACCGAGGTCAGAGCCCTCGCTTTCTTCCGCTGTCGGGCTCTCCATAAAGAAGGCCCACGAGGCCATGGAGCGCGACTTCATAAAGAGGGCCCTCGAGGCCACGAAGAACAACAAGACCCGGGCCGCCGAGTTACTTGAGATAAGCCAGAGGGCGCTCCTTTACAAGATAAAGACCTATGGGCTCTGAGGTGGCCTCTGGAGGTTTGGACCCTCTTACATAAAAAGTAATCATTTTATGAAAAGTTTGCGGAGTTTTCCTCTCCTTTTTTGGAGGAAAACTCTTTTTTTTTAAGTAGTTACGCTTTGGCACAGGTGTTGCTTGATTATAGGGCGGGCCCATGTACGGGCCCGGCGGATCAGTTAATGAAAGACTTGACCCAAGCAAGGGAGGAATAGGTGAGCATACGTAGACAGAGGAGAGGGAAGGGCCAGAAGGGCTTCAGCCTCGTGGAAATCCTTGTGGTCGTGGCCATTTTCGGGACCCTTCTCGCCATAGCGGCGCCGAATTTTCTCTCGACTACCTTCCCCCATATGAAGCTCAAGAGCGCATCGAGGGATATATTTTCCCTCCTGCAGTACGCAAGGAGCAAGGCCGTGAACTCTACGCAGAAGTATGGCGTCCGCTTCGAGCTCAGCGCCTCTCCAAAGCGGTACATGGTTGTTACAAGGGCCGCGGATACCGACCCCTGGACAACGGATACGTATATGACCCCGAGAGACCTGGAGAGCAATGTTGACATCTTCAGCGTCACAGTCGGGGCCGTAACGTACACCACGGGCACAACCGCTGTAATAGCCTTTGACCCCTTTGGCTCGGCCACATCTGCCGAAATAGACCTCTATGCCGCCACGAACAACGCGGATAAATACGCTGTAACCGTATCATCGGCCAGCGGGCGCGTTAGAATCTTAACCACCTGGTGAGGAGAATGAAGGAAAAAGTATTCTTAAGAGGAGAAGAGGGATTCACCCTCCTGGAGATATTGATAAGTATCTTCATACTAAGCGTGGCACTCATAACGCTCTCCGGGCTCATGACCAACACCATACGGAGCACAGATTACGGACGAAGGGCCACAGAGGCCGCCAACCTTGCCCGTGAGACCATGGAGGGCATTGAGCGCACCGCGGCCCTCAACTTTGATGCTGTGGTGGACTCTGTCGTGGCAAGCGACCCTGTTGCCGGGGTTAACCCGGACCAGGTGGAGGACTTTGGCACAATCGCCGGACATCCCTCTTTCAGGCGTGAGACCTATATAACGGATGTAGGCTCTGCCCCTGTAAACTCCAAGGACATCGCAGTTAAGGTGGTCTGGAACGATACCATCGGGTCAGGGCACAACACCATCTTCAGGACCGTAATAGCGAGATAGGATTATATGCGCCATTCTCTACATATAGATAAAGAACGCGGCTTTACCCTTGTGGAGCTCCTTGTGGCCATGGCCATTGGCGTGGCTGTCATTGGTTCGGTCTACGCGCTTTACAATTACTTCCTCCGTGCCTCCACTGGTCAGGACGCCCTCCTCGAGATACAGCAGGAGACAAGGATAACAATGGAGAAGGTGGTGAAAGAGGTGCGCGCCGCCGGGTGTTACTACAAGGATACCCCCATAATAACGGCTGACACCAGCGTCTTTGAGTTCGAGTCTGACTCGGACCCTGACCCCAATCTCGGCCCATGGAAGGTAAAGTACGAGCTCGACACAAACGCCAATGAACTCATGAGGAGTTCGGCCACGTGGAACGGAGCGGCCTACGGGGCTTACGCCACGCCCGTGGCCCTTGCCGGGAATATCACGGGGCTTACCTTCAGTTACTACGACGAGACAGGCGCGGTCATTCCGGCCCCCGTGCAGTCGCAGGCCAACAGGGACCGCATCAGAAGGGTGGGAATTGCCATTACGGCATCTACCGAGTACCCGAACCCCTCGACAAACAAGATAGATACGGTGAATCTTGAGACAAGCATATCTCTTCGTTGTATGGGAGTTCAGCAGTCTACTGACACGACGGAGTGCGCCCTCCCGACGAATATAACGTCAACTGACCCCGGTATTTGCGGACGCCTCGACCTTGCGTGGACAAAGAGTTCGAGCTCCGATGCCGCTGGATACAAGGTATATTACAAGCCCACTGGAGCGGCCTTTTACACGGGCCTCGTAGACGTACCCGGAGGGTCCACGGAGTCCTATACGCTTACGGGTCTTACAGACGGCACGCAGTATGATATTGCCATGAAGTGCTACGACACATCGGGAAATATCAATACCTCCTTCACGACGCCTGTCTCTGGCACAGGCGGAACCTCTGATACAAAGCCCACAGACACCACGAGTCCGGAGATACCGGCGAATACCGACGCCACGGCAGGTGATGGTGTTGTGAATCTTACATGGGACGCCAGCACCTCTGTTGATACTGGTGGATACCATGTGTACAGGAGCGACGACAAGGGAGTTACATATGTCCAGGTCGCGGAACTCGATTCCACGCACCTTGCCTATTCTGATATTACGGTGGCTAATTGCCCGGTGGACCCCTATTACTACAAGGTGCTCACATGGGACTGCGCAGGGAATGAAAAGAGCAAGTCGTTACAGAGCGCTGTCTTTGGCGATGGCTCTGATACCGGCGCTGACCAGCCCACGGCAGGCGTTACGAGCACGAACCCATTTGAGACCATCGCTCCGGCTGACCCCTCTCCCTTCCTCGCTGTGCCTGCCTCTGACAGGATATACATGAGCGAGGCTACTCCAGCAGATACAGACCTCCAGGGCGTGAGGATACTCAGGAGGACGGACCAGTACCCGACCAGCCCCACTGACACAAGCGCCATTGGCCCCAATAACAAGAAGAATTACGAGCCCCTTGCCCCATCGCAGACCTACAGCCTTATCGACAACTACGGGATAGTCCTTGGGACCACCTATTATTACAGGGCCTTTGCCTATGACAGGTGCGGAAACTACAGCCCGGGTTCCACTTCCCTTGCAACAGCCGCTCCCTGCGGCGACGGCTCCCCTGGCTCCAAGCACTATGGGCCTCCATCGGCGCCGGCATCCCTTACCACGGCCACGTGCTCAACGTCCACGGTGAACTGGGCCGCCTCCACTGGAAGCGAGAACGGCAACCTCTTCAACCCCGCCACAGAAAACGATGTTGTGGGTTACTATGTCTACAGGAGCACAACGCAGGGAGGCCCCTATACCAAGCTTAACAGCACCCCTGTCACTGCAACGAGCTACGCGGACAGCACTGTAGTGCCAGGCACTACCTATTATTACACAACAACGGCCATTGACTGCGCCCTTAACGAGAGCACCGTCATGTCCCCGGAGGTTACGGTCATGCCCACGGACATAGCCTGGGACCCGGCCATAATTGCCACCACCTCGGGCACTGCCTCGCTTAGCGGAGGGCAACATAACGTGGTGACCATAGGCCTTAAGAACACGGGTAATAGTTCCGTCACGATAAATTCCGCCACCTTTGTCTGGGGCGTCGCCACGGCAAAACTCCGCAAGGCCGTGCTCGAGCCCTTTGGCGGAAGCGCCAATACGCTCTGGGACAATACGGACGTGGCATCGGGTTTTGTGGTGGACTTCGCCTCCTTTGAGCCCAATGACTCGCTTCGCCGCCTCAACGGCAACTCAGGACTTAATAAATTCATACTCGACTTCAGGGACTCCGCGGGCACGGGGTTTGTGGACATGAGGGGGAGTAATATCATAGTGACCCTCAACTACACCAACGACCTTGACGGCGCGTCCTGCAACTCGAGCACCTTTACCGTGCCGGTCACGGTTGGCCCTACCATTACGGGGAGCGTTCAGGACAGGCCCGTCACCCCAACCACCTCTAATGTGAACCCTGCCAATGTTACTGTCATGACAGGGACGCAGGACTCCAATTACCTATGGACCTCATATGACGTGAGTGTGAATAATACCGTGAGCCCTGATGTAGGGACCACCATTACAGGGGCCAAGCTCTACTACAATACAACGGCCAAGACAACTGCGAGCGCCCCCTCTACGGACTATTCAGCCACACCCGCTGGCTGGACCTCCATCGACATGTGCCAGGTGGGCACTACCAATACATATGAGACCGCCTCTTCCGGGACCTGCGTCTCCAGCCACATACCTGATCTCACCGGTAAGCGTGTCTGGTACTACGTAGTCATGACGGACAGCGACGCTAATTATGACATACAGCCCGAGCCCTCTGTGGGCGTCTATACCTATGACCAGGACTCGAGGTTCAACGTGGATATGACCGTCCTTCGCTCAGGCGGCGGCGGGCAGGATGTCTCCCTCAGCATTGCCCTTACTGACGAGAACATGAGTGCCGTCTCAGGGGCCACCGTGGCGGTTACAATTACGGATACTGGTACCGGAGCCGTGGAGACGGGCACAATGGTGGAGGACACGCAGAGCCCCGGCTCCTATAGCTATACGGCCGCATCGCTCTATCATGACAAGACCATTGACGTTGGCCTCGCCGTGACGAGAAGCACCTTTACCGATGCTTCCTGCGGTATCGCGGGCATAACCAAGAACACTTCACAATCAACCAAGATCTGTAACTGATTTTACGTAAGAGTGTAGTCTTACAGGCGGAACCATAAGAAGAGGTGAGAAAATGAAGAAGATAAGAGAACGTACAAAGAGCAAGACGGGCAGGTTTATCGCCGGACTGCTCGGAAACGAGAGCGGCGTGGTCCTTGCCATCGCCCTCATGATAATGGGCATAATGGCCGTCACTGGCGCGGCCATTATCACCACATCCACCACGGACGTAAAGGTGGCCGGCAATGTGACAAGGTCCATGCAGGCCATGAACACCGCCGAGGCCGGCATGAGTAACGCTATCAACAACATAAGGAACAACCCTTCGTGGGGGCCTGACGCGAATAATGATGGGACTGTCTCGGATTCAGAGGCCGCGCAGTGGGCCGCGCAGACCCAGGGCAGTATTGATATGGGCGCTGTGAGCGGTTCATATACCGTGGCTGTCTATGACGCCAACGGCAACTTCGGCAGGGGGAATAACTCTGCCCGTACAGACAAATACACCACACTCGGGCCCAATGACATTCTTGTTGAGTCAACGGCAAACGTGAACGGGGTGACGAGAAAGGTGGGCCTTATAGTCAGGAACGAGATCACGGCCTTTGATTACGCCACTTATAGTAACGGCGAGATAGAGGGTAAGGGCATAGGCTCAAACCCTGGCAAGTTCACGGGCAAGATATACGGTGCTGAGAAGATAGGCCTTCAGGGCAACTTCGACCTCGCCGCGGCCCAGGCCCAGTCGCCAGGCGGCACAATTACCCCGGATTGCAACAGCGGCAAGTTCCAGTCCTGCGATTCAAATGCCGCCGCCGTGGCCCCGCCGGTCCTTGATTTCGCCTTTTATCAGGACCAGAGTAACTTTACTGACCAGCAGGTCTTCATGATAACCCCGGCTGTGGGTAATACCTCTGGTTGCGGAACCAACTGCACGCAGTGGCCCATAAACTACGCCATAACCACCATGGGCACGAGTTACACGGTACAGGCTACGGTTCAGGCCGTATGCACTACCTGCGGAAATGACGGAAAGGATAAGGAGAAAGACAAAAAAAAGGACAAGAAGGGCACCTATAATCATACGGTCTACTGGTGCACCGACCCGAACTGGAACGGCGTAATCGGCTCGTGCTCTGGTACGCAGAGTTCCTACACCTTTACTTCCGACGAGGCAGAGAACGAGAAGCCCTTTATAAACGCCAACCAGTTCAACTCCTACACCAACCCCACTGGCGCGGGCTACACGTCCAGTGTTGTCAATATAATAGACGCCCAGAAGCACCTTGAGTTCCTCGGCCCCACGGACCCGGCGGCATCAGTTGACATAACAGCCTCCATACTCGTGGGCACGGCGGCCGATAACTCCCAGCCCGCTGGCAAGATAGACTTTGAGGGCGGGGCCGGCACCATGAACTTCAAGCCAGCCAACGGCCTTGCCATAGTGGCCGAGAAGGTGGAAGTAAAGGGCAAGTACAGCTCCATAAACATGAACGTTGGCACGGCCACGGACGGGGCCGTTATCATCGCCACCAAGGAGATGGAGGTAGAGGCCGAGACTGATAATGGCGGCCAGAACACCGCCACTTTCAACATGAACGGAACCCTGCTCGTTGGTAATGACTCTGTGGAACCAGGCGAGCTCGATGTGGGCGGTGAAGGCAATACTAACGCCAACTTTACTTATACCCCTGTCACGAACCTTCCTCAGGGGTGGCAGGATTACGGGACCATGACCATAGAGAGGAGGGAGTGGAGAGAGCTCAGCTGAGGGAGCTCCCGTCCTTCTCATTCTTGGTATGTTTGCTATGTCCAGAGGTCCAGGGTAAGCATAAAGGCAGATGCGGTTTTCCCGCCGGTATTACCGGCGGGAAAACCTCCCTTGAAAAAAAAGTTTAGCAACCCTCTTGGCTTGGCGATAATCTCTATAGCGTAAGAATATGATGGAGCTGGGAGGGTATTTTTTATGCCCAATTGAGCATAATTAGGCTAAGTTCTTAGTAAGTTAAAAGAAGTGTTGACAATTAATACCAAATAGAATAGAAATATCCATAACATGGTGTAATTTGGAAAAGGCAGGATTAAAAATCCGCCATGTGACTTAGGTGCTTGAGTTATGCCGAAAAACAGACTAAAAGAATATAGAGAACGTATCCTTATGAGCAAGACCGAACTTGCGAGAAAGGCCGGTATCTCGACGTTGACAATAGACAGGATAGAGAAGGGTTTTCCATGCAGACTGGATACGAAACGCAAGATAATAAAGGCCCTGGGGCTCAACATATCCGATAAGGATAAGGTCTTCAAGTCGTGAGGCTATAGGTATATGGCGCTCTCCCTTTCAGGAATATTCGGCTCAAAAGAAACGGTAGCCCTTGACGTAGGTTCGAGTTCAATAAAACTCGTTCAAATGGTCATGGGCAAGCAGGGCTGGCGTATTGAGAAGATAGGCATGAAGGGCCTTCCGCCAGAGGCCATTGTGGACGGCTCTGTCATAGACTCCATGACCGTTACAAATACGATTAAGGAACTTCTGAATGAGCAGGGCATTAAGACAAAACAGGCGGTTTCTGCCCTTACGGGCCATTATGTCATTATAAAGAAGGTCTCCTTCCCCGCTGCCACTGAGGACGAGCTCGCCGAGTCAATCCAGTGGGAGGCAGAGCAGTACATACCCTTCCCCGTTACAGAGGTCAACCTTGATTTTCAGATACTCGGTACAGACACAGAAGGCCGTGGGCAGATGGATGTTATGCTTGTGGCAGTGAAGAAGGACGTCATTGGCGATTACACAACAGTGCTGAAGGATGCCGGGCTTACGCCTGTGGTAATAGATGTTGACGCCTTTGCCCTTGAGAACATGATGGAGATAAATTATCCCATTGTCGCCGGTGAGATGATAGCCGTGGTGAACATAGGGGCAAGCATAACGAGCCTGACTATTATTGTTGACGGCGTCACGGCCTTTACCCGCTCCATCCCCATGGGCGGGAATCAGTTTACCGAGGAGATCCAGCGTGTTCTCGGGGTAAGTTTTGCCGAGGCCGAGGCCATAAAGACGGGCAGGGGTGAGTCGTCAGGCCATGAGGCCGAAGTCTCACAGGCCGTTACCATTGTCGCAAACAACCTCATCATGGATATTAAGAGGTCTCTTGACTTTTTTCTCGCCGGAGGTCCAGAGGTCAATGTTAACAAGATATATCTCTCGGGTGGTGGTTCGAGGGTAAGGGGCATGGGGGAGATTATGCAGGAAAAGATCTCTATCCCCGTTGAACCCATAGACCCCTTCAGGAACGTGGAAATCGCCGTTAAGGACAGGAGCGCTGAGGAGATAAAGGACATGGCGCTCTTTTTCGGAGTTGGCGTGGGGCTCGGCATAAGGAGGTCAGGAGACAGATGATTCGCATAAATCTTCTGCCCGTCAGGGCCGCCAGGAAGAAGGAACTCTTACGTTTCCAGATTACCATAGCCGGTCTCTTCACCGTCTTTGTCATATGTATTTCTCTTGCCTACTTCTTTATTGTGAGGAGCGAGGCAGGAGTGCTGAGGGACAATATATCGAGGGGGCAGGATGAACTCGTTCAGCTCAGGAGGAAGGTAGGCGAGCTCTCGCGCATAAAACAGCAGAAAAAGGTGGTGGAGGAGAAACTCAAGGTAATAAAGAGCCTTGAGGCGGCGCGTACCGGGCCTACTACCATGTTCAGGATAGTCAGCAATGCCATACCGCAGAAGGCCTGGCTCTCTGCTTTCAAGGACCAGGGGCGCATAGTCAGTCTTAATGGATACGCCTACAATGACGAGGTAGTGGCCGAGTACATGAGAAGATTGCAGAGAAACCTTAACGTAGGCGCTGTGGAACTGAAAGTGGTTCAGAGGGTTACTGAGAAGGAAACCGGAGCGGATGTTGTGAAGTTTGTTATTAACCTTGAGAAGTAAGGTTTTGGTGCAGGGCATATGGCCATCAGGGACAAAATAGATTCCATATTAAAGTTATCTCTGCCAAAGAAGATAGCCCTTCTCGTCGTGGTTAACGCGGTTATCGCCGGCGGGATATACTGGTTCCTTACCGGGCCCAAGATAGATGAGGTCCGGCATCTTAAGAGGGATATGGTCAAGCTCTCTGCGAAACTCGAGGAGAACAGGCGGGTAGCCTCGGATCTACCGAGATACTTGAAGGAAAAAAAGGAGATGGAAGCCCGCCTTGCCGAGGCAGTGGCGCGCCTTCCAAATGACAAGGAGATACCCGACCTCATAGACGCCATAAGCAGTGCCGCCAAGAAGAGCGGCCTCAAGATACTGCTCTTCAGGCCTGCCCGTGAGGTGAACAAGGGTTTCTACGCGGATCTGCCTATCAACATGTCCGTAGAGGGGCGTTTTGAGAGCCTCTTTGACTTCAGCGTAAAGGTGGGGAACCTCCCCCGCATAGTAAACCTTACGTCCATGGGCATAGTTTCCAGGGGACACAAGAACCGCATGCCTGATCTGAAGGCCGATTTTGTGGCTACAACATTCAGGTTCATACCTGGTGCCCTTAAAGAGGCGGAGAAGAAATAATGACCCGTGGGTATGTGAAGATATTATTATTCATCATCATGTTGCCCCTTTTTATCGTGGCCTGCGGCTCCGAGGAGACGGAGACCTTTGTCCCCAGGAGGGCCCACCCAAGGATAGCCGAGAAAAAGGCTCCTGATGAGGGCCTCGCGCCTGTTGAGCACAAAAAGATAAGCGCTGATAAGCCGCGCAGAAACCCCTTTCTCAGCTACATTATCGTGCGAAAGGGCAGGGAAAAGGCCAAGAGAATAAAGGGTCCCCTTGAGTGCTGTGCCCTGGAGCTCTTCCGTGTCACGGCCGTTGTCCTCAGCGGTGAGAGTTCCTACGCCCTTATCAACGCACCTGACGGCAAGAGATATATAGTTAGGCGAGGTGACCTCATAGGCCAGAATAGCGGCAGGATTGTAAAGATAGATTCCGGCGGCCTCAAGGTGCGGGAATACCAGAGAGACGATGATGGCCGCGTCGTTTCCTTCAAGGACCGGTCGCTTAAGATACTTACAAAGGAAGAAGGCGGCATCACCACGAGGTAGTAAGTTGAGATATGAAAAATATAATATATTTCCGGTTCTTCGCGTTTATCCATGTATCTCAGGGAGGTTATTATGCGTTCCTTTGGATTAGATAAAAAACGGGCGAGAGAGTCTCTATCGGCCTTGCTGATAGCGCTTGTCATCCTTGTCTTCTCTGGGTGCGCCACCACAGGGCTCTATACCTCCCCTGATAAGGATGAGGCCAGGGAACAGGGGCTTAAAGAAAAGCAGGGCGCTCCAGAGGAACTGAGGGTAACCTCCATTGATGTTCTTGGCGAGGGTGACAGTGTGCTAATAGCCACCAACAGGGCGGCCCAGTACACGTCCTTTACCCTTACGAGTCCCTTGAGACTGGTTGTAGACCTTCCAGAGGCAAACCTTTACGATGTGCTTGACTCAACAAAGGTAAATAACAAGTACTTGAAGACTATAAACATAGTCACATATGGGGGCAAGGAGAAGATAGGGAGGATAATCCTTGAGCTCCAGGAAGGCGTTGACCATGAGGTAAAGACCACCGAAGAGGGTGTGCTCATACGCCTCAAGCGCGACCCAATGGCCAATATGCCAGAAGGTTCCATAGAGGACGAGGCAGTTGTCGTGGCCTCTTCAGGCAAGGTGACCGTGGCCGAGAATCAGGCCGGTAACGGAGAAACCGCCGATGATGTGATGGAGCCCGCCACTACGGTTGAGGAGCTTCAGTCCTTTACTCGCGATACTGAGACCGTTATTCAGATTATTTCTGATGGGTCCATAGGAAAGTACAATACCTTCGAACTCTCTGACCCCGCGCGGGTTGTCATAGACGTATGGGATGTTACGAACAAGACGGGGCTCAAGACCCTTTTAGTGGATGAAGACCATATAAAGGACGTGCGCATCGGGAACCACCCGGACAAGGTGCGTTTTGTTATAGACATCGAGAGCAATGAGATTCCACCCTATGTGATAACCAGGACCGGTGATCATATTACGGCGACTTTCAATCCCGCGGTGGCCGAGGGCTCAGATGACAGAATTTCCAATGATGAAGGGGACGCGGCCTCAACAACAGAGGAAGGCGTCTCACAGGCGGCTGATGAAGGGGGTGAAGCCGCTCCCGAGGATAGCGCTGGTGCAGATGAAGGTAGCCTCATTGCAGAGGATTATTCCGGTGACGAAGGCTCCACAGTGGGACTCAGCAACGTGGCCTTTGACGCTGGGGGGACCGCTATTGGCGATGCGGGAGAGGTGGTGGCCGCAGAGGCCGAAGAGGGAGCCGGGGCCGTTACGGCGGAGACGGAAACCATTGCCGGAGATGGGCCTGAGGCCATAACTGAAGATGGCGCGGAAGCAATTAGTGAAGATACGGCAGACTTTACGGGGGACGATGCCGAGGCCACGGAAAGAGAATTCGCGAGCCTTTCCGGCTCAGGAGAAGACACTTCCGTTACGGCTGAAGAGGGCGGTGATACCGCTTATGAGGACGTCTCAACGGATTCTTCAGATGTTAACGTGGCAATGGAAGACAGTGCCCCAGTCACAGAGGACTCTACTGGGGCTGAGGTACAGGCTGAGACTGGTTCCGGCGCTGCGGGTGCTGTGCTGGAGGGGGGAGAGGTTGTAGCCTCAGCGGCGCAGGCTGGCTCTGCTGTGGCAACGGAGACGGCGGCAGACGGGACCGTGGCAGTGGCTGAGGCGGCTTCGCAAGGAACTGAAGCCGCTATTGAAGAGGGTGCTTCCGTCAACCCTGATAGTGATGTGGAATCTGCGCCAGAAGCGGTCAATGAAGCGCCCGAGGTTGTCGCGGCGGCGGATACGCCTGATACCGCTCTTGATACAGGGGCCGAAGACGCCACGGCTGAAGAGGATGTCTCTGGTGTCATAGAGGATACTGGCGCCCAGATAGACGAGGCCGCAAAGGCGCAGAAAGAGGCTGAAAGAGAGGCCGCTACAGCCCTTGAGGAAGATGATAATGGGGCTGATACAGGCACGCCTGCCGTTGAAGTTCAGGATACCCCCAGGGCGGTAGTAGCGGGAAACACCGTAAAGAACATAGGTTTCAGAAAGATGGACAACAAGGGTTTCCTTACAATAGAGACAACAGGAAAACCCGTATATACCATTAAGGAGTCCAAGGATAAAAAGACCCTTGTTCTCGATATTTCCGACGCTCTCATAAGGGAAGACCTTGTGCGCACCCTTGACGCCACAAGACTCAATACCCCTGTGGCCACGGTAAGTTCTTATCAGAGTTCACGGGATCCCGCGGTTACACGTGTCCTTGTCAGCCTTTCGGGCGAGGCCACGCACAGTGTCATGGAACTTGACGGCACGCTTAATGTGATTTTCGCACCTGCCGAGCGGCCAGCCGTAAGGACCTCGGTGGGAGAGGTTCAGGGCGAGTCCATACTCAAGACCCCCAGTTATACGGGCAAGAGGATAGACCTTGACATGATGGACGCGAGGGTAACGGACATACTGAGGCTCCTTGCCGAGGTCAGCAACCTTAACATAATAGCCTCGGACGACGTGCAGGGGACCATATCGCTCCGGCTCCGCGACGTGCCCTGGGACCAGGCCTTTGATATAATACTGAAGGCCAAGGGGCTCGACAAGGTACAGGTGGGCAACGTCATACGCGTGGCCCCGGCGGCAAGGATAAGCCAGGAACGTGACGCGGCCCTTGCCTCGCAGAAGGCCAGCGAGAAGCTCGAGCCCCTTAGCGTGGAGTTCGTGGCCATTAATTACGCCAAGGCCGAGGAACTCGAGGCCCATGTTAAGAATGTCCTCTCTGACCGTGGAAGCGTGACAAGCGAAGCACGGACCAACACCCTCATAATAAAGGACATAAAGAAGGGTATCAAGGCCGCCGAGACCCTCGTCTCAAGGCTCGACACTCCCATACCGCAGGTTCTTATTGAGGCCCGCATAGTCGAGGCATCGAGCAGTTTTTCCCGCGATCTTGGCATCCAGTGGGGTGTTGACTTCCAGACAGGCGGCAACGTGAGCACAGACCTCTTTGGCAGCGGCGTGGATAGTCAGGGTTTGCCCGCCGGGGGCCAGACCCCGCCCTCAACTACTACGACACCGACCTTTCAGCAGAGGAGCGGCGTGCAGGACTTTGCCGTCAACCTTCCGGCCACGGGCTCTATAGGAACCCTCGGCGCCCTCGGGTTTGTCCTTGGCAAGGCTGGCCAGAACCCGCTTATCCTGGATCTTCGTCTCTCCGCTGGCGAGCAGGAAGGACAACTGAGGACAATATCAAGACCGCGCGTCGTTACCATGGACAACAAGGAGGCCAAGATAGAGGACGGCGAGTCCGTGCCCTTTGAGACGACATCGGCCTCTGGCACGAGCACCATATTCATAGACGCCAATCTCAGCCTCACGGTAACTCCCCATATAACGCCAGATGGCAGTGTCCTTATGAAGATAAAGGCCAGCAAGAACTCCATAGGTACTTTTACCACGTCATCAGGTGAACCCAGCATTGTGAAGAAGGAGGCCTCCACGGAGGTTCTCGTAAGGGACGGTGAGACAACGGTCATAGGAGGCATTATAAGCTCGGACTCCAACCACACTAACAGCGGCATACCCTACCTTAAGGACATACCCCTTCTTGGAAAACTCTTTCAGAGTAAGTCCACGACAGAGTCGCAGAAGGAACTCCTTATATTTATAACCCCCTCTATAATAAAGACCAAGGCAAAGAGGACCGGTTGAGAGACGGGCTCTGCGAGTATTCCTGATTAAAGGCGCCTTCTTTTTGAGGGCGCCTTTTCTTTGGTCCCTTACAGAGTGTGCGGCGTGGCATTTGTACGGGCAAGGCCTTGCGAAGGGGGGGGATTGCAAAAGAGGGGAGCGGTCCGGCTACAGCCGGACCGCTCCCCTCTTGTCTTTCAGGGATAAGAAAATTGGTCGGGGCGAGAGGATTTGAACCTCCGACCCCCGCGTCCCGAA
>CAYYJQ010000014.1:45288-51684 GCA_964472295.1 uncultured Thermodesulfobacteriota bacterium | reverse complement strand
TTTTCTTTTTCGTCTCTGAATAATTCAGGGACGAATTATTCAGAGGTTCCTTAAAGATACTGGCGCTTTCCTGGTTATTGGATGAATACTTTCCTGGCCCAATAACAGGCTGAATTTGACGCGCTATTTGCCGGGGAATTTAGTGAGGATGGAATGAAGACGAGGTAATACAATGCAAAGGCAGAGACAAAGGCACCCACTATCGCGTGAGAGGAGGCGCTACTTCTGTTGACCTTCCTTGGGCGTTATGTCAATTTCATTATCGCCGGAAGCCTGCTTGAAGTTCTTTATGGCCTTACCCATACCAGAGCCTATCTCCGGCAGTTTTCCCACGCCAAAGAGTATGAGTATAATGACCAGTATGACTACAAGTTCCGTTGTTCCCAGTCCGAACATGGGTCTCTCCATTAAGGGCGCTACAGATCGAATTTGCCACCTTTATAAAATTTTGGCAGAATAAGGGTATAGTGTCAACAAAAAAATATTCTTTCCATGGCCCAGAGGGGCTCAAATACTTCCTTATCCTCTCGCTCCTGCTCCACGGGGCGCTCATGTGGTCTATCCTCGTCATGGGACGGCACAACGGATGGCTGGCGCACCAGAGAAGAGACCTTAAGAAGCCCGAGTACGTGCAGGTAGTTGAACTGCCCCCTGATTACAGGGTCCCGAAGACCAACCTCAAGGCGCCAAAGAAACCCAAACGCTACGCCGACAGGACGAGTGTAGTTGAGAAAGAAGAGATACCTGCGGGCACGGCCATAAGAATACACCCCAAGGCCGGTTCAAAGGCGGCAAGAAAGAGTATTGCCAGAACGCCGTCAAGGGCCCGGAAGGCCGCGAAAAAAACCGCAGGCATTGCAAAGCCCCGCAGGATCTTCAAGACAAAAGAAGGCACGTCCAAGGGAGGTGAAAAGGCCGAAACAAAAGAGGTAGCAAAGAAGGTAAGGAAACCCGCCAGGGCAGAAGGCTCGAAGACGGCCCTTGAAAAAGAGGAAAAGAAAGTCATGCGCCATGCCCTCGCAGAGGACGGTCTGGCCCTTGAGCACGAGAAAAAAGGCCTTGAGAACGGAAAGGCGGAAAAAACAATAAAGGGCGCTACCACAATTGCCTCAAATGCCCCTGACAATAAGCACGGCAAGAGCGGAAACACCCCAAACCCAGGCGCAGGCCATAGCGGCGCGCAGGCCAGCGCCCCCACTCCACCCTCAAGGCCCAACCTCCTCCTTAGCGATAGGCGTCTCTCACAACTCGCAAGGGAATACCAGGGCTCGGCCTCGCACTCAAAGACCAAGACCCTCATGCTCAACACATCGGAGCTCAAGTACCAGGTCTACCTTATAGAACTCCGCCATAAGATAGAGCAGTACTGGGAGTATCCACGCGCCGCCGTGATGCGCGGCTGGGAAGGGAAACTCTTCATAGACTTTACGGTAAAGAGGGACGGTTCCGTAAGTGACATACACCTCTCCAGGTCCTCAAGGTACCCGGTGCTCGATGACGCGGCCATCACGGCGCTTAAACTCGCGGCGCCATTTACCACCTTTCCCAAGGACTTTGATGTCAATGAGATAAAGATACACGGCCAGTTTGTCTATAACCTTATCAATATGCCCCGCCAGTAAGGCGGGTTGTGGACGGAATGAGGGACGTGGGTAAAGGGACTTCGGAATATAGAGCCCTGGAGAGGATGACGGTCAAGCCGGATAAGGGGTAAGAGGGCGGGAACACGGCCCCCTCTATCAAAGCCCCGGAGAGGAGTGGCCGTTAAAAGAAGACCAAGAATGGCCCCGCAAGACAAAATCAGTCCACGGGCTTCCTGCCCCCGAATACGGCGAGTTCAAAGGACTTGAAAGAGCAATCGACCTCAATAAAACCAATCTCCGAGAGCCACCTGCACTGGTCCCATAGAGGCGCCAGGACCTTGCCCTCGCCAGAGACTCTCTTCATGAAGACCTTCTTCACTGCCTCGAAGTCCCCTGGCCCGCCCTTTTTTTCGTGAAATTCCCTGATACTCTCAATAAAAAGACCGTTGGATATACCCTTCAGACGCTCGGATGGCGAGGATACGTGGTCAATGTTTATGAATATGCCGCCGGGATTAAGTAACGAAAAGACAGACCCGTAGACGCGCTTCTTGACTTCATTTGGCAGATGATGAATGGCATAGCCAGAGACAATGATGTCAAAGGTCTCAATACCCGCCCTGGCAACATCCGCCGGCCAGTCCTCTGACGTAAGGTCGGCCTTTAGAAAGTTGATATTCGAGCCGTGGTCAGATAGGGCCTTCCGGGCCTTTTCGAGCATGGGGGGAGAAAAATCAAGTAACGTGCCCCTGGCCTCTGGATAGGCCCGCAGAATACGCGACGAGAGTATGCCGTCGCCGCAACCAAGGTCAAGAAAGGCGCCCGCTGGAAGCCCCTCAATAAGCCTCATCATTGTCTTGAGCTGGGCCTCGAAAAAGGGTATGGCGCCCCTTATGCCCTCAAGAAAAAACTTTACCTGCTCACTACCCTTCCAGGCCTCGTCAACACGCTCCATGAAAACCCCCTTGAAAACAGAAAACCTTCCACTTTCTTTTAGAAAAAAGAAAGTGGAGCAAAGAAAATCAATATGGGCGCAAAGGCCCATAAGTCAACAATAGCAGGGGAAAAAGTTATCTACCCCATCTAAAAAAGCGGAACAAAGAAAACCAATCAACTGGATGGTCTATCAAACGATTATTCAGCCCCCATACCCACTCCGAGACTCCATGATAACCGCCCACCGGTAAAAAACTTTCTTTTAGAAAAAAGAAAGTTTTTCGATTGTAGGACGCGGCCCCTTGCTTTAAGAAACCTCTGCCATTACATGCGCATTTTTCACATAAGCGGCTACGTCAAAGAAAACCAATATGCACGCAAAACCCCGTAAGTCAAGGGCAAAATTCATACTGCCTTCAGTTTTTGTTCCTCACCCGAGACCTCACCATAGGGGAGCCTGCCCTCTTTCAGCGTAAGCGCCGGCACCGAGCCGATTACAGAGACACGTGTTGCAAGAAGCCCTGTAATGAACATAAGTATCTCGAGAAGGTGGTCTCTAAGCACTGAGTCAAATACCATGCGCGCGCCAAAGCATATGATTACGAGAGAAAGAAGGAGGGCGTAAAAATCCCCTGTCTTCCTGAAGGCGCCAATAGAAAGGGCGAGAATGCTGAAGACAATGGCCCCAAAGAGGGCCACTCCCGGAAGACCCGCTCCCACGGTCATGTCAATGAGGCTACTGTCGCTGTTTAGCCCTACCCCCTTGTTGTAACGGGCCTTGAGGTAATGGCCAAAGGCGTTCCTGCCAAAACCAATGCCAAGAGGACGGCTCTTTATTATCTCAAGGCCAACCCTGTACTTTGTAAACCTTATGAAGTTGGAAATATTCACGGGCCTGTTGTCGTGAAGCCTTGGATAGACAAAGTCCCCGGAAAAGGCGAGCGCCCTTGCAGGCTCCTCCTGCTTCATGACAAGGTCAAGGCTCTCGCCGACCTCCGCCCACCTCGCGTCACTCCTGTAAAAAAAGATGACAGCGCCTATCAAGAGGGGCACAATAACGAGACATGAGTACAAGGCCTTTTTTCTTGCACCGCCGCCTGTCACAAAGAGTATGAAGAGGGTTCCCGCTATGACAACAGGCACCTCGACTATGTTCCTCATGCCCGTGAGCACGGAACTGCTGATGACAAGGAGAAAAGAGACTGCAAGGACAGGACCCGGGACTGGCAGGAACCTTTTATGATATATAAAACGTGAGATGACCTCGGAAAGAATAAAGACAAAGAAGAGGCTCGCAAGGAGACTGCCGTCAATAGGGCCTATCGTGAGCCCACCTACGCCGGCAGTAAGGGCCGTAAGGCCGTGATAAGGCTCGCCAGCCGCCAACTTGCTGATTATCCTGTATACGCCGTCAGTATTAATGGCAAGAACATGGGCCGCAAGGGTCCAGTATATGACCGCCATGAGGGTTCGTATCTTAAGGAGACCGCTTCTTGAAAGCGTCGCCAGCCCGGCGCCGAAAAACAGGGCCAGCGTGCCCATGACCCATTGCGTCTTTATCTCCTTTAACGCCCATACAGTGTCTTTTGAGACAAAGAGGGCCACAAAGAGGACCCAGGCTACAAAGGCGATATACAGCGCCGCCTGAAGCCGCAAAGAGGCCAGAGACTCGCCCAAAAGCCCCGCGTGCCTCCGAAAGAAGACAAGGAGTATTATCAATGAGATAAAGAGGGCCGTCTCACGTATGGTGAGCGTATGGGGTATGGGGAGTATAAAAAGAAAAAGCCCTGCCAGGGGCAGGAGAAATTTCCGGGAGTTTTCCTTTAAAAAATCCTTGAAAGAACGAGACAAAAGACACTTCTCCCTGATTAGACAGTTGCCCTGCCCGCTGATAGGCAAAATGCCAGGCAGTAGTGCAAATGTTAACATCTCTTGAAAAAACTGTCAAACCAGGAATAAAAACCGTCCTCATATAGCCATCTCGTTCCGCAATCACCTTAAAACGCTTCAAGGCATTTACCAGCGTCCCATTTACTGCGCCCCATTTTTCCTGCGTCCCATTTACCTGCGCCCCTCTTATACGAGCGCCCCCTTATCAGGGGCAGTTCTCTTAACCGTTATAGACCTTGAATCTACGGCCGGAAGCGCTCTCATCTCTTGACTGTGAGACCATGTTGCGGCCTCTTTTCTTGGCGTTATAGAGGGCCTGGTCCGCTCGGTTTATCATGTTATCGGCCCCTTCGTCGCTCTCCACCATGGTAGCCACGCCGATGCTCACAGATGGCCTGATATTATACCCGCCTATTATCACCTGGTCCGCGAGTCTTCTTCTGAGACGCTCAAGGGGGTGCATGGCCTGCTTCTCGTCAGTCTCGGGAAGGATTATGAGAAACTCGTCCCCACCGTACCTGAAGACAACGTCGTTTTCCCGGAGCCAGTGCTTGATGACCATTGAGATATGCCGGAGCACTTGGTCGCCTGCCTGGTGACCAAAGGAATCGTTGATGAACTTGAAGTTATCCACATCCACCATGGCAAGTGTAAGCCTGCGCTCAGTCCTGCCGACACGGGCGTATTCTTCCTTGAGGCGCGCCATTCCGGCCTTGCGGTTATAGACGCCTGTGAGTTCATCAAAACTCATGCTTGCCCTGAGACGGTCATATGAAACATGAAGTTTTTTCTCGGCTTTTGCCCTGAAATGACTGAATATAAAAAAGTAATTGGCAAAGAGAAAGACGATGGCACTTGTCAGCACCACGGGCCTGAACCAGAAGGCCCTGAGAGTAAGGAACTCAGCGGCCACGAGGGAGAGGAAGAAAAAGGCGTTAAGCCAGATTAGCCCCTTCAGGTCACGCAGAAGTTCGCCTGTTAGATACTTGACTGACATGAACCCGTCCCTTCTTAAATCCAGTCTTCATGATAAGACCTTGACCTTGTCTTGCAGGTTCCGTTAAAATTTATTGCAAGAAATGGGCCAAAAATAACCGCGATGATCGACAAAAAAACGGATGAAAGGAAGGAACGCTTGAGGCAAAGAGTGTAAATCATTCATGTCTTGCGGCCTTTTTTGCCCTGAGGGGCAGAATCTGCCGCATTACTGTCTCGACTGAAAGGCATGTGGAATGGCTGGAAGGGACTTTCACTGGGCGCACAAAAAAATGTGCGCCCAAGAATGCGGGAAGGCCGTCCAGCAAGATGCGGGACGGCCCGTGAAGATTGGGGATGCTGCAGAGAGAGGGCAGGTTCTTGAAGTATAAATGACTCTCCTTGAACGGAGAGAATGAAGACTTTTTTATCGCCCTTTATGCATGTCTCAGTGCCTATTGGGTCATGGCCGCCATGGTGGCGAGCACATTGGCCTCTCCCCTTGTGAGCCTGCACCTTTTCATGACCATCTCAAGGGGTTCGCCCCTTTTAATTAGTCTTCTTGCGATAACGTAAGGGCTATCCTCTGAAGGGGCGCTCCTGACCGCGGCCATGTGGGCGCGGCGCATATCATTCAGGGCCTCGTCGAGGCCCTCTATTATCTCCTTGAGTTTAGTCTGTCTTGAGGCGAGGCTGTCCTCCATGCCGGCGATATTATCGACTTTTTTTCGGAGCGCATCGAGGGCATCCCTGCCTGGTCCTTTGGCGGGGTCCTTCAACTTCTTGTCCCGTTTGAGATTCGTACCAAGAACAAGGAAGAGTATTGCCCCGGTTACAAGGATGTCAACTAAAAGGTATACTGACTGGTCCATATTCTAATCTCCAGGAGTAATGCGCTCCCTTTACTCCTCTTTGCCATTGCCCAATTAAGGAATCTCTGAATTAATCAAGCTTTCTCTAACTCTGTCCCCTACGAACGCCCCTTTACCCCCTCCTGCCCCCTCCTGCCCCC
>CAYYJQ010000014.1:18872-45188 GCA_964472295.1 uncultured Thermodesulfobacteriota bacterium | reverse complement strand
CTAACTCTGTCCCCTACGAACGCCCCTTTACCCCCTCCTGCCCCCTCCTGCCCCCCCTTGCCCCCCTTGCCCCCCTTGCCCACTTTGCCCCCTCCTGCCCCCGTCTTCATGCCATGATGTCTATGCGGTTAGCGTCATTTGTATTGTTGGTCCCGGAATCATCCCTTTTCTTCTTATGTTCCTTATTGTCTTTTTTGCCGGGTGATTTTTCTTTTTTCTTAACTGGTTTCAAGGGGATGAGCGGCTGTAACGGACCTTGAAGGCCTGGTATCTTTAAAGGGCTATCATTGGCCATGTCGCTCACCTCGCATGATTATGAAGCAAAAAACATGCCTCTTTGATGGCAATGGTAATAGAAATCAGATTTTTTTATGCCCTTGGCGGCAAGGGGGCGATAAAGCATCAAAAAAAATACGGGGGCGGACCTCGTTAATGAGGGCCGCCCTGTGGTTTACGCTTTATCACTTAAAGGTCTCTTTGACCTTGGTTTGCGCGAACTGTCAAGCCTCTGACACCCCGGGGGGAGGGGGGGGAAACCCCCTCAGGCGCCCGAGACACGGCGCGGTCCATCTTCTGCATGCCCGTCTTCTGCACCGGTCTTTCCGGCGTTACCGTGTATGAGCGTAAGTTCAGGCGTATCCTCCATGGCGCGTCTTGATACAACGAACCTGTCCACGAGGGATTTGAGTTCCGATGCGATTACGGATACGCTGTCCGCCGCGCTGGTTACGTCGTTAATGGCCTCTACGTTGGTATTGGCGGCCTCGGAGATATTCTCCATATTCTTGGCAATCTCCTCTGCCGTGGCGCTCTGCTCCTCGGCGGCAGTGGCTATCTGGCTTATCATGTCGTTTACGTCCTCAACTCCCGTGACTATCTGCGAGAGCGCTTCCCCTGCCTCGTTGGCGAGGTTCATGCCGTTCTCGACCTTGTGGGTACCGTCTTCCATGGCATCAACGGCCCTGGTGGTCTCTTCCTGTATGGTGTTTATCATCTCACTTATCTCTTTTGTGGCCTTGGTGGTCCGCTCGGCGAGTTTTCTCACCTCATCGGCGACAACGGCAAAGCCCCTGCCCTGCTCGCCTGCGCGCGCCGCCTCTATGGCGGCGTTCAGGGCAAGAAGGTTGGTCTGGTCGGCAATGTCGTTGATGACGGAAACTATGGTGCCTATCTCCTCGGAGCTCTTTCCAAGGTTCTTTATGGTTGTGCCCGTAATGTCCGTACTCTCGGCCACATCTTTCATGGCGTTTATGGCCTGGCCTACAACATCGCCGCCGCGGGCCGCTATGTCGCGTGCCGTACGGGCGGCCTCTGTAGCGCTGTGCGAGTTGCGCGCCACTTCTATTACCGCGGCGTTCATCTCTTCCATGGCGGTTGCAACCTGCGCGGTCTGGGCGGACTGACTATTCACGCCCTCGTTCATGTTTGTGGACGAAGACGTAAGCTGAGTTGAAGAAGCCCCCAGCGTAAGCGAAGAGTTGGCGATATTACCAATTACGTTGCTCATGGAATCGGCCATGGCGTTTACGCTCTCAGCGAGGCTGAATACCTCGTCCTTTATCTCGCGGCCAAAACTCTTATTGTTAATCTTAACCCTACCTGTAAGGTCGCCCTCGGCAAACTTCTTCACCCTCTCTTCAATGTTCTGTATGGGTGAGATTACAAAGTGGCTCGTCCTGTAAAGGAAGAATATGACGAGTCCTGCTGATAGGCAGACCATGGCAATCATTATGAAGAGCACACGCCGTGCCTGTGCGTTAGCCGCGTCCGCGATGCCGTGGTTAAGGACGGTAGCGGCCTTGACTATGGCCGGAGTATGCACGCCTGCTATGGCGGCCATCTCCCTGTCAAAGCCCTTCTTTATATCAAGGACCTTTAATATGCTGGCCTTTCTGGTCTTCCAGAGTTCTTCCACAGGGGCTATATTGGCGAGCACCTCATGGGAACCTGGCTTCTTGAGCCCCAGAGTTCTGGAACCGAACTGAAGGCCAAGGAGCGTCTCCTCGAACTCCCCAACAGTCTTCTTGATGGCCCCCTCAAGCTCGGCCTTCTGAGCATCGTCGAAGGAAGAGAAGTAACGCTGTGTGAGATAGCCCAACTTTATTGTCCTTGCGCGCTGAAGCCCTGCAAGGTTGATGCTCCTTCCATATGAAGGGTCCCTGAGTTTCTCGAAGGACTTGATTACCTTGTTGAGTTTGGCTATCATTACCGGCACCTGAGCATCAAGGCCCCTGAGCCCCCCTGTAAGGCCGTCACCGTAGTCCATGGCCTTGTCAAAGGAGGTCTTCATTACTCTCCACTTCTTCTCCACTTCCCCGAGTTTTGCGATAAGCGCTGGGTCTTTTATGGCCGGGATGTCCTTTGTGCCGTTTTTTAGCCCTGTAAGGACGTCTTCAAAGTCCTGTTTCTCCTTCTGAAAGACCGGTTCAAGGGACTCATCGTTAGTGAGTATGTGGCGCGTGAGGACGAAACTTGTCTCAACCACCCTCTTTCTGAGCCCCCCTGATATGTCCACTGTCTTGAGGTCCCTGTGCATGGAACTCACCAGCGAGTAGACGATAGGGATCTGCACGAGGAAAAAGAGCAGAATAACAAGAAAACTAAGGGAAAACCTTGCCTTTAAGGAACTGAAGTTCATGATCACCCTCCATGGATAAAAAAAAGTTTAAACTATCGCCCTCCTCGTGGGGGCCGGGTCATGCGGCAGTAGATGAGAGCACGTCGCCGAGGGCGCTGCGCTCGCTCTCGGATAGGAGCCTTCCAACGTCAAGGAGTATGATGAGCCTCTCGTCCACCTTGCCGACACCGCTTATATAGTCCGAGCCAGAGCCCGCCACAAGGGCCGGCGCCGGCTCCACCGTATCGGAAGGAAGCCTCAAGACCTCGGAGACGGCGTCCACCCTGAGCCCCACGGTCCTCTCGTTCACGTCAATGACGATGATGCGCGTCTCCACGGTCTTGTCGCCTGCCTCGAAACCAAAGCGCTTCCTCAGGTCTATAACCGGAATTACCCTTCCCCGGAGGTTTATGACGCCCTCCACGAAGTCCGGCGCCCGCGGCACGCGCGTAAGTTCCATGTCGCGGATTATCTCCTGCACCTTCAGAATATCAACGGAAAACTCCTCGTTTCCGAGCCTGAACGTGACGAGTTGCAGGACATCGCTCGTATCACCCTCTCTCTTAAGACCCATCATCACCCTCCTTTTCTGAGACTCGAGCCTTGAATATTGGCGGCGTCCCGGCACATGGGGACGCGGTTATATCCTGTTCGGCATAAGGGCCGGCAAACTTTAGCCTGTCGCAAAAGGGTGAATTAATCTCATAAGGCATTGAGGGGCGCACTGCAAAAAGAACGCTGGATCCGCCGCCTTGAAGAGCCAAAACAAGTAACTTTTCCAGTTAAAGTTTTGTGCCGATTCCGTCGATGCAGTAGTCCGTAAGCGGGGATTAAAAAGAGCGCAAAAGGGCAAGACAAGACGAGGCTAAATGCCAAATAAGAGTGGGGGTGTCTCCTTTGCCGATTAAGAAGCAGGTTGAAATGAAGATAGGGGCTGAGACCTTCAGCGCCTTCTCAAGATTTATAGAGGCCGTGCCAGAGGCCGTCTTTCTCGTGGACAGGGAAAAAGGGGAAATAATCGGAACAAACAGGGCCGCCTCGGCCCTCACGGGCTACAGGAAGAGTGAACTCAAGAGGATAAATCTTGAGAGACTCCAGTACCCCTGCGAGGAGAATGGGTGCAAGGGCAGACTCAGCCTCGTCTCTGGTTCTGAGACCTCGCAGTGCACGGATACAGCAATAAGGGGAAAAGACGGAAGGAGGATTGCCGTCGATGTCTCGACATCTTCCCTGAAGATAGGCGGCAGAAGGTATCTGCTCTGTCTCATAAGGGACAAGAGGGAAGACGCGGCCTTTGAGGAGGTTGGGAGGCTCCGGGCCTTTGACCTCGAGGAAAAGGTCAGGGAGAGAACCGGGCGGCTTGAGGCCACGGTGCTCGAACTCAGGAAGTCCAGGGAAAAGGTCATGGCCCTCCTTACCGACGTGGAGAGGGGCAAGAAGGACTGGGAAGACACCTTTGACAGCATACCAGACCCCATATTCATCCATGACGGCCAGTTCAGGATAAAAAGATGCAACATGGCCTACCAGAGGCTTGCGGGAAGGCCCTTTCAGGAGATTGTTGGAAGACCATACTATGAGGTCTACCCCCTGATGAATGGTCCTTTTTCTCTCTGCAAGAGGGAAAATACGGGCTACTGCCGCGTGGAGCAGGAAGAGATATGCCCTGAGGGAACCATCACCTACAGGGTGAGGTACATACCACTTAACCACGGCTCCGGCAAATTTACAGGCGCCCTTCACCTCATGGAAGACATCACGGAAGAGAAACAGTACCTTCAGAGAATGGAACAGGAGATGACTGTAAACGCGGGGCTTCTCCGCATAGCCGAGGCCACGTCCAAGACCACTAACATCAACCTCCTCGTAAAACAGATAGTCTCCTGCGTAAGAGAGATACTCTCTGCCGATATTGTAGCCGCCTATATGGGCGATGGCGAGACCATGACCTTCGCGCCCTCGCAGATAGAGGGCATTGAGCGCATGTATCTGCCGCTCTTCAGGAGTTCGCCTGTGGACGGCAGGAGCCATGTCATTATCCGTGCCCTCGAGACAGGCGAGGTGGCAATAATACGGACCTCTAACCGTGCCGATGTGCACGAGGTCTTTCACGACAACAGGTTCATGGATGTCCTCGGCAAGTCATGCGCCATTGCCTTAATACCCATTACATACCGCGGAGCATACCTCGGGTTTATCCTCGCTGTCTACAGGGATGGAGATAAAGAGATAAACGAACGCGACCTTGAGCTCATGAAGGGGTTTGCCGGGCAGGCCTCTGTTGCCATAGACGAGGCCCGCCTCTACAGGGAGTCCATAACAAGGACAATGGATCTTTCTCGCAAGATTATGACCATACGCATACTTAACGAGATAGACCGTTCCATCCTCTCTGCCCTGAGCGTAGAGGAGATTCTGGAGACCGCCTCAAGCATGATCTCGCGTCTCGTGCAGTGCGACGGGGCCGATGTCTGGAGCGTAAAGGACGGACGTGTTGTCTATGCCGCGGGCCACGGAGGGGCCCTCGCCGAAAAAGGTTATTCCTTTACCCCGGGAAAGACCGTCTTCTCAAAAGTGCTTAAAGACACCATGCCTTTTGTAATGGGGGACACAAGGGATATTAAGGAACCAAGGGGCATTGAGAAAAGATTCAAGGAAAAGGGTCTTCATTCCGTCATCATCATCCCCCTTACGGTGAAACATGAGATAAAGGGCCTCCTTAACGTCTGTTCGCGCAGGGTATCGGCCTTTGGGTCTGAAGACCTCTCTACCCTTGAGAAGTTTACGGCGCATATAGGCGTTGCCCTTGAGAACACGCGCCTCATAACCGACCTTGAGAACCTCTTTCTCGGAACAGTGCGCACGCTCTCAAAGACCATAGATGCAAAGAGCCCCTGGACACGGGGGCACTCGGAACGTGTGACAGAGATAGCCATACGCATAGCCCGCACAATGGGTCTTAAAAAAAAGAAACTCAAGGACCTGGAACTCGCGGGCCTCTTGCACGACATAGGAAAGATAGCGACCTGCGAGGGTATACTGGACAAGGCCGGACGGCTGACAGAGAAGGAATACAGGCAGATACAGAAACACCCTGTAAAAGGGGCGGAAATACTCTCTCCGTTAAAGCAGTTGAAGGACATCATCCCTGGCATCAAGTACCACCATGTCTGGTACGACGGCAGGGGGTATCCCGATGACGGGCTAAACAGAGAAGACCTTCCCATATTCGCCCGCATACTCTCCGTGGCCGATACCATAGACGCCATGAGCGCTGACCGGCCATATAGAAAGGGCCGCACCCTTGAAGAGGTGGTGGCCGAGCTCAAACGGTGCTCTGGCACACAGTTCGACCCCGAGGTGGTCAAGGCCTTTCTGACAAACATAAGATAGGAGAAAAGAGGGGGGAGAAAGAGAAACCAATATTAACCCGATCCCTCAAGTGCGAAGGCACTTCTGCCGATAAGGATATAAGGCGGTGGAAGACGGACCACGAAAAAAGAGGTGGATATCTAAATGAGCGAAGCCAAAAAAAAGGAACTCAGGGACAAGGTAAAGAGTATCATGCAGGGGGCCACCACGCCCATGGTCTTCAAGAAGGTCATGAGCGTTGCCGAGAATGAGAGGGCCTCTGTAAATGACCTGAAATCCGTCATAGAGCACGATCCGGTAATTGTGTCACGCGTGCTCAGCATGGCAAACGGCGCGTACTTCTGGTTTCCCCGCAGAATAAGCACCATAAGCCAGGCCATACTTGTCCTTGGTTTTAACATGGTAAAGACACTTGCCGTCTCCACGTCTATTTTTTCAGGACTCTCGACAGGAAACATGCGCTCGGTGAACACACTCTGGAACCACTCCTTCATAGTGGGCGTGGCCTCGGGGCTCATAGCAAAAGAGAGCATGGCCGTTGACAGCGACGCCGCATTTATAACAGGGCTCCTCCACGACATTGGCCGCGTGGTTCTATTTCAACTCTTTGGCGATGAGTACCTCAATACAGCAGGTGATAACCGCGAGGGCCTGCTTCTCCGCGAGGAAAAGGCCTTTGGCGCGGCCCACCCCGAGGTAGGCGGCTGGCTCGCCGAGAAGATTAACCTTCCCGAGGGCTGTGTGCGCTCCATAGCCTTCCATCATAGCCCGGCTGAGTGTCCCATTGACAAGACCGACGCGGCCATGGAGTACCTGCCCCATGTGGTCTATCTTGCTGATTTTATCGTATCCGACACGGGCAGCGGCCTTGACAGCGACTGCGAGGTCTCGCAGAACCACGCCTGGGTCCTGAAATCCATAGGCATGGAGAACCGTATATTCGAGATACTTGAAGAAGTAAAAGAACGAGTGGAAGAACTGCGGCTCAAGGAGTGTTCTTAAGCGGGGGCGGCCCTCTCCCGCCCCTGCTTGCCGCAGCCTGAAGACCCGCCTCCAACCCCTTCCCCAAAGCCCCGCCCCCTCATCCCGCCAAATAAAGAGGCTGGCAGCCGGTTCCGGCTGCCAGCCTCTGTCCTTTCAAAAGACAAAAAAACTTCCACTTTCTTCAGGAAAAAAGAAAGTTTTTTGATTGGACAGCGATGTCTCTTGTATCTTTGGGTCGTGATGCGTAATAGGTGGGCAGTACAAAGAAAACCGAAGGGCCGAAGGGTCGAAGGGTGGGTTAGCCCTGGGATGGGTGTGGCTGACGCTCTACCCACAAAATTTCCAGCGGACGAAGTCCGCTGGCATTAAATTTCTTTGTCTTACTTTCTTTTTTTAAAGAAAGTAAGGAAATCCTTTATCTTTTTGCGGGCGAAGCCCGCCCCACCCTTCCTCTTTTTCTTTTTTTCCCTTTTTCCCTTTCCTTGTCCCCTTACCGTTCCAGCACTATATCCACGCGTCTGTTTTTTTGTCTGCCCGTGGGCGTATTGTTTGGGGCAAGGGGTCTGAACTCTCCGTAGCCTGTTGAAGAGACGAGGCGGGGGTCGAGGTTATTTTTGTTTACGAGGTATTTAAGTACACTAAGGGCTCTTGCGCTTGACAGGTCCCAGTTGGAATTGAAGACCATGTTGCTTGTGGGCACGTTGTCGGTATGGCCCTCGATGCGGACCTCACTGCCAAGTTCCCTGATGATTGGGGCCAGTCTTGAGAGAATCGCTCTTGCTTCTGGAGTCAAACTCGCGCTTCCGGAACTGAAGAGCGTCTTGCCGGGGAGCCTTATTATCATCGTGCCCTTTTCCATCACAAGGCGGACTCCAAGGTTGGCGGGAAGACCCTTGAGTGATGTCGCGAGTGTCTGGTAGCGAGATGAGAAGGCCTCGTTGAACCTCTCGGACATCTTCCCCTGAAGGCCCACTTTTTGCGGCCCATCAAGGCCCGCGGGAGGAGTCGTCTCCACGGCGCGGTTAAATGCCGTAGATAAGGCACTGCTAAGGGTCTTGTACTTACCCTCGTTAACAGAGGATATTGCGTACATGCTCGTAAAGAAGGCGAAGAGCAGTGTTATGAAGTCCGCGTAGGATACGAGCCACCTATCTCCATTTTCTTTTGGTCGTTTTCGTCTTTTGCGCGCCATCACGCGGCCTCTCTTAGAGAAGAAAAACTCTCGTTTTTCTTGAGAAAACCCTCGAGCCTCTCCCTGAGGCTCAGAGGGTTTGCGCCCTCGGAGAGCCCCACAAGGCCTTCTATCATGAGTTCCTTTACAATACTCTCCTCACGGACCCTGTTCTTTATCTTGCCTGCAAGGGGCAGCCAGAAGAGGTTCGCCGAGCCCACGCCGTAGATAGTGGCCACAAAGGCAACGGCAATGCCGGCGCCGAGCCTCTCTGGCTCCGCGAGGCTCTCCATTACGTGTATGAGGCCAAGCACGGCACCGAGAATTCCTATTGTGGGGGCGTATCCGCCGGCGCTCTCAAAGAAGGCCGCCGAGGCCTCGGAATATTCCTCGGAGTACTGGAGTTCAATTTCCAGTACCTCCCTGATACGCTCTGGCTCGGCCCCGTCTATAACGAGTTGAAGCCCCTTTTGGAGAAAGGGAACTCCTATTTCATCAAGGCGCGGCTCAAGGGCAAGAAGACCCTTTACCTTGGAGTGGGAGGAAAGATCCATTATTAAGTCAATTACGTCCCCTCCCTCTATGCCAGGGGGGATAAAGGCCTTTTTCGCGTCGCGTACGGCCCTTGTGAAGGTATGAAGGGGATGGCCGAAAAATACCGCGCCAATGGTTCCGCCAAATACGATAATGGCCGCGGTGGGCTGGAGCAGTGAGTGTACGGAGCCGCCCTCGAGGACCTGTCCTCCGAGAAGCGCCAAGATGCCAATTAATAAGCCGGCTATTGTAAGTATATCCATGTGGTTACAGGAAACTCCTCTAATAGGACCGGCGTGCCCCTGTCATATCATGTTGACGATTTCCGCGGTTATCATCTCAAGGGGCACAACCTTATCGGCAAGCCCGCCATCGATTACGGCCCTGGGCATTCCGTACACCGTGCAAGTCTCCGCGCTCTGGACAAGGGTCTTGCCGCCCTTGTTCTTTATCTCGCGCATACCGAGCATGCCGTCGTCTCCCATGCCAGTAAGTATCACGCCAAGGGCCCTGCCGTTAAACGTGGCGGCCACAGAGGATATGGCTATGTTTACCGATGGTTTGTAAAGGACGTTGGCGGGCTCATTATTTACCTCGATGCGCACCTCCGCGGCGCCCTTCCTTACATACCTTGTCTGGAGCCCTCCGGGGCAGACAAGGACGCGACCCGGCGAGACCTCATCGCCGGACTTGGCCTCTTCAACGGTCATATTACAGAGGCCGTCGAGCCGTTTTGCAAATGCCTTTGTAAACTGGCCCGGCATATGTACCGCCACAAGGACCGAGACCTTTAGCCCGCCGGGTATGCCTGATAGCACCTTCTGCACGGCCATGGGTCCTCCTGTGGAGGCGCCAATTACCACTGTTCGTATATTCTGCGAGGTAAAACTCCTGGGCTTGCTGATAATGGGCGGGGTAGTCCCGGCGGCCCGGTGGGCAGGCAGAAGAGGTACGGGCCTTCTTGTTTCCGACTTTCTGGCAAAGGTACGGATTTTTGTAACAAGGTCCTTCTCTATCTTCATTACATCAAGGGCCGAGTTCTCAAGGTTCTTTGATATATAATCAACTGCGCCCTTTTCCAGCGCGTCAAGCGTTGCCTTCGCTCCATCAAGGCTTATGGAACTTACCATAATAATAGGCGTCGGCGCGTCGCGCATAATGTGTCCCGTGGCCTCGATGCCGTTCATCCTCGGCATCTCTATATCCATGGTAATTATGTCGGGCCTGAGTTCCAGTGCCTTTTCCACACCCTCAACGCCGTCACGGGCCGTGCCCACGACCTCGATGTCGCTGTAATTCTTTAGCATTCTCTTTATGATGCTTCTCATGAAGGAAGAATCATCAACAATAAGGAGCCTTATCTTTTCCATTATTCAGCCCCTTTCATGAATCCGCGCATTTTTCCAACCTTTTTTTAAATATTTATCAACTCATGAGGCAAGGGCCTGCCTGCTATCTCCGGCCTTGAGGGCCGAGCCTGCGTCAAGTATGAGCACAACCTTTCCGTCTCCAGTGATGCTTGCTCCCGCCACTCCATCAGTGCCCTTGAGGAACTCTCCCATTGACTTCATGACAATCTCCTCCTGCCCGTAGAGTTCGTCCACAAGGAGCCCGAAGCGCTTCTCGCCCACGCCTATTATGACGATGTATATGTTGTCCTTATCATTACGGCCTCGCGCAGCCCCCCGTCCGACAAGGCCATCGAGCCTGGCCACAGGCAAGACCCGCTCCCTTATGCGGAAGACGTCCCTGCCCTCAATGGTCTTGACGTCTTCTTTTCTTACCCTTATGTTCTCGATTACATTGGCAAGGGGTATGCCGTATATCTCTTCACCAGATTTTACGATAAGTATCTGAATAATGGCGAGGGTAAGGGGGAGGCGTAGGTGTATCTTCGTGCCCTTTCCAGGCTCTGAGTCTATGTTTATAAGTCCATTGATATTGGATATGCCTGTTTTCACCACGTCCATGCCAACACCGCGGCCCGATATGTCGCTTACCTTCTTGGCCGTTGAGAAACCGGGCCTGAATATGAGGTCAAATACGTCCTTGCGCTCAAGCCTCGCGGCCTCTTCGGGCGGGATAATGCCTTTTTTTATGGCAGATTCCTTTATCTTCTCAGGGTTTATGCCCTTGCCGTCATCCTCCACACAGACGACGATATTCTGCCCCTCCTGCATGGCCGACAAGGATATACTGCCTGTGCGGGGTTTTCCGGCGGCCTCACGCTCGTCCGGGGCCTCTATGCCGTGGTCTACCGAGTTCCTTATGAGGTGTATGAGCGGGTCGCCGATCTCCTCGATGACTGTCTTGTCAAGTTCCGTCTCCTCACCAGAGAGTTTAAGGTCTATCTCCTTGCCGCTACTCCGTGCAAGGTCCCGCACCATGCGCGGAAACTTGTTGAAGACCTTTGCTATGGGCTGCATCCGCATCTTCATTACCGCGAGCTGGAGGTCTGATGTGACAAGGTTGAGCTGACCTATGGCCTCGTCAGTATGGGAGACAATCTCTTCCTCGATGCCACACTCAAGGAGCTGGCCATTCAAGCGCATGAGCCTGTTACGGGAGAGGACGAGTTCACCAACGAGGTTGAGGACATCGTCGAGTTTCGAAATATCCACCCTTATATTGTGTTCCCGCTCCCTGTGAACGGGTGGAGAGCATTTTTTTTTGTCATCTATCTTGCGCGGGATTTTTTTATCGGTGTCATCAGACCCTGCCCGTGGGGCAGGCGCCTTTTTATCCGTGTCATCAGACCCTGACCGTGGGGCCGGGGCCTTACTGTCCTTGTTATCTCCGGCCCGCCCTGCGGCCACTCCCCCATCCCCCGCACATTCAGTCTCTTCTGGAGGGGGTTTTTCTTCCTTGCCCGAAACGACCCGGCCTTCCTGCCCGCCAGCGCCGTCACTATCAAGAATACACCTTATGAACTCAACAGAAGGGGATATGCCCTCTTCCCTCGTGGTCTTGATGTTGCCGAGCATCTCCTTTATGATGTCCATGGCCTTTAATACCGCGTCCATGACATCGGGGGTAAGGACGAGTTCTCCCTTTCTTAGTTTATTGAGGACATCTTCGGTGACATGGGCCACCTCCACAAGGCGCTGAAACCCGAGAAAACCAGAGGCCCCCTTTATGGTATGGGCACAACGGAATATCTCGTTGAGGAGGTCTTTATTGCCCGGGTCCTTCTCGAGGGCAACGAACATCTGGTCAAGCGACTCAAGAGACTCCTCGGACTCCACGACAAACTCATCAATTATCTCATCCATCTCATCTGAGGGCATGTCCATGACTTGGTCCTTTCTGAATATATGCGGTTCTTCTTCAGTATCTTCCTATAACTTCTCGAATATGGCGTCTATCTTCTCCTTGAGCACAGCGGCGGTAAAGGGCTTTACCACGTAGTTGTTTACCTTTGCCTGCACGGCGGCCACTACCTTGTCCTTCTCGGCCTCGGCGGTGACCATTAATATGGGCATGTCCTTTATGTCCTCGGTCTGCCTGATGGTCTTTAATAGTTCAATACCCGGCATGTTTGGCATGTTCCAGTCTGTTATGACAAAGTTGAAGCCCCCTGCCCTGAGTTTATCAAGGGCCTGTGCCCCGTCCTCGGCCTCCTCCACGTTTGAGTAGCCAAGTTCCCTTAGAAGGTTCTTGATTATCTTTCTCATGGTAGCAAAGTCGTCCACTACGAGTATCTTCATATTAGCGTCAGCCATCGTCCCATCTCCTTTACAGGTTGGCCCCGGCAACTCCAATTGAGGGGCGTGAAGCCTATTAATGGATAAACCGTTCTATCTCCTCGATAAGCCTCTCCGGCTTCACGGGTTTTACAAGGTAACTGCTTATACCGGCCTCCTCTCCCATTTTCCTGTCCTCCTCGCCTGCCTCTGTTGTGAGCATTATTATGGGGATATGCCTGTAGGCCTCTATCTGCCTCACGTTCTTCGAGAACTCGAGTCCGTCCATTAGCGGCATATTGAGGTCCGTGATGATGAGGTCCACGTCAGTGGAGGCGAGTCTCTCAAGGCCCTCGACTCCGTTGGCGGCCCCCTGAGTCCTGTACCCTTTGCCCTTGACCATGAAGGAGATAAGTTTTCTTGTTACATTACAATCATCCACTACAAGTATCTGTTCCATCATCACCCCCATCATGACCTCCTGTATACAAGAGCGCGCCCCATCCTTACGGGTGTAAAGAGCCTCGTGAGGTTATGGAGGGACTCGGAGAAACCAAGGAGAAGGTATCCTCCGGGCCTGAGGCTGTCGTATATATGCGTAAAGACCGCCCTCTTGGATGCGTCATCAAAGTATATGAGCACGTTTCTGCAAAAGACCACATCCACTCCCCGCACCGTTGATACGGCGGCCCTGTCCATCATGTTTATCTTCTTGAAAGAGACGGTGTCCTTTACCTTCTTCACCACCGAGTACCTGTCGCCTGTCATGAAAAAATACTTTGCCTTTATGTCCTCGGGGGTATTACGGAGGGAATAGCCGTCATAGACACCCCTTCTTGCCGAGTGAAGCACATTGTCGCTTATGTCCGAGCCAGTTATCCTGACGCGCCAGCCCTTAAGGTGCAGGCCCCTGTCCATGAGCATCATGGCCAGGGTGTAGGGTTCTTCCCCTGTGGACGAGGCCGAGCTCCATATGCGGAGTTCCTTGAGCACGTCATTTTCCCTGGACTTGAGTATCTCGGGCACAACGTCATTTATGAAACTATTTAACTGGGGCCTGTCCCTGTAGAAACTCGTCTCATTGGTGACAATGCACCCTATGAGCCTGTTAATCTCAACTTCTTTCCTTGCGTCGTAGACAAGGTAGTAGTAATAATCCTCAAAACTCTTGAGGTTCAGGTCCCTGAGCCTCCCGCCGAGCCTTGTCTCGATAAGGTAGCGCTTGGTATCGGCGAAGAATATGCCGCACCTCTTGTAAATGAGATCCCTCATGAGATGGAAGGTCTCCATGGAAATGCCTGGTCTTGTCTTTGTGGCCGTTCTCAGCATCCTATCTCCTCGATTGCCCGCTCAATAGCGCTTCTAAGCGAGGGGTCGGAATCAGCATAAAGGTTTTTAAGAACTGGCACGGCCCTCATGGAAGCCAGCCTGGCAAGGGCCCCGGCCGCCGCGGCCTTTACAGGCGGGGCGTCTTCTTCAAGGACCTTGAGGAGGTCTTCCTCTGCATCGCTGTCCATCATCTCGCCAAGGAGCGTGGCGGCGTGATGCCTTACCCAGAGGTCAGGGTCCCCAAGGAGTCCGCGCACGGCGGCGCGGAGTTCATCGGTGGTAATGGAGTCAATAGAATCGAGTATGGCTATGCTTATATCTCTCTCACCGAGGTTGAGTCCCTTGATAATGGCCCCAACCGCCCCGGGGGTTCCCAGCATGGAGAGCGCCACATAGGCCGCCCTTCTCACCGCGCCCTCGCTGTCTCCAGTCGCCTCTACAAGTGGCGCCACGGAATCATCGCCTCCCATCATGCCAAGCCCCCGGCAGGCCACCTCCCTCATATCGCTTCTCTTGCTCTTAAGAAGGTTCTCAAAACCCTTTCGCACCCCTGGTGTGCCTATGGAGGCAAGGGCCTCGCTGATGCCCTTGATAACGTCCGGGTATTTTTCCCTCAGGAGCACGGAGAAGAGGTCATCGGTAACTGCCTCTCCGGCTATCCTCACAAGGGTCATCGCGGCCATCTTTCTAACGTGGCCGTCCGGCGAGTAGAGAGATTTTCTGAGTATCTTCTCCGATTCAGGCGAGCCGATTTCGTCAAAGGTCCTGAGTATCGCGCGCGCGGTCTCCTTGGAGGCGTTCCCGAGGGCCTTCTCAAGGGCAGGCAGGGCCTCCACGGCGCGGAGCCTTCCAGCCGCCTCTATGAGAGGAATGGCCTTTTTATCCTCTCCGCACACAATGCACTCAATGGCCTCCTCCGGCATCCTTGCGCCCGAGAAGAGGTCCACGAGGACGCCGTCTATGAACTCGGCGGTCTCCTCGTCGAGTTCCTCCTGGTCATCAATGAACTCAAGGACCCTCTTAAGGCCCCGCCCGTCCCTTGTTAGCGCGAACCCCTTGAGCGCTGTCTTTCGAGTCTCCGGGTCTGTCTCACAGGCGGCCCTATCAAAGACCTTGAAGAGCATGTCCCCGAGGTTTATGAAACTTCCCACATCCCAGGGGGCCCCGGCGGCCTTCTCGAGTATGCCGACAATGGAGCCAGCCGGAATTATCCCCGCATCCTTTACAGACGCCTCCAGTGTCATGAGTATCTCATAGGAATTCGCCGTAGTGGCCATCCTCGACAGGGCGTCAAGGGCGGCCTCGCGGAGCAGGCCCTCTTCCTGCCTCACTATCTCAAGAAGGGGTTCAAGGTATCGAATATCGCCGAGATACCCGAGCGCCTCGATGGCCGAGAAGCGTACCCACTGCTCGGCGTCATCGAGGGCCTCCGTAATATGAGAAGCAGCCCCCTCCGGGCGGGCCCGGCCCATGTACAGGGCCGCGGCGCCACGCACATTGGGATTATCGTGTTTGAGGAGCCGGGCCACCCTCTCGGCAGGCGCCGGGTCTTCTATGCCGGCGAGTATGTCAACGGCAAACTTCACCACATCATCGTCAATGTCGTCGAGCATGGTCGAGACCGGCCCGGTGGCAATGGTTCCCGCGGCAATGAGTATCTCAATTGCCCTGTTCCTGAGCCTTGCCTCGCCATCGGCGAGGAGGGGCGTAACCCCTCGTACGACATCATCGCCGCCAATGGACATGAGGGCGTTCATGGCGGCCTCGGATACGCCGTGGTCCCTGTCGCCAAGGGCCTTGACAAGGTAGGGCACGAACTCCCTGTCCGGCTCTGTGGCGGCTATTTCCTCGCAGGCCACCCTCCTCTTCGCGGGGTCATCACATCCAAGCGCCTCTATTAATCGCGCGGTTCCCGGCATACCAAACCTCCCCTCTCTTCAGGGCCAGCATTTGTCCAGAACCAGACCGGCTCATATCAAACTTACGTCTTCCTGCACCCGCAACATCATGCGCGCCTTGAGCCTGTGCATGGCCTGGCTGTGTATCTGGCAGACCCTTGATTCCGTAATATTCATTATTCTGCCTATTTCCTTCATGGTAAGTTCCTCGAAGTAATAGAGAGATACCATGAGTTTTTCCTTCTCAGGGAGAGAGTCCACGAGGCCGGCGAGGGTATTGCTTATCTCGCTGAACCTTGCGAAGGCCATGGGGTCGGCGCCCTTTGGGTCTTCTATACACTCAAGAATATCCATCTTGTGGTCGCTGTCCCCGGCAAGGTCCTCGATGTTCACGACACTGCAGGCGCTCACCTTTCCAAGGAGGGTCCTCAGTTCCTCAACGCTCATGCCGAGAAAGGCCGCCACATCCTTCTCATCGGCTGGCCCTCCCTTGCGTCTCTCTATCTCGCCAAAGGCCCTCTTTAGCATATTGGATTTTTCGCGCATGGAGCGTGTCATCCAGTCCATGCCCCGGAGTTCGTCCATAATGGCCCCACGTATCCTTATCGACGCGTAGGTCTTAAACTTAATACCCCTTGCGGCGTCAAACTTGTCTATGGCCTCGAGGAGCCCGACGGCCCCGGCGCTCACAAGGTCATTAACGTCAATATGTGGAGGCAGGTGAACCGCTATGTGGTGGGCGATTATCTTCACAAGGCGCACATGCTCGGTCATAAGGGCGTCTCTCTCGGCTTCGGTCAACTGCCCTTTCTTTTTAGTTGCCGGCTTTCTCATCTTCTCAGTCCCAAGTATCCTCACAAAAGACCTCCTTCCATGCCTTAAGCCTTTTTTTCATAAGGGGCTGTCCTGCGCGTTGAGCATGTTCTTCCAGAAGAGCTGCATCCCACCCTTTGGGTTCGTCTCCACTTTCATCGTGGACAGCCTTCTGGAAAGCCCCTTGAAACAGAGGCTCGCCGCTGTCTCGGGGAACATATCCACAACCGCCCTCTGGTTAAGCACGGCCCGCGATACCTTTTCGTCGTGCACCACGCAGCCAAGGTACTCGAGCGATACATTCAGAAACCTTCCGGCAACAAGGCTTATGATGCTGTAGATGTTCTTACCCTCCTTGTCTCCGCGCGCCGTGTTCACAAGGAGTTTGAAGTTCTTCTCACCGTGTTTCTTCATGAGGACCTTCATGAGGGCATAGGCGTCCGTAAGAGAAGTAGGCTCGGGCGTCACGACGACTATTATCTCTGTGGCCGCTGTGTTAAAGAACATGACATTGCTCGATATTCCGGCCCCTGTGTCTATGAACATGATGTCAACGTCGCTGTCGAGGCGCTCCAGCCCCGCCGTAAGGGCCAGCCTCTCTTCCACCTTCAGGCTCGTAAGTTCCTGAATGCCCGAGGCCGCTGGTATTATCATGATGCCCTCGGGTCCCCTGACGATTATCTCCTCGATGGTCTTCTCTCCAGAGAGGACGTGCTTGATGTTGTACTTTGGCGTGAGCCCGAGCATTACATCGAGGTTGCATAGCCCGAGGTCCGCGTCAAGGACAAGGACCCTCTTTCCTGTCCTGGCAAGGGATATGGCAAGGTTCACGACGCAGTTCGTCTTCCCCACTCCGCCCTTTCCGCTTGTCACGGATATGACCCTCACGGTAGAGGCTTTTTTTGGCGCCTCGTCCGCCTTTTCCTTCTTTTCCATGACCGTATTTTTTTCTCTCCCCGTCTCACTCATTATCAGTCCTCTCTGACCATTCGGACCGTTCACCATGAAGCGGCATATGGTTTATCCGGCCCCCGGCCTATCGGTTTTTTCCCGGTTTCCTCTATCACGCCAAGGCGATTCGTCATGTTGCGCCCTGCATAACATCTTTCGCCCATTTCACATCTACTTAAGGCCATTCTTTGATGGGTTTCGCTTCGTTCCCCCCATCCTACAAATCTCCCCCCCATCGCCCCCATCACCCCTCCCCCTCTTCGCCCACGTGCGCCTCTTCATCCCGTCACCCCGTCGCCCCCCCTCTTCGCCCCCCCTATCAGGCAGGCATGAGATAATCGAGCACCCCGCTGACCGTGGCACGGAGTATGTCTCCAGGGACCCTCTGCCCCGTGGCGAGGTAACTTATGGGCCGCCTGGCCCGCGCGGAGATGTTGAGCATCTGCCCGAAAGAAGCGGCCTCGTCGAGTTTTGTAAATGTAATGGAACCCACGGGCAGGCCCGAGACCCTGCGTATGCTCTCTGAGAGGCAGTCGTCCCTCTCCCTGAGACTCAGGACAAGGTTGAAGGTAAGGCCCGGCACTTCAGAGGCAAGGGCCTTGAGATTGCTCAAGGAGTTCTCTTTCTTGAGGTTCATGCCCGGCGTATCGAGTAATATGAGACTTGAATCATGCTCTTTTTGTATAAAGTCCCTTGCCTCGCCGGCCCTTGTGGCCACGCCCACGCGCGCTCCCATCATCTCTCCATACTTCAGCACCTGGTCCGGTGCCCCTATGCGAAGGGTATCCATGGTAAGAAGGGCTACCTTTTTCTTCTTCTTCACCATTGCCTCTGCCGCGAGTTTCGCCATGGTGGTTGTCTTTCCAGCGCCGGTGGGCCCTATAAAAGAGATTATTCTCGAATCAGAGAGTAAGTCCTTTACGTGTATGAAGCGTTCGAGTTCACGTCTTACCGCGCCCCTGAGACGCGCCATGCCATTTCTTTCGCCGCCGCCTGCGAGCCCCCTTGACCTTGCCCCGGCAAGGAGCCTTATGACAAGGCCGCTGTCAAGGCCGTTATTAATCATCTCTCTCCTCAAGGTCCTGTATGCCGCGCCCTCTTCCTCTCCATGACCTGCCATGGACACGAGGAGTTCCTTTATTTCGCGCATCTCGTCAAGGAGAAAGTCCGCGGAGATGCCGCCCCTGGCCCCTGCCTGACGGAGCGGGGCGCCCTCTTCACGGTCAATGGCGGCAACCACCTCAAAACCGCCCTTTTCCAGTTTCCTCGTCTCAACAACAAGGGCCTCTGGCCCTAATTCCTTTCTCACCATCTGGAGGGCCTCTTTCGTGGTAGCGGCCCTGAACCTCTTTATCTGCATACCTTAGAGCCTCACAATCTTTAGTGTCTGCACCCTGGCCTCTCTGGAAATCTCATCATGGGAGAGCACGGGCACGGATGAAAAATTCCTCTCCGTAAGGCGCCGCAAGAACCTCCTCACCATCCTGTTGGTGAGTATCACGGGCTCATACCCCATGGACGTGACAGACTGCAACGCCTCGCCCACCTTCTCCATGACGCTTCTTGCGAGCCCCGGCTCCATGACAAAACGTACTCCCTGCGCTGTCTCCTGCACTGATTTCTCAAGCACGTCTTCTATCTCCTGCCCCATGACTACTGCACGAATCATGCCGTCGCCGCCCTGGGCGCTCCTTGTAATCTGCCTTGCGAGCCTCATCCTCACATACTCGGTAAGCACGTCCGTGTCCTTTACAGAAGGCGCGAAGTCTGCCAGCGTCTCAAGTATTGTCTGCAGGTCCCTTATGGATACCTGCTCGCCAAGGAGGTTCTGAAGGACCTTCTGAACGCCGCCAAGGCTGAGGAGCCCGGGCACAAGTTCCTCCACCACCTTGGGGCTTGTCTCGGCAAACCTGTCAAGCAGGGTCTGCACGTCCTGACGACCAAGGAGGTCTGTTGTATGAGACTTCAGGAGTTCCGTTATATGCGTGGCTATAATTGCCGCGTGGGGCACAACCGTATAGCCCATTATCTGGGCCTTCTCGGCGCTCTCGTCAGGGACCCAGACAGCGGGAAGCCCAAAGGTGGGGTCCCTGGCAGGCGTGCCCTGAAGCCCTGGACGGGCGTTGCCAGGGTCTATGGCAAGGGAGTTGCCCGGAAGTAGTTCGCTCCTTGCCACTTCTACACCCTTTATGAGAAATACATACTCCGAGGGCTTTACCTCAAGATTGTCCTTTATGTGCACCGGCGGCACGATAAGGCCAAGGTCCTCGGCAAGCTGACGCCTTATGGCCCTTATCCGCTCAAGGAGGTCGCCGCCGCCAGAGGAATCTACAAGGGGAATGAGGCGGTAGCCCACCTCGAGCGAGAGGGTGTCAAGACGGGGGACATAATCAATGGGCTCGGTAATGGCTTCTTCCCCTGTCTCTGTATCCACGGGAGTATCTTCTTCAAGTTCCAAAGCCTCGCCCCCAAAACGCCTTATGGCATAGGCAAGGCCCCCGGCAAGGACCGAGAGCATGAGAAAGGCCAGGTGCGGCAGTCCCGGCACAAGGGCGAAGAGGAATAGTATGGCAGAGGCTATCATGGCCGGACGCATGTCAGAGGTGAACTGCCTGCCAATGGTCTTTCCCATGTCCGCGCTCGACGAGACGTGAGAGACTATGACACCCGCCGCGGTGGAGATGATAAGGGCCGGAACCTGCGCCACGAGCCCATCGCCCACGGTGAGTATGGTGTATGTTCGCGCCGCCTCCGCGGCAGGCATCCCGTGCTGAAAGATGCCGATTACAAGGCCGCCGAAGATGTTTATGACCGTTATCATGATGCCGGCTACGGCATCGCCCCTTACAAACTTGCTCGCGCCGTCCATTGAGCCGTAAAAATCCGCCTCCATGGCAATGTCCGCGCGCCTTTGGCGCGCCTCGTCATTATCAATGATGCCCGCGTTCAGGTCAGCGTCTATGCTCATCTGCTTACCGGGCATGGCGTCAAGGGTGAACCTCGCCGAGACCTCGGCTATGCGGCCGGCGCCCTTTGTGATGACCACGAAGTTTATGATTACAAGGATGACGAAGATGATGAAACCCACGGCATAGTTGCCGCCCACAACGAACTGGCCAAAACTCCTTATCACATTGCCCGCGGCCCCGGGGCCGTTGTTCCCATGAAGGAGTATGAGCCGAGTGGAGGCAATGTTCATGGAGAGACGCGATAGAGTCGTCATGAGGAGGATTACCGGAAAGGTGGAAAAATCAAGGGGCCGCCTTACGTATATGCCCACAAGGAGGATTATAATGGCCGCCGTGATGTTGAAGGAGAGAAGCACGTCAAGGAGAAGGGGCGGCATGGGGAGTATCATCATGGCAAGGATGCCAAGAACCCCCGCCGGAAGAAGATAATCCGCGCCCCGCCTGAACCTCGCCATGTTCTCAACTGAAATTCCCACCTAAACCCCCGAAAAAAGACAAAAAAATGAAGAAAAAAAGACTTCCTTACTTTCTTTTAGAAAAAAGAAAGTAAGACAAAGAAAACCAATCAGCCCACGAAAAAATATTTCAAAGATGGGTTGGGTAGAGCGTAAGCGAAACCCAACAAAAAGATGGCACTGCCTGCCAAAAAAATGTCTCAAAGGTGAAGAAGCGGACGGAGCAGACAAATCAGGCCCCCCTGTTCCTGAGCCTGTAGACATAGGCGAGCACGCCGGCTACCGCCTTGTAGAGGTCCACGGGTATCTCCTCTCCTATCTCGACGGCGTGATAAAGGCTTCGCGCAAGGGGTTTATCCTCCACAAGGGGCACGCCATGCTCTCTGGCTATCTCCTTTATTCGCTCTGCCACAAGGTCCCTGCCCTTTGCCACCACGATGGGAGCCGCGGCCTTTTCCCTCTCGTACTTAAGCGCCACTGCAAGGTGCGTGGGGTTGGTGACAACCACGTCCGCAGTGGGCACGTCGTCCATCATGCGCCTCCTTGCCATCTCGCGCTGGACGCTCCTTATGCGCGACTTTACAAGGGGGTCGCCCTCCGTGGACTTTGTCTCTTCTTTTATCTCCTGCTTGCTCATGCGCAGGCTCTTCTCAAGACGCCACTTCTGATATAGATAATCTCCAACAGCGAGGATGGCGAAGACCCATAGGGTCTTTGCCATTACCGAGAGCGCGATACGCGCCGATTGAAGCCCAAGGCCCGCGACGCCAAGGCCCGCGAAACCGGCTATCTCTGGCCACTTTGCCCGCACGGCGGAGACGGCGACAAAGGCAAGGACCCCTATCTTTAGAATGGATTTAACGAGTTCAGAGACGGAATCCATGGAAAAAATCTTCTTCACGCCCTTTAGGGGATTGAGTTTTCCAAAATCAGGCGTAAGGGATTTTGTGGAAAAGGATGGGCCGTGGACAAGGAGGTTCACGGCAATTACAAAGACAGGAAGCACGAGGACAGGGAGAAAGGTCCATGCCATGACCTTATAAGCGTTATAAAATTTTACGCTTAACTCACTCATATTAAAGCCCTTTTCCGCGACAAGAGGCATCCGCATCGCCTCGCTCATAAACCTTGCGAGTTCTCTTGTGATGTAAAATCCCGAGAAACTGAGCATAACGAAGCCGCCGAGCATGACGGCGAATGTGCCCGCCTCCTTGCTGGTAACGACATTTCCGTCTTTCTTCGCCTCCTCGCGTCTTCGCGAGGTAGGTTGTTCGGTTCGCTCTTCGTCGTTCTCGGCCATGTCACATCACCCTTAAGAGTCCGTAAACTCCCTGCCACATCTCCTCAAGGGCCCTCCCAATGGCCCCTTCCATGGACGGGAGCGTCAAGAACATGACCACAAAACCAGCGGCTATGATGACGGCGAAACCCACGACAAACATGTTAAGTTGAGGCACGGCCTTGGAGAGTATGCCGAGAGTAAGGTTAAGGAAGAAGACCACGGCCATTACAGGGGCCGATAACCTTAGCCCAAGCGTGAATATCTCCTTCGATACTCCGAGTACTCCCTCGGCAAGCCCCTCTGATAGGTGAAATCCATAGGGGGGGATGAGGTCGAAACTCTTCTTTATGGTCATGATTATAAGAAGGTGTCCGTTTGCCGAGAGAAAGACGAGCATGGCGACAAGTCCCGTGAGCCTTCCGAGTATGGAGACCTGAGCCGCGTTCAGGGGGTCGTATACATTGGCCATGGCAAGGCCCATCTGGTAACCCATGATATGCCCGGCGAACTCAACTCCCGCGAAGATGAAGTTTGTCGTAAGCCCTATGGTGAAGCCTATGAGAAACTCTCTCATGAGCCCCAGCGCAAGGGGAACCAGGCCCGTTGGCAGGGGGACGGCCCCCACCATGGGCGTAAGCAGTATGGCGATTAGCCCAAGGAGGGCTATCTTCACGCGCATGGGTATGAAGACGAACCTGTAGAAGGGGAATAAAAGGAGTATGGACGCGGTCCTCACAAGGACGAATATAAAGGCAGGCGCGCTCTTTAGGAGAATATCGATAAAGTCCATTAACCTCTTACCTTATATAGGCTGGTATGTTCGTAAGGAGCCCGCCCGTATAGTCCAGCATGAGCCTCATCATCCATGGCATGAAAAAGAGGAGGGCCAGAAATACGGCTATTATCTTCGGTACAAATGTAAGGGTCATCTCCTGAATCTGCGTAAGGGCCTGAAAGACGCTTACGGCAAGGCCAACAACCATGCCCGCGACAAAGACCGGCGCGCTCAGGAGTATGACGGTCTTTATGGCCTCCATGCCCATGGTGGAGATAAATTCAGTTGTTATCACGCCGCCTCCTTTATCACGCCGCCTCCTGACGATACGCGCGTCTATCAGGAAAAACTCTTGACAAGGGACCCCACAAGGAGGTACCAGCCGTCGACGAGGACAAAGAGTATGAGTTTGAAGGGAAGGGATATCATCACCGGAGGGAGCATCATCATGCCCATGCTCATGAGTATGCCCGCCACCACCATGTCTATGACGAGAAAGGGCAGGTATATGAGAAAGCCTATCTGAAAGGCGGTCTTGAGTTCGCTCGTTATAAAGGCAGGTATCACGGCAAAGAGCGGCACGGCCTCTTTCCTCGTATCCGCCTCTGTCCCGGAGATGCGCATGAAGAGATTCAGGTCCCTGCCCCTGATGTTTCGGAGCATGAAGGCCCGAAGCGGCCCTGTTGCCCTTGATAGCGCGCCTGCCTCTGTAATCTCTCCCTCGTTATAGGGCACTATGGCGGCTTTGTTTATCTCCATGAATGTGGGGCGCATGACAAAAATGGTAAGAAAGAGGGCTATGCCGATGAGGACCTGATTTGGCGGGACCTGCTGGACGCCGAGGGCCTGCCTGAGGAGTGAGAGGACTATGACGAGCCTTGTAAAGGAGGTCATGGTGATGAGGACCGCAGGGGCGAATGTAATTGCCGTAAGGAGTATTATTATGCGGAGCGCGGCGCTCATGCCGCCGGGCCCGGTCTCTCCGTTTATGGTGAGGCTCATTGATGGGAGGTGCACGGGCGAGGCCGCGGCAACGGCGGGGACCCCGAGAAGGACAATGACAAGGACCACGACAAGGAGCGTTGACGCGGAGATAACGCGTCCCCGCCTGAGGCGCCCCATCCCTGAGCGCCTTGCCCTCGCTGTTATTGTCTTCTCATCTGCCATCACTTTTTGCCCCTTATTTTTTCATCTTTCCGAGTGCGCCAAGGATACTTGCGAGGGCCCCGTTCAGGTTGCCCTTGTTGCCCCTGCCCGCGCCATGGGCCATAAGCCCTGATATGACATCCTTATCCTCGATGCGGGCAAGGAGGTTCACGGCGTTTACTGATATGCCGAGCACAAGGACCTCTCCTGTGACCTCCACTATGGCGATACTGCTCTTTTGCCCGATAAAGGACCTCGCAAGGACCCTTATGGGGGCGCCGCCAGAACCTTTCCCCACCCTACCGGATAGAAGCCTCATGGCGTAGACGGCACCGATGATAAGGGCCAGGACAATACCGAGGGCAAGGAGCGTCCTAAGGAGCATGTAGGTATAGTCCCCCATCAGCCGAGCCTCTTTACCCTCTCCGTGGGGCTGATGATGTCCGTAAGTCTCACACCGAATTTCTCTTCCACCATTACCACCTCGCCTCGCGCCACAAGCCTCCCGTTAACGAGTATCTCCATGGGCTCGCCCGCTATTTTTTCGAGTTCCACCACCGAGCCCTGCCCGAGTTGCAGTATGTCCTTGATAATCATCTCAGCCCTTCCAAGTTCCACGGCAAGGGTAACGGGTATATCGAGTATCATGTCCATATTGGCGATGGCCCCCGATGCGTTGCCGTTGAGTTCGGCAAAGTCCGCCGGACGGGCGTCCACTCTCTGGACAGCGGCGCCGGCGTTCTCTCCGCCTCCAGCGGCTTCGCCGACTGCTTCCCCTCCTTCGCCTCCGGCCCCTTCCGTCCCTTCTGCCACTTCGCCGTCCGTGCCGGCGGCCCCGGCCTCCTTGAGGGCCGCGGCCCATACGTCATCGTCAACCACGGAGTCTTCTTCAGCGCTCTCTTCAGCGCCTCCTTCAGGGGCGGCATCATTTGCGGAACCATTTGCGGCATCAGGGGCGGGGGAAGTTTCGTCTTCCGCATTCTTTGTCTCTTCCGCTACCTCTGAATCCCCTCCCCCGTCACCCCCTCCGGCCCCTTCGGCCTTGCCAACTGGTTTTGCGTCTTCTTCAGCAGACCCTTCCCCGGCCTTCCCGCCTGCGGCTCCACCTTCAACCCTATCTTTTTCTTCCAGACCGTCCTTTTCCACGTCATCCGCCATATCGCTCTCCCCTGTTTATGACTGATTGAATCTCCAGGGCATAGTTGCTGCTTGATACACCGGGCCTGCCCCTGAACCTTGGACTCCCCTCTATGCTGAACTCAAGGGGCTCGCCTATCTTCCTGTCAAGGATAATGACATCTCCGGTCTTGAGGTTCAGGAGTTCCGATAGTCTTATGGTGGCCCCGCCTATCTCGCTTGCAACATGAAGGGGCACGTGCTCGATGTGGTGCATGAGCCTCGCGCTCCAGTTCTCGTCAATCTCAACCGTCGCGCCGCCGAGCCTTCCATAGAGTTTTTCCTTGATGGACTCAACGCTCAGGTAGGGCAGGCAGAAGAAAAACCTGTTCTTCTTTTCACCTGACGAGACTGACTCTATTTCCATCTCAAAGGTGGATACGAGCATTACCTCCACGCCCTCTATTACATTCACAAAGTGGGGATTCATCTCGGACTTCTCGAATACAAACTCAACGGAAGAGAGGGTCTGCCATGCCTCTGAGAAGGTCATGAGGATTACGTCCACAATCTTTCTTATTACCGACTGCTCCACGGCGGTAAACTCGCGGCCCTCTATGCGTGTGTAAAACCTCCCTGTGCCGCCAAAGTAGTTATCAACAATGTCATAGACAAGACCCGGGTCAAGGACAAGGAGCCCGTGCCCCTTGAGCGGGTGCATGGTAAAGACGTTGATGCTCGAGGGGAGTGTGAGGTTTCTCACGAACTCCTCGTACTTTGTGCTCTCAGTGCTTGTCGCCACTATCTCGACGCTCTTTCGCATGATACCGCCAAGGGGCGTACGAACCCTGTTGCAGAACTTCTCGTTCACCATCTCAAGGCCAGGCATCCTGCCCCGCACTGACCTCTCCTGCCGGGAAAAATCATAGGGCACCACGCCCTCCCTCTTCTCGGGTTCATCTCCGCCGGAATCTATAAGCCCGCCTGAGAGCCCCTGAAGAAGGGCGTCCACCTCGTTCTGATCGAGTATCTGTTCCTGCACCTGTTCCCCTACTGATAACGGCTCAGAATATTACGAAAAGATTTTCAATATAGGTCCCAAGGCTATCCGCGCCCCTCTGCCCCGTGTTACTTACCCCTGCCCCCTTAGCCCCCCATGCCACCCGTTGCACCCTTAGCCCCATTGCACCCTTAGCCCCGTTGCACCCTTAGCCCCGTTGC
>CAYYJQ010000014.1:3068-18772 GCA_964472295.1 uncultured Thermodesulfobacteriota bacterium | reverse complement strand
TTGCACCCTTAGCCCCGTTGCACCCTTAGCCCCGTTGCCCCTTGCCGGCCCCCTACTGGATGACAAAATCGGTGAAGTAAACACCCCGCACTGGCTCGTCCTCAAGAAAGCGGTTCACCCTCTTGACTATCTCGTCACGAAGCCTGTACTTGCCCTCCACCGAACCAATCTCGGCGTAGTTCTTTGAACTGAGGAGTATGATGAGGGCGTCCCTTATCTTTGGGAGTTGCCCTTTAATCAGGGACTCTGCCTCGGGGTATTCGAGTTCAAACTTGAGTGTTAGTTTGAGGTAGCGTGTCCCGATATTGTCCTGAAGATTCACCACGAATGGCGTAAGGCTGAAAAAAGCGGGACCTTCCCCGCCGCCCTCGCCGTCGTCGTCTTGCCCGCCCTCCTTGGCGTGTTTATTGTGGCCGGAGTGTTTCTTGACCTTGTGGTGCTCACCCTTTGAAGCGGCCTCATCCTCTTCGCCGGCGCTGGCGGGTGATAGAAAGGTCTTATAGGCAAAGAAACCTCCGCCGCCAAGGAGGACCACCACAAGGGGGATGATTATCATGATGAGTTTGCCCTTTTTTTTCCCGGGCGCGCCGCCCTCTTCCCTGCTCTCTTCTTCCTCATCAGCCATATGAGCCTCCTGCATGTTTTCTGCGAACCGCAGTGAGGTAAGTGCAAGGTCCGTGCCACTATTCCGGGAGAATGAAGGACCATTATTTTTGGTTTCAGTGATTGTTGAGAAGCGGCAGATATGGCAAAAAAAAGGAGGGGCTGGCTAAAGCCGCCCCCCCAATTAATTACTACGAGGGTTGGATAAATCGAGAATTCACCCCCACTCAGCCCCCGCCCCCTCGCGCGCGCCTAACGCTTCAGGTTGACGAGTTCGGCAAGAAGCGCGTCCGTGGTGGTAATGATGCGGGAATTTGCCTGAAAACCCCTCTGCGCTGTAATCATCTTTACGAACTCCTCTGCTATGTCCACTGTGGAGAGTTCAAGCGTGGAAGCCCTGAGGACCCCCACGCCGCCGCTCCCCGGGGCATTAAGGAGCCTCTGGCCCGAGGCCGATGTCTCCGAGAAGAGGCCGCTCCCGTCAGATGTAAGGCCCGTGATATTTGGAAAATCCGCGAGCATCAGCCTCGCTATGGTCCTGTTCGTGCCATTTGAGAATACGCCCGTAATCATGCCGTCTGGACCCACGTCGAGCCTCTGGAGCGTTCCAGGGGCAAAGCCGTCCTGCTTTAGGCTGAGGAGCGAGGAGCCCACGCCGTACTGCGTCGTACCGTCGGTGCCCGTGCCTCCGGCGGTAATACCCGTTCCGAAGTCAAAGGCGATTATCTGGTTCTGCTTCACTCCCCCGGCGAAGTCAAAACCGCCTGTTGGGTATGTAACGGCGGATTCAGAAAAAAGGGCGCCTGTGGTGTCAAAGACCACCGTGCCCTGGGCCTGTATCTCGGATACGCCGCTCGTCGTGTCCGCCCCGTCGGTGACGGAAAACCATTCCCAGGTATTGCCCGTTGCCCCGATGTCTTTTTTCCTGAAGTAGGTCGTAATGACGTGGGAGTTTCCAAGGGAATCGTATATGGTGACTGGGGCCGAGAAATTGGATGTCTCGCCGGCCTTTGAGAGCGTAAAGGCCCCGCCCGCGGTGTCGCTGATGTCAGAGGCCCCTGCTGATATGGGGCCGGAGCTCACGGCATTAAAGCCAAGGAGAGCGGCAGATGTGCCCGTGCTCCAGTCAAGTGTGAGGGTCGTGCCGTTTCCGGCGTCGTTGCTCACTGTAAAGGCCCCTGTCTTGCCGTCATATGAGACGGTATATGTGTCTGTAGTGCCGTTGGTGGCCTCAAGGGCGAGTTTTATGGCCGCGGCCACGGCCCCTCCGTCATTGGCCGAGCCCGAGGCAAGGCCGCCGTCAGTAACAAGACTTGCCGTTATAGGCGCCCCGCCAACGTCGAATGTAATGGTGTCGTTGGTGCCTGCCGTGAAGACATAGCCCGTGACAGGGGCGTTGGAATCGAGGTTCACCGAGAGGTCTATGTTGGAGGTGGGATTGGGGGAGACATTGTTGGTGGTGAGTTGAATATCCGTCATGGTGTTGCCCAGTATGCCCGAGGGATTGGCCATGAAGCCCTGAAGCCTAAGGTTGTCGGGGTTCACGAGATAGTTGTCCTTGTCCACGTGAAACTGGCCGGCGCGCGAGTAAGATGGTTTGCTGAGCGAGGGGTTCTGGAGGACAAAGAAGCCGGCGCCGCTTATGGCCATGTCAAAGGCATTGCCCGTGGTCTCCATGGCCCCCTGGTTAAAGAGGTGCTCAACACTCGTCATCTCCACGCCAAGGCCTATCTGCTTCGGGTTGCCGCCAGCGTTCAGGGTCTGGCTGAGGAGGTCGGAGAATATGGCCCTGCTGGTCTTGAACCCCACGGTATTCACGTTGGCGATATTGTTGCCGACTACTGAGAGTTCGGCGAGGTTGGCGTTAAGTCCGCTAATACCAGTAAAGAGTGATGTCTGCACGGTAGGCCTCCTTTGGTTTACGGGCTGGTCCGCCCTGAACGGCTGTTTCTATTAAGGAACCTCTGAATAATTCGTCCCTGAATCATAAAGAGAGGTCAAAAAATACGGTTCTTCTTTTTCCTTGCTTCTCAAGGACTTGAAGACCTCGAGAATGGCGGCCCGTCCATGGGCCGCGAGGCAAGTCTGAATTAATCAGGCTTTCCCTGATTAATTCCTTGATGGGTTTTGCACTCTGCACTTGAGTCTTCTACTCTCTCTCAGAAGACTTCCTGTATCCCTGACGCCGGGTACAGGATTCCGTTCATGACGATAAGGGGCTCTGGGCCTGAAAGGTCCACCCCTTCCACCGTGCCGCCAACATAGGTGGGGAGGGCCGCCTCATTGTCCGTGCCCGTGCCGGTTGTAAGAGTGAAGTCATAGGCACCCGTGGGAAGGGCGGCCCCGTCGGCGCCCGTGCCGTCCCAGATAAACTCATGCGTCCCTGCCGTGACATCTTTTTCCGTGGCCGTGCTCACCATCCTTCCGTCCCTGTCATATACCGTAAGCGTGACGCTATTTGCCGGGTCTTTAAGTTCATAACCAAGGGCCACAGGAGTGCCCTGAAAGGCCGCTGAACTACCCTCCACTGTGGCGTTCCTGCCTATGAGGCCGGCTGTGGCGAAACTCGCCAGAGAATCCATTGAGTCCGAGACGCCTGTGAAACTATCGTTAAGGTTGTTTATACCCTCAAGGGAGCTGAACTGGGCGAGTTGTGCCACAAAGGCCGTGTTGTCCGTGGGCGAGAGGGGGTCCTGGTTCTTCAACTGCGTAACAAGGAGATTAAGAAACATATCTGATGATACCTCTGTGTTCTTCTGTATCTGGCTGAGACTGGTTGTATCCATCGTTGGACCTGCAGTGGGGTTTGTCTGCATGGCTTGTTCACCTCCTTTAATTTGTATCAAGCAACCTATCCTTAACTCGTCACTGAATTAAGGCCTGAACCAAACAGGCTCTCCCCGGCGCGGTTTTTCATGCCCTTATATGAAGAGGTCAAGGCCCCTTGCCCTGGGGCCCCCGCGAAGCCCTGAGAGAGGAATATCACGGCGAACCACGGCGCCGACGCCGGCGTGCGATGGCCTTCTCAGACCACTGCCACTCCTCTGTCCATGGCCTTGATTAAATCCTTCCTTCCTGCCCTCAAAGAGACCTTTTTTGTGATTAAGTTCCACATCAATGCCGCCAAAGGCGAACCCCTGTTTTTCAAGATGGTCCCTGAGGGCATGGGCCCCGGCGTTAAGGGCTGATAGGACATGTGGGTGGTCCACAATGAAACTTGCGCGCACAACGCGTTTTTCAATGCTTACGCGAATCTTCATGCGGCCAAGTTCCTCTGGCTCAAGGTCCAGGACAACCTCTCTCCTGCCGCGGGAAAGGCTCATGAGGAGACCGTCCGCGGCCTTCTTGATGAGCGCCCCATGCCTTATGCCGAGTCCCTGCGCAGGGGGCGTCTTTATTCCACTGGAGCCTGTTTCAGGGGGTACTCCATGTGCGGGTAAGGATATGACCTCTCCGGGAGCGCCCTCCCTGCCTCCTGACACCTGGCCGCCTTCACCCTGTAATATCAACTCTCCCCCCGTCGCCACGGTCCCTGAAACACTCTCAGTGAGAGGATTTACGGCCCCGCCGCCTGAAGGGAGATGGGGGCTGCTTTCGTGAAGATAGGGGAAAGATGCGCCTTTGGTCACCGCGCCCCTGTTCTTGACATGGACAGGCCCCTTTTCGCGCGTCCTGCCCTTACCCGGTCCGGCCTTTACAGGGGCCTTTTCAGGGAGATTTTTTCCTGTCATACCGGCAAGAGCGCCGTGAAAGACCTCTGCCCTTGCCTGCGTCGAGACCCCTTGAAGGGCCATCTTTGTTGGCAAAGTGCCGCCGCCAGCCCCTTTCGGTATATTGGCCCCATGATCACCCCCACCCTCTGGAGAAACACGGCCATCTACCTGCAAACCCTCTGAAAGGGCCTTGCCTTCAAGCCCTCCCGGGGTATCGTAAAACTCTGCAAGGCCGTGGTGTCTCTTTGCGTATAGGGCCTTGAGGCCCTTCTTCTTGACCGAGGGAGCGGCCTCTTTACCTGTTTTTGGTACTGCCCCCTTAATTTTCTCCTTAAGACCATTCCTTAGCCCGATTGCGGCCTTTTTTTTGGAGGCCCTTGTGCCAGTGTCTTTTTCCACTGCCTCATTGAGTCCATGGAGGGAGAAACTATTGGGTGAAAAACCTCTCAAGGTCCCTGCAACATGACTACCATCCAGCCCTTCATCACGTCCCTTTGAGAAGGCCTTTTTCCTGCCCCTGATAAGTGAAGGCGCGGAAGGCCCTGCCTTTCTGGCACGCCTTGCCTCGACACGCCTGTTATGAGCCGTTAGAATTGCATGGCCTTCACGCGGCAGGTCTTCGCGGGAAGGCACCTTCCCTTTTTTCTTTTTTGACGTATTTTTTCTCATGCCATCGAGCCTTGCGCCAAACCCCTCATCCGCCTTGAGGTGTAGAGACGCGCGGCCCTTTGACGTGCCCTGCCCTTTGGTCATGGGAGAGTTGGAACGCATTGGATTAAGGCCTGTATGTCCTACGCCCCGGTCCATGGACATATCCCGCATGGTCTCCTTACAGAAAAGATATAATCACCGCGCCATTATTAAGCAACGGCTGTGCCATGTTTCCATGTATCTGTAAAACTATTTAAATACAGATAGTTATCAAATAAGGTTACTACGCATTATCCAAAATTCAACATCCCCAAAAAGGGCAAAAAAAACCCCTCCGGCAATCCTTGCCCATATAAAGGGCACGATTGACCAAGGGGTGATAAAAAAAAGACGGACTGATTCTTACATCGGCCCTGGGGCGCTGACGTGGTTTTCTCAGCGTATCTCTTTTTTGAGTACCCTGCTTATCTTGACGGACTTGTCCACGTTCACGAAACCCAGTATCTTTCCCGCTATCTTCTCTCTCATGGAGCCGAGTATGGAGGCCGCCATCTTGTCGTCAAGGCGCTCTATCCTCAATGCCGCGTCCTGCGGGGCCATGCTCTCGTATATCTTCACAAGGCGCCTTGCCTTCTCGTTATTAAATGTGTCTATCTTTTGCTTTACTGCCTGGAACTCCTTCAAGAGGGCCTTGAGCCTCTTAAGCCTTGCCTCGATGTCTCCCCTTACCCCGGCGAGTTCGCGCCTTTTCTCCTTGAGTTCTTCCTCCCTTGCCTTTAGTTCCTCTTCCTTCCTTGCTATGGCCTCCATAAGCGCCTTTCCAGCGCCGGATGAAGTAGCCCCAGACTCATGGGCCTCCGACGCCGCCGGCCCCGGCCCGTCCGGCGGGACCTTGGCGGATACAGGCGCCCCGGAAAATGGATTAAGGCTCGTAAAGAGCCAGAGGGCGATTATGATAATCTTCATGGCCGCGAGGATTGCTATTACCTTAATTTTCATCGTCAGCGCCTCCAAGATAAAACCTCGATCCAGCCATGTCGTCAAGGGTCTTCTGCTCCTTTCGCAGGGATTCGGCCCTGTGCTCCTCAAACTGCCTCTCTCTCATGACATCGAGGACCTTGCGGTCTTTCATAACCTCCATGAGGGCCCTGCGCTTTATCTCAAGTTCCTTCCTGCACTCATCAAGGAGGGCCTCTTTTTCTTTTATGAATTCCCTGAGGTCCGAGATATAAGTAGTATAAAGCGAGAGTTCAAGACGCCGGTTGTCGCTCTTTTTTATGCTCTCAACCTCCTCGGCTATCCTCTGCCGTTCTTCCCTGAGCCTGAGGACGCTATTCTGATTATAATTGAACCTCTTGAGTTCATCGGCGAACTCCCTCATGCTTATCTCCTCCATGCTCCCCCTGTACCTCTGGAGCGCATCGAGGCTGAAGTTGAATTTTTTCATCTCTCCCCCCTTCATGGCCCAAGCGAGTTATTGTGCCTCCGCGAATTTTCCTGCAATGGATACAAGTTGGGCTACGCTCTCGTCATAGGTCGCTCGTTCGTTCACCGCCTGCATGAGAAAGGCTCTTATGGAGGCGTTCGCCCTTATGGCCCTGTCCACCTCGGGGTCGCTCCCGTCCCTGTAGGCCCCTATGCTTATAAGGTCATAGGCCTTCTTGTAGGCCGCCATCAGGGCCCGAAGTTTTGTGGCAGAAGTCATGTGCGCCGGCTCTGCTATGTCCATCATCACCCTGCTTACGCTCTCAAGTACGTCTATGGCAGGGTAATGCCCTGCCGAGGCAAGGGACCTTGAGAGGGCCACGTGGCCGTCAAGTATGCTCCTCACAGTGTCCCCCACAGGGTCGTTGAGGTCGTCGCCCTCGACAAGGATGGTGTAAAAACCCGTGATAGTGCCCTCACCCTCTGACGTGCCGACACGCTCAAGGAGTTTTGGGAGCATTGTGAATACAGAGGGCGGGTACCCACGCGTTGCCGGAGGCTCTCCCGCGGCAAGGCCCACTTCTCTCTGCGCCATGGCGAACCTCGTCACCGAGTCCATCATGAGGAGCACGTGGCGGCCCATGTCGCGGAAGTACTCGGCTATGGCCGTTGCCATGAAGGCGGCGCGCATCCTTATAAGAGGCGGCTGGTCGGATGTGGCCACCACCACCACTGAACGCGAGAGGCCCTCTGGCCCAAGGTCTTTCTCGATGAACTCCTTTACCTCTCTACCGCGCTCACCCACAAGGGCTATGACGTTCACGTCCGCCGAGGTGTTTCTTGCCATCATGCCCATGAGCACGCTCTTTCCCACCCCGCTCCCCGCGAATATGCCAATCCTCTGGCCCCTTCCCACAGTGAGAAAACCATTAATGGCCCTTATGCCAACGTCAAGGGGACTGTCTATGCGCCTCCTCGAAAGAGGGTTTACAGGGACGCTGTAAAGGGGATACTCCATGTGCGGCTCCACCGGGCCAAGCCCGTCTATGGTTTTGCCAAGGCCGTCAAGGGTCCTTCCAAGGAGGCGTCCGCTAACGCGGACGCGGGCGCTGTTTCGTCCCGTGAGAATCTTGCTCCCCGGCCCAACGCCAAAGACCTCGCCAAGGGGCATGAGAAGTATGCGCTCTCCTGAAAAACCCACGACCTCGCAGTCAAGCCCGGTCATGCCGCGCCCGGGAAATACCCTGCATATCTCGCCGACAGAGGCGCTGAAACCCGTGCCCTCCATGACAAGACCCACCACGCGGGTGACCCTGCCGCTTACACGCACGGGACAAAGGGCACGGACTGCCCTGACATGACCCTCAAGCCTCTTTCTTAATGTCACGGAAGACTCCTTCCACTTTCTTTTAGAAAAAAGAAAGTGGAGCAAAGAAAACCAATAGGGAACAGGCTCCTTACTCGTTACAACACTTCATGGCAACTGACCGCCGGCAAAAAAACTTTCTTTTAGAAAAAAAGAAAGTCTTTCAATCGAATGGCCTTGCTCCTCTCTACATGGAGACTTGTACGCAGGATGGGAGCATCTCATCACCGAAGAAACCACATCAAAGAAAACCAATAGGCACGCCCCTCATCCATCCCCCTTAACTACCGCCTCGACCTCCTCGAATAGCCCCTCAATGGTGGCGTCCACCTCGCCCCTTCCCGTCTCAATGAGACAGCCGCCCCTGCCGACCTCGCTGTCCCCTATGAACTCAACGCCGGCGAATCCCTTTGTATACCTCTCTATCTCGCTCTCAAGGCCCATGACTATCTCAAGGTCAAGGGGGTTCAGGCGGACCATTATCTTCCCTGTGCTAACCGCCGCCCTCAGGGCCTCTCTGAGGATATAGACAACGCTGTCCTCGCGCATTTCGAGTTCCCTCTGAACCACCTTTCTCGCTATGCTCAGGCAAAGGTCAAGGGCCTCTTTCTCGCACTCATTGAATAGGGCTTCCTTGAGGCCAGAGAGTTCCTTCAAGACCACGCCAAGTTCCCTGCATATTTGGGCCGCCTCTTTTTTCCCCGCTTCAAGACCTTCTTTTTTGCCGTCCCTGAACCCCTGGCCGTAGACCTCGTCATGGAGGAGGTCAGGCGACGCCCTGTCCTCGGCCCGTCTCTTATGCACCCTCCTGTCCTTTATCTCCTCGAAGACATGGAGGCTCAGGCCGTCCCCGCCGTCTTTTCCTGCCTTGAATATATGCGACGACACCTTAATCCTCTCTTTTGGGATATTATTTCGGCCCCTCATGGACCCTTGAAAAAACCACGTCTTTACTTTTCGTCCTTACTTAAATCCAGAGAGTCACTTATTGTCGAAAATGGCGACGCATCCATGCGCCGCTGAAAGTCTGGATTAATCAGACTTTCCTTAATATACTCCCCACGGGCTGTCAGGCGATAACATCGCCCTGCTTTCCGGCGCGCATTATCTTGCCCTCCTGCTCAAGCCTCCTCGCCACGCTCACCACGGCAATCTGCGCGGTCTCCACGTCGCTTACGCGCACAGGACCACGGGTCTCGATGTCTTCCTTGAGCATCTCGGCGGCGCGCTCGGACATGTTCTTGAAGAACTTCTCGCGAAGCGTCTCATCGGCCCCCTTGAGGGCTATGCTCAGCGAGTCTGTCTCCACCTCTTTCAGAATGGCCTGCATGGCGCGGTCCTCCATCTCAAGGAGGTCCGTGAAGACGAACATCTTCTCCTGTATCTTTGACGCGAGGTCGGAACTGGACTTCTCTATGAACTCTATTACAGAGGTCTCTGTCGCCGAGTCCACCTGATTCAGTATCTCGGCGGCCACCTTCACGCCCTCGACCATGTCTCCCTGAATATCCCCGCTCTCAAGGACCTGGTCCCTTATGACGGACTCTATCTCCTTTACAGCGGCCTGCGGTATGGACTCTATTACAGCCACCCTCTGCATGACATCGCCGCGAAGGAGTTCCGGGAGTTCCTTCAAGACAAGGGAGGCCCTCTCGGGCGGAATAAGGGTAAGGATAAGGGCGATTATCTGGGGGTGCTCTTCGCGCACCATGCTCGCCACCATTGCTGGGTCCATGTAGGAAAGGGCCTTTATGCCGTCTCCCTCGGTCTCCTTGGCTATCTGCTCAAGGACCCTCTTGGCCCTCTCCGGGCCAAGTGCCTTCTCGATAACGCTTCTGGCGAACTCGAGGCCCTGCACGGCAAGGCCTGACTTCTCCGCGTTATCGATAAACTCTTTCATCACATCCCTGCCAACGTCAGGGGATACGGAGTCCATGCGGGCGATATTCTCGCTCACCTCCTTGACCTCGCGGTGGCTCAGAAACTTCATCACCTCTGAGGCAAGGTTCTCGCCTACGTTTATTAGCAGCACCGCCGCCTTTTCCGCGCCTTTAATACGCCGGTCCCTCCTTTCACGGGATTGTCATCTTTCCTGCATCCAGCCCTTCAGCACCATGGCCGCCTGCCTCGGGTTCTCTCGAACAAGGCGCTTCAAGTTCTCTGTCTCATCAACGCGCTTCTCTCCAGCCTCGAGGGCAGGCCTCTGCTCGCCCTTCTCAAGGGCCGCGGGCAGGGTCTTTTCTATTGACTCAAGGGCGGCCTTCTCGACATTCAGCCGTTTTATAATCGGACGGAGGACAAAGATAACGAGAAAGATGACGCTGAGGCCCACTGTGCCATACTTCACGCCAAGGGGCATGAGACGGGTCATGATGGGCACGGTCTCCTCGCCGGTGGAGGTGTCCGGGATAGGCAGGTCTTCCTTGAAGGGGATATTCACAACGCTTATGCTGTCTCCCCTCGCCTCGTCAAAGCCCACCGAGGCCTTTACCATGGAGGTTATCTTCGCCATCTCCTCCTCGCTCCTTGGCATGTATTTCTTTTCCTTCTCTCCATCCGCGCCTCCCTTTGACGGGGCATAGGTTCCGTCAACAAGCACGGCTACGGATAGACGTTTTATCTGTCCAAAGGGCTCGACAACGCTCTTCACCACCTTGTTTATCTCGTAGTTTATAACCTCGTTCTCTCTCTTCGAGAGCGTCCCCTTTCCGGCCCCCTTCCTTCCCCTGCCGCCGGGCACGTTTGATAGCGCCCCTGGCACCCCTCCGGCCCCAGCGCCGTCGGCGGCGCTCTCTTTTGACCTCTCCTCGCTCCTTACGACCTGGCTGTCCGGGTCATATGTTTCCTCTGTGCGTTGGACGCGGCGGCGCTCAAGGTCAACACTCAGGCGCGCCACGGCCTTGCCCCTTCCAAGGGCCTTCTCCAGCATGGTCTGAACGCGCGAGGCAAGCCCTGCCTCGACCTTCTTCTTATACTCCATGTCCGAGGCCATGATGCCTGTGGGGCTATTTTCTTCGCTATCCGTGGTCCAGAGTTTGCCCTCGGTATCGACTATGGTAACGTCCGAGGGCGCGAGGTTCTCAAGGCTTCCGGCTACAAGGTGCACAATGGCCGCGACCTCGGCCCGGCCAAGAGAGGCGCCGGGCCGGAGTTTAAGGACAATGGAGGCGCGGGCCTTTTTATCCTCTTCAAGAAAGGCGCCCTTTTCAGGGATTACAAGGTGGACGCGCGCCGAGTGCACGCCCTTTATCTCGGTTATGCTCCTTGCGAGTTCGCCCTGCATGGCCCGGCGGAAGTTTATCTTCTGCACAAAGTCCGTAAGCCCGAAGTTGTTCTTGTCAAAGAGCTCGTAACCAACGCCCGCTCCGCCGGGAAGACCTTCAGAGGCAAGTTCCATGCGCGTCTCGTACACTTTGTCCTCAGGGACGGATATTATGCCCCCGTTCATCTTGTAGGGTATGTTCCTGTCGCCAAGTTTCGCTATGATGGCGCCGGCGTCCTCGGGATCGAGCCCGGCGAAGAGGACCCCGTACTCGGCGCGCTGGCTCCATGTGACGAGAAAGACTATGGCTCCGGCGGTGACGAGGGCGAGTAGAGAGAGTGCCACAAGGCGCATGGAACCCATGGACTTTACCTGTTTTGAGACCTTTGCCATGCCTTATACCTGCATCCGCATTATTTCCTCATATGCGGCAAGGAGTTTATTCCTGACCTGCACCATGAGGTTAAAGGAAAGGTCAGCCTTCTCCACGGCTATCATCGTCTCGTGGAGGTCCATGTCCTTTCCGGCTACAAGGCCCTCCATGCTCCTGTCCGCCTCCTGCTGAAGGGTGTTGACCTTCTCGAGGCTCTCCTTGAGCATGTCCTCGAACCCGCCTTTTTCCGGCCCGCTCCCACGTGTCTTTAGGCCTACCGCCTCATCGAGGATATTGGCGGCGCCCCCTTTTATCGCATCAACCATTCCTGCCTCCCTCTTATCTCTTTACACAGGACAAAGGGGAACCCTTTACCAAATGTTTTCCATAAAGCCTGTGGCCATTCTGTCCATCCCGCGCATCTTTTTATTCAGGACAAAGGAGAGCCTCTTGCCAAATATTTTCCATAAAGCATGAGACCATCCTGTCCATCCCCCTTGTCCCTCTTCAAAAAAAGGGGCGAACCCCTTTACCGGATTATTTTCATGGAAAGTGAGACAATCTCATCCATCTCTCTTATCCCCTTATAAAGGACAGAGGCGCCCGGCCTACTGTATTATCTCCATGGCGCGCATCATCATCTCGCGCGTTGCCCTGAAGGCGCTCACATTGGCCTCGTAACTGCGGGACGCGCTTATCATGTTCACCATCTCCTCGGCCACGTTCACATTCGGATACTTCACGTACCCGTTGGAGTCCGCCGCCGGGTGGCCGGGTTCATAGACGGTCTTGAAGGGACGGCTGTCTTCCATTACACGGAGGACACGCACGCCTTCAAGGCCTTTTTCTCCCGTCGAGTCCAGCATATGGCCAAAGTCCGGCCTGCCCCGCACTTCGGCAAAGACAACGTCGCGTCTCCTGTATGGCCGGCCCGAGACACCGCCAGTGGTATGTGCGTTGGCCATGTTGCTGGCTATGACGTTCATGCGCACCCTCTGGGCCTTCATGCCAGAGGCTATGACAGAAAATATCTTGAACATTCTACCTGCCCCCTTCCTTTATGGCCGTCATTATCATGGAAAACTTTTTCCGCAGGAGCCTTGCCCCGATGTTGTACATCATGTAATTACCTGAGAGCCGCGCCATCTCGTCCTCTATGTCAACGGTGTTCATGTCAAGGCCTGTCTCGCCAACGGGCCTCTCTATTAACTTTATATCCCCATACTCAGTATTTGTCCCAAAGTGCCGGGGGTCTGTGCCGTGAAGGCGCACCGCAGATGATGAACTGGTCATGGCATCACCGAGAAACTCGTTAAAATCAACGTCCTTTGCCCTGTAGCCAGGGGTCTCGTTATTGGCTATGTTGGAGACTATGGCCCTCTGCTCGGCAACGCGAAAGTCGAGGTTTCTTGAAAGTAACGCCATGGTCCTGCTGAATAATAGTCCGCTCATATGCCCCCCAGGTTCTTGTAAGGCCCGAATTAATCGGACTTTCCCTTTATCAATGCCTTATTTGCCCTTCCGACTGTCGCCCCCCTGCCTCGCCTGTCCTTGTCAGCCCGTCGCCCCCTTGCCCCCGTCACCCCATCACCTCGTTACCCCGTTGTCCCGCCCCCCCCCGTTGTCCAGTTATCCCCTTGCCCCCCATGGCCCCTTTGCCCCACATGGCCCCTTTGCCCCCTTGCCCCCTTGCCGAGTTTTAATTTGCAAGTTCCATACCGTGAGGATGATTGACCGGGCAGGCCGTTTTTTATAGTCTTTCAGTTCATCGGCGAGATTTGCAGGGCAAAATTTTCCTGCCACATCGCCCAGAAGCCTTATGCGGGCATATCAGGTCTTCCCTGTGTCAGGGTCGCGTATTCCTTGAGTTTGTTCCTCAGGGTCCTTATGGAGATGCCGAGGAGGCGGGCGGCGCGGGTGCGGTTTCCACCGGTCTCGTCGAGGGTGCGGCGGATGAGTTCGCGTTCCATGTCCCTGATTGTCGCCCCCTTGAGGGGCGCTGTTTTCAAGGTCCCGTCAGTGTGACGGTCATCTTCTTGAGGTCTCTTGAGATGAGTAAGAGGTTCCCTGCCCATGGCTGGAAGAAAGTGTTCTTTCAAGAGGACAGGCCCGCTCGCCAGTAGCACGGACCTCTCGATGGCGTTCTCGAGTTCGCGGATATTTCCGGGCCAGTCTCTTGCGGCGAGATATGAGAGGGCCTCGTTGGAGATTGAGTCGAGGTGACGATTGTACCTTGCGCTGAACCTCCTCATGAATCGTGCGGCAAGGTCGGGTATGTCTTCTTTTCTATGGCGGAGCGGGGGTACGGAGATGGGGAAGATATTAAGGCGGTAGAAGAGGTCTTGCCTGAAACGCCCCTCAACGACTTCTTTTTGAAGGTCCCTGTTCGTAGTGGCTATTATCCTTATATCGAGTCTTTTAAGGGCCTTTGAGCCAAGGCGCTCCACTTCGCGTTCCTGTATTACACGGAGGAGTTTTGCCTGAAGCCTTATATCCATCTCGCTCACCTCGTCAAGGAGAATGGTCCCGTTGTTTGCCTGTTCGAACTTTCCGGCCCTTGGGGCGGCGGCGCCGGTAAATGCCCCCTTCTCTACGCCAAAGAGTTCGGACTCAAGGAGCCCGTCAGGTATTGACGCGCAGTTCACGGCCACAAAGGGGCCGTCCCTGCGCCTGCTCTTGGTGTGTATGAACCTTGAGACAAGTTCCTTTCCCGTGCCGGATTCTCCGCTTATGAGCGCCGTTGCGTCGCTTGAGGCGGCTATCCTCGCAAGGTCAAGGGCCTGTCTCATGAGAGGGCTTGCGGTGTCTGTGAAGAAGTCCCTGCCCATGCCGCATCTCTGGTCCACGGCGCCGCCCCAGGCAAGGGCCTTTTCCACGAGCCCTTCGAGGCTCTCAAGGGTAAAGGGTTTCTGTATGAAGTCAAGGGCCCCTTCCTTTACGGCCTCCACGGCCTTGCTCACCGTGCCAAAGGCCGTTATGAGGAGCACGGGAGTGGTGGGCTCTATCTTCTTGACGCCCCTCAGCACCTCAACGCCGTCCATGCCGGGCATCTTCATGTCGCTTATTACGAGCCTGTGCCTGCTGCCGCTGAACATATCAAGGGCCTCGCTTCCCGAAGAGGCCAGGCTTACACTGTAGCCCTTTCTCCGAAGGGCCTCGTCAAGGGCAGTCCTCATGCCAAGGTCGTCATCCACTACGAGTATGTCCTGCATCTGAAGCCTCCGTGCCTGATTTTTTTGTACTAAGTCTCCAAGACCCCGCGCGGGAGCCGCAATGTGAACCTCGCGCCGCGCCCTGGGGCGGAATCACAGGTTATTGTCCCGCCGTGCGTCTCGGCAATGGCGGCCACTATGGCGAGGCCAAGGCCGGTGCCGGTGTGACGGGTGGTGAAGAAGGGGTCGAATATCCTCTCCCGGACTTCTTCTTCCATGCCAGGGCCGCTGTCCTCGATAATGGTCTCTATCTCACGCTCACCGCCCCTTACGGTAACCCTCAGAAGGCCCCCGGCGTCTCCAATGGCGTCAAAGGCATTGTAAAAGAGGTTTACAAAGACCTGCACAAGGAGCCTTGAGTCCGCGTAAAGGGCAGTGCCTCCGCTTATTCTGGTCTTTACAGTAATGTTTTCGGGCTTTCTTGCGGTGCAGGTCTCAAGGGCCCTTGTGATGATGTCTCTCATATCAGTCCTCTCCAGCATTGGCTCGGGCCTGTTCGAGAAGACGAGCATGTCGGATAGGATGCGGTCGAGATTACGCACGCTCTCCACCATGTGACCGGCTATCTTCTGCCTCTTTGGCTGTCCCTTTAGTTCGCGGCAGAGTATGGTGGAAAAAATGAGCATGGAGCCAAGGGGGTTTCTTATCTCGTGGGCTATCTTTGCGGCCATCTCTCCCATGGCGGCAAGGCGCGCCGTGTGCTCGGCGGCGCGGTTCTTGCCGGAGAACTCGCGCTCAAGGTTACCGAGTTTTTCGCCAAGAAGGGCGTACTGCCTCTCGAGTTTCCGAGACGACTCCTCGAAGTCGTGAAAGGCCCTGTTAAGGAATTCCCTGTTAATGGCCTCAGCCATCGCCGCCTGCCTTATCCACAATATCCAACCAATTCGCGGCCAATGCTAAGTAGGACCTGCCCCTCTTCCTGAAATCCCCTACAAGGTCGGTTGCCCACTTTATCCGCCCGCGCCAACTTTTGTCAGGGCCTTGCGGCCCATTCACCGTAGGACCTGTCCCTCTTCCTGAAATCCCTTCCAAGGTCTGTTGCCGACTTTATCCGCCCGCGCCAACTTTTGTCAGGGCCTTGCGGCCCATTCACCGTAGG
>CAYYJQ010000014.1:0-2968 GCA_964472295.1 uncultured Thermodesulfobacteriota bacterium | reverse complement strand
TCCCTTCCAAGGTCTGTTGCCGACTTTATCCGCCCGCGCCAACTTTTGTCAGGGCTTTGCGGCCCATTCACCGTAGGACCTGCCCCTCTTCCTGAAATCCCCTACAAGGTCTGTTGCCTACTTTATCCGCCCGCGCCAACTTTTGTTAGGGCCTTGCGGCCCATTCACCGTAGGACCTGTCCCTCTTCCTGAAATTTTCCACGTAGTTAACCGCCTACTTTATCCGCCTGCGCCAACTTTTGAGAGGGCCTCAGCCCATGCGCCATAGGACTTGTCCCTCTTCTTGAGGTCCGCCACGAGGTCCGAGGCCTTGCGTTCCATTCCCGCCCCGGCGTAACTCAGTGCCAGCCTGTACCTTGCCCAGTTTCCAAGGTCCGCTTCCCTTCCTCCGGCCAGGGACGCGGCCCTGGTGTAGGCCTCTATGGCCGGCCTGAACTCTCGTGACTCAAACCTGATGTCGCCATAACCCGTAAGGGCTGAGACGAGCCCACGGGTATTATTTTTTTCTTTGAAGAGGGCCGCCGCGTCTCTAAAGGCCCTGGCCGCGCCGGACATGTCTCCAAGCCTCTCATAGGCCCTGCCCACCATTAAAAGGACCTCTCCGCTCCGGCTCCCGCGCCCAAGCCTTACAACATCGCCATAACCGCCCCTCAGGTACTGGGTCTCGAGGTCATAGTCCTTCCAGAGGTGACCTCTGGCGGCCTTTGCGTCAAGGGATTTAATATCAGCGAGGATACGTCCGGCGGCAATGGGGTCGCTCTGGTCGAGGTAAAGACGTGCGAGCAAAAAGAGGGCCTTTTCCTTCACATCTTTCGTGCCAAGGTTCTCGGCCATCTTAAGGGCCCTGACGCCATCGGGCGTAAGCCCGGCCCTGAGCATGGCTTCACCTACCATCAAATCGTACTCCGCCCTCCGGCCAAGGCTTATGAGATCGCCGAACCTGTAGTTGAGCATGGAGATCTCTGGCCACTTTTTTTTAGTATAAAGAAAGGCTACCCAGTTAAAGGCTATCCTTGAGCGAAGAAACCTTATTGTGGAGCCTGCCCCGAAGGGAGTATTTTCTGGAGAGAGGGCGTCAACGGTCCTCATGGCCTCGTCAAAGCGCTTGAGGGTATTCAGCACGGCGGCGAGCCTGAGCCGGGCCTCGCCGGCGAGTTGCCCCGTGCCAGAGGCGACATTCTCGTAGAGAGCCCTTGCGGTAGAGGGATTTTTGCCATCGCCTGAGTAATAATCGGCAAGGGCCATCTTTGCCATTGAACGGCCAAGGCCCCTTGAGTTCTTACTGAGGGATGAGTATGTCTCAAGGGCGTCCTTGAGAGCGCCTGATGCAAGGAGGGCGTCGGCGCTCCTGAGCATGAAAAAAGACCATAGAAAGTCGTCTTTTCTGAACCTCTCGGCAAGGGCCGTATATACCTCGCCCGCGCCGGAGTAATCACGGCGCATCATCATGAGCCTTCCGAGCCCCATGAGCGCAAGGGGGTCTTTGGGCCTTCCGAGGCGGGCATAGGCATGTCTGGCCTTTATTATTTCGCCCCTCAGCATATACATGGCGGCAAGAAAGGGACGCGCCTCCCCGGCCCCATCCTTAACGGCCCTCTCAAGCCAGATGGAGGCCTCGGCGCCACGGCCGGAAAAGAAGAGGGCCCTGCCCCTTGCAAGGGCTGACTCTGCCCTTAGTCTCTTGAGGGCCGCCGAGTCATGGGCCAGCGCGTAGTAGGCTATTGCCTCGGGGTAGAGGCCTTCTTTTTCGTAATGGACGGCAAGGAGAAAACGGGCCAACGGCGTAAGGGCGTTCTCCGGGGTTCTCATAATAATGCTCTCAAGGTCTTCGAGCCTTCCATCTTCTTTAATAAGGGCCACTATCACCTTAAGCGTTTCAGCGCGGCCCTTCTCGCCATTTTCAAGGAGCGACCTTATCTCCGCCCTTGCCTCCACTCCACTCTTCCATGCATCAGCGCCCTTTAGAGGTACAACCTCGCGGAGCAGATCAAGGCCGGGAAGAGGGAGTTTACTGTAATAAGCGGCCTTGAGGCCCATGACGGCCTTTTTCTCGAAACCACGTCTCCAGCCCTCGTTGAATACAAGGGCGGAGAGACGCCGCGGTTTCTGGGGCGGGACTTGTTTTGCCTTCTGAAGCGATGGTCTCTTTATTCTTCCCGTCCTGGAAGAGGCGGCGCGTCCCCTGGGGTACATATCCACGATGACCCTGAAGGGCCTGTCCATTTGCATTTTTCTAATGCGTGCCTCTCTGTCAAGGGCCAGGACAAGGGTGGTTACAAATCCCTTTTTCTTTTTCTCTGTGGATACCCTCTCAAGGGTAAAAAAATCCGAATCCAGGGGAGCCGGCCTGTAGCCGCGCGAATTCACGTCCTGGAGCATTATCTTAACTCTTCCCCCCCTGGTCTCCACCCTGTAGAGGGCCTCGTGCGAGAGTTCTATGACAAGGCGGTGAAAGGTCTCGTGCCCACCGGCCCTCAGTGCGAGTATGCGGGCGCTTTCATCTGAAAACGCAGGCCCTGAGAGAGTCAGAATTAAGAGACCTGTTATCGCGTATACAAGGGGCTTCATAGTAAAGATTCCTCCATTATCCCCAGAGAGTAGACGCAACAAACGTGCCACGGGAGCACCCGGTGGCACGTTATTTAGTCAAACATATTTTTCTTGTAAATCAGGCAGGTTGGACAGTTTGTCTTAAAGAAGTTCTTAAAGAAGTGCCGGGAGGCCGCCTGCCCATGACACGCCAATGTCAGGGAATCTGACAGAGCAGTCATCTTACCGTACTGAGTATCTGGCGGCAGCCGGAAAGAGATGGCCCTCCTCCCCCCGCCCTGTTGCCCCAATCCCCGTTACCCCCCACGCCCCATTGCCCACGTTGCCGCTGTACCCCTTCTGCCCCCCCGTTGCCCGTTGCCCCCCTTAACGCTGTACCCCTCCCCCCCCTGTTGCCCGTTGCCCCCCTTAACGCTGT
>CAYYJQ010000013.1:0-53914 GCA_964472295.1 uncultured Thermodesulfobacteriota bacterium | reverse complement strand
GAAAATTGGTCGGGGCGAGAGGATTTGAACCTCCGACCCCCGCGTCCCGAACGCGGTGCTCTACCAGTCTGAGCCACGCCCCGATTATATCTTATGAACAGGAGTTGAGGAAGCGAAGAAAGAGCGGGATTACTCCGCCAAACCTGACCTTAATTTTATAACCTTTCCATGCTCTGAAATCAAGGGGATTCGCCGGGCATGGCGTTTACGGCCATCCCTTCCACAGGCATATCATCACTATCTGCCTGGACCTTAGAACAGGCCGAGACCTCCTGCAATGTGCTCCTGCACCCTCTGGGCAAGGCGCGTGTTTCTCGGCCTCTCGTTTACGTTCTTTACGGCCATGCTTACCGCACGCCTCTCTCCTAAAATAAGGCACCGTTCCCTTGCCCGTGTCACAGCCGTATAGATGAGTTTTCTCCTTAGCATTATGTAGTGAGAGTTCACAAGGCAGAGGACAACGCACCTGAACTCGCTCCCCTGGCTCTTGTGTATGCTTATGCAGTAGGCGAGCCTTATCTCGTCGAGTTCGTCAAAGTCATACTCCACGGCCTTGCCGTCGAAGTCGGCATGGAGCTTCTCGTCTTTTTTATCAATGTCCCTGACAATCCCGATTGTCCCGTTATAGACATCTTTATTGTAGTTGTTCTTAAGCTGGATAATGCGATCCCCTGTCCTGAGTCTCAGAAAGCCCCTCTCTATCTCCATCTTGTCAGCGCCCCTGGGGTTGAGCGTATCCTGAAGCACCCTGTTTATGTTTCCTATACCCACGGCGCCCTTGTTCATGGGGCAGAGGACCTGCACATCACCGTAGCGACTCACAAGCCCTGGCATAAGGCACCGGAGTCTCTCTGTTAGGCGCTCCTGCGCGCTCTCCTCAAAGGTAAAGTCTCCCCTGAACTCTGGAAGTTCTCCCGCGTTTATCCTGTGCGCGCCAAGCACTATTGGCGAACTCGCCGCCTGTCTGAATATGGTCTTAAGCCTTACCACCGTGGCGCACCCAGATGCTATTACGTCACAGAGGACATTCCCCGGCCCCACAGAGGGTAACTGCGCCGTGTCTCCTATCAAGACAATCCTCGTCCCCTTGCGGACCGCCTCAAGAAGACTGTTAAAGAGACCTATATCTACCATGGAACTCTCGTCCACGAGAATGGCATCGCACTCAAGGCGGTTTCCCTTTCCATGTTCAAAGGCCGTGCCATTGTATCCAAGGAGCCTGTGAATGGTCTTTGCCGTCCTTCCCGTGGCCTCGCCGAGCCTCTCCGCAGCCCTTCCAGTAGGGGCGCATAGCCGGTACTCCATACCCCCTCTGTCGTAAAGGTCAAGTATGGCCTTGCAGACGCTTGTCTTACCGGTGCCCGGAAGCCCCGTAATCACCAGAAGGCCGGCCTTTCCTCCGGCGTGCCTCAGCGCCTCCTCCTGCTCCGGCGAGAGCCTGGTATTCATCTTCCGGTCATATTCCCTTATGAACTCCTCGGTATCAAGATCGAGCCTTTTTTTTACGCCCGTTGAGAGTTCAAAGATAAGCCTTGCCGCGTTATCCTCCAATCTTGAGTACATAGCGTGAAAGACGGCCTTTTCGGCACCCATTGTCTCGACTACGGCCTTTTTTTCCCTGCAGAGGACGCCGAGGCACCCTGCGGCGTCTATGCTGTGGTCCCTTATATACTCACGCACCCTCCTCAAGAGTTCCCCCTCGAAGAGGAAGACGTGTCCCTCAGTATCCGCCGCGGTCTTGAGAACATAGAGTATGCAGGCCTTTACCCTCATGGGCGAGTCCTTTGGAACGCCGAGCTGGAGGGCCACCCTGTCGGCTATCTTGAAGCCCATGCCCCAGATCTCATCGGCTATGCGGAAGGGGTTCTCCTGTATGGTCTCCATGGTCTTTTCTCCATAGGCCTTCCATATCTTCACGGCATAGCCCGGTGTTATGCCATACTTCTGGAGCCATATCATCACCTCGCGCATGGCGCGCCCCTTCTCCCAGGACTCTATAATAGACCTTAGCCGCGCCTTTCCTATGCCCGGAACCTCACGGAGTCTCTCTGGCTCGTTGTCCATTATATCAATGGCCTTCATGCCAAACCTCTCTACTATGGCACGGGCCCTCGATGCCCCTATGCCCCTTACCGTGGCCGTTAGAAAGGCTAAGAGCCCCTCTTCGTCCGACGGGGGGGCCACTTCGAGGTATGTCGAGTGAAACTGGCGGCCGTATTTTCTGTGTGTGACCCACTGGCCCCCGGCGCGTATGCTGTCGCCCTCCTTTACATCAATGGCGTGACACACAAGTGTATGCTCACCCTTGGCCGAGCGAATGGAGATGACCGTATAACCGGTCTCATTATTTCTGTACCTTATCCTCTCGACTTTTCCGCTAAGGGTTTCCATGGCTCTTTATCAAGTTTTCATCAATACAGCAAAAAAACACAGTATCAACGCAATGAAAGCACTCATGGAGCGCACCGTGGCAATGTAGAAAGGCCGGTGTCCACGAGCAGGACCCGGCCTTGTCCATATCCCTTGTCTCAAACGTTGTTACTTTTCCGCCGGAGCCGTGGCGGCCCCTGTTTTTTTAGAGGGTTCAGGTTTCTCCGTTTTCTTATTGGGCAAAACCGTTATCTTCCCTATCATACCCTTGTGTATGAAGCAGAGGTAAAAATACTCGCCGGGTTTGTCGAATTTAAACTCCCAGGTGGCGCCTCCCTCGAGGCTTGGCGTAAATATGCCGCCGCTCCCTATAAGGGGCATGGATGCGAAGATATGGGCTATTTTATCGTTGTTCTTCCACCTCACTGTCTCGCCCTGGTGGATTACCAGGTTGTCGGGTTTGAAGACGTTTCGTTCCTTGTCCGTGCCAAGGGGTATCACTACGGTGTTTACGCTGTTCACGGGCTTTGATTCCACGGCCTTGTGTAGCATGGAGTTGAACTCGGCCTTTTTCAGTTCTATCAGGACGCTCGAGTCTCCGGTAAGGTTATTATATTCCCTTGCCATGAGTTCCCCTGTAAAGAACTTGGCCGTCTTTTCTTCCTTGGACAGGCCTTTCTTGAGCCCCTCCTTCACAAGGGCGCGCACCTCGGCGGGTATCTTGTCTTTGTTGGACTTTATCAATTCGCTCATGTCCGCGAGGTTCTTTGCGTCATAGGCCTTCATGAAGGCCTCTACAAGCATGGATTCCTTGGCCAGGGCCTGCCCTGCAAGAAGCAGAAAAACCGCGGCAAGCGTAATAAAAAACGCCCGTGTATTGCTCATCATTACCCCCTCTGCGCTTTAAGCGTATTTAGGAAAGTCTGAATATTTCAGACTTTCCTGCAACACATGGATGTGTTGCCATTTTCTATAACTGTAAGTTATTGAAAATGTGAGAAAAAGAAAAACCGCGTTTTTTCTTTTTCGTTTCTGAATAATTCAGGGACGAATTATTCAGAGGTTCCTTTAGAGATAGAGAAAAAAATCTCTTACCACATCCAGACCCTTATTAACATCTTCTCATATTTATCTTCGCCTGTTTTTCGCCCTCACTGAAGTGGTCCGTTCTGTCTGCTTACTTTTTCGTTCTCAGCGGGAAGCACGGTAATCTTTCCTACCATGCTGTTGTGTATGTAACAGAAGTAATAGTACTCGCCAGGCTCTGTAAAGCGCTGGATCCAGATTTCATCGGGTTTTATGCTCGGGGTGAAAAGTATCTGCTTCCCAAGGAGCGGCATGGAGGCAAAGATATGGGCCTCTCCAGCGTCGTTTACCCAGCGTACCCACTCACCCGCGTGTATGATGATATTATCAGGCCTGAAGACGTTTTTTTCCTTTGGAGTTGCCCGGGGCATTGTAATGGTATGAATGCCCTTTACTGCAACAGAGCGCACAGGGGCGTGAAGCCTTGAGTTGAATATGTCCTTCTTTACCCCTATGAGATAGGAGATGTCACCTGTAACGTTCTTGTATTCTCGCGCCATGGTCTCGGCAAGATACTGTTTCCGGGCCTTTGCCTCGGCGGTAATGCCGCTACCGTGGCTCTCGGCAAGGAGTTTTTTTATCTCCGCGGGCACGTCTTTTTTATTCCGCTCTATGACCCCTCTCATACCTATGTTGGTATTGTAGGCCTTCATGAAGGCCTTTAGGAGGTCAGATTCGCCTGCGCGTGCCTCTGATGTAAAAAGAGACAGCGCCATCAGGGCTATGATGGCAAGGACCTTGTGGCTTTTTTTCATGGCCATTTCCCTTTCGTGCAAGCCTTCAACTACTTATTTTAATTGGAGCCTATTATACAGTATTTTTCAAGGGGCTCAAAGGGTTTTAATCGTAATGCATAGGCCCTTCCCTCTAACAAAGAGTTTTAATCGTACCGCGCAGGCCCTTCCCTCTAACAAATGGTTTTAACAAAGGGTGCAGGGTCTGTCCCCTTTTTTTTCGTGCCATGGCCGGGTTACCGCTGTTGACTTAAGGCCCCCATATAAACTACCATGAACAGACAGGGGAGGTTCTTAATGAGAGGAAGAAAAAAAGGCGTCTTGCTTAAGAAACGTCTTGATATGCTTTACAGGACCTATGAGAAGGGCTTTCTTGAGAGCGACCCCCTCTCGTTTGTGCACAGGTATACTTCAGACGAAGACCGGGAGATAGTGGGGCTCATAGCCTCGAGTCTTGCCTATGGCCGCGTGGCGGGCATAAAGAAGAGCGTTGAACGGGTCCTGTCTGTCATGGGGGGAGAACCCGCGCGCTTTATTGGCGGTTTCAGGCCTCGCGTTGAAGGGAGGCTCTTTAAGGACTTTCGACACAGGTTCAATGTGGGTAATGACATCTCCTGCCTTCTCTACTTTGCCCGCCAGATGATAGAGACCGGGGGCTCCATAGGCGGTTTTTTCATGCGCGGTTACTCCTCATCTGACAAGAACATAAAAGAGGCCCTTACCCGATTCTCTTCAAGCGTCCTGTCTCTTGATACTGCGGGCATTTACGGTAGTGGAGGACTCCCTGCAAGCGCGGGCGTAAGGTTCTTCTTTCCTTCCCCCGCGGGAGGTAGCCCATGTAAGCGCCTTAATCTCTACCTTCGCTGGATGGTGCGCCGTGGCGACGGCCTTGACTTTGGCATCTGGCGTGGCATCTCGCCCTCAAAACTCGTCATACCCCTGGACACGCATATCGCCCGCATAGCCTCGTACCTCGGCCTTACGACTCGAAAGTCCCGTGACTGGAAGATGGCCGAGGAGATTACGGCCTCGCTTGCACGGCTCGACCCCCGGGATCCCGTAAAGTACGACTTCGCGCTCTGCCGTCTCGGTATCCTTGAAGTCTGTCCTCAGAAGAGGGACGCCTCGAAGTGCGAAGAGTGCCTTATCAAAGACATCTGTGTCTGCTGAGAGCGCTCGACACTCTGCGTGCCGGGGCTTTTCCCAGGGAAGGGAAAACCTTTTGACAGAGAGGGGATGGTTGTGTAACATGGAATATCCCACGGATAAAAGCGTTTTCAAACAGGCTCAAGGAGAGACAGGCTATATATGCGTATTCAGGAGGTCATGGACCTCATAAAGGACGATGTTCGGCGTGTTGAGGAGTCTTTTACGAGAAATCTCAACTCCGATGTCTGGCTCGTGGGCAAGGTGGGCGAGTATATCCTCGCAAGCGGAGGAAAACGCTTCCGGCCCCTTGTCATGCTCCTTGGCACAAGGCTCTTCGATTACAGCGGAGACCTGCAGATAGACCTTGCCGCGGTAATCGAGTACATACACACGGCTACTCTTCTGCACGATGACGTTGTGGACAGGGCGAATCTCCGGCGCGGAAAGACCACGGCAAACGTGGTCTGGGGAGACGGGGCAAGTGTCCTTGTAGGTGATTATCTTCTTTCGCGGGCATTCAGCCTTGCCGTAAGCAAGGGCAACGAGCGCATCCTCAAGGTTCTCTCAAGGACCACTACGCGCATGGCCGAGGGAGAGGTAATGCAACTTCTGAAGCACGGCGACATTGAGACCACGGAAGAAGAGTACCTCGAGGTAGTAACCAACAAGACGGCAGTGCTCTTCTCGGCCTCAACGCAGGTGGCGGCCATGATATGCGGCGCCCCCCTTGACCAGGAGGTTGCCCTCGCCGGCTATGGCATGGGACTTGGTATCGCCTACCAACTCATGGACGACTGCCTCGACTATATCTCTACAGACGAAGACCTTGGAAAGGCCATTGGGAACGACCTTAGAGAGGGCAAGGTTACAATGCCTCTCATACATGCCTATGGCCGGGCCGATGATACTGAAAAGAGTTTCCTGAAGGACGCCCTTGAGAAGAGGGACGGGGCAAGGGAGACCATAAGAGACGTAGTGGCCCTTATCGAGCGGCACGGGGGTATCGAGTATACGCGAAGGCGGGCCATTGAGTATATAGTTGATGCCAAGAAAAACCTCGATTCCTTCAAGCCCGACGTGGCGAAGATGTCTCTTCTGGCTGTTGCCGATTATGTCATTGAGCGAAAAAACTGAACCATTCGCCCCGCCCTATAATGAACCCCGATAATAATAAGAACTTACAGGACAGGGCACGTAAGATCCTCGCCATACTCTCCCGCGAGTTTCCGGGCGCAAGGTCTGCCCTTGAATTCACGAGCCCCCTTGAACTCCTCATCTCCACCATCCTCTCGGCGCAGGCCACGGACAGGCTCGTAAATATTGTTACAGAGGATCTGTTCAAAAAATATCGGAGCGCCGCTGATTATGCCCGTGCTCCCCTTGAAGAACTCGAAGGCGAGATAAGGCGTGTTAATTTTTTCAGGAATAAGGCCAGGAATATAAAAAAATGCTCTGCCAAACTCGTGGATGACTTTGGCGGTAAGGTCCCGGCCAATCTTTCCGACCTTGTGAGCCTCCCTGGAGTCGGGAGAAAGACGGCCAATATTGTCCTTGGAAACGCCTTTTCCGTGCCGGCCCTTGCCGTTGACACCCATGTAAAGAGGGTCTCCACAAGGCTCGGTCTATCGGCCTCTTCAAGGCCCGATGACATAGAGAGAGACCTTACGGCCATAATAGAGAGGAGTTCGTGGACAGAGGCCACGCATCTACTTATCCTTCATGGACGAAAGACCTGCAAGGCCCGCCGTCCTCTCTGCGGGGACTGCCCAATAAAGGGGCTCTGCGATTACTATAGCGCGCTCTCAGAAAAGGCTTAGGCCCCTGGCCCTCCTTGAAAAGCCCTGAACCTTACCCGGGAATATCTCCATGCGAGCCCTTGTATTCAAGAAAACCCTTACGTTTTGTACTGATTATCCGGCGCCCGTGCCCAGTGCTGGCGAGGCTCTCGTGCGTGTGGCCTATGCCGGGGTCTGCGCCACGGACCTTGAGATAATAAAGGGATACATGGGCTTTGGCGGTGTGCCGGGACATGAGTTTACGGGCATCGTGGAAGAAGCGGGCGATAGTTCTCTTATTGGAAAGAGGGTTACAGGCTCCATTAATATTGGTTGTGGGGACTGTTCTTTCTGTGAGGCCGGCATCGAGAACCACTGCCCCCATAGAAGGGTCCTTGGCATACTGAATAAAGACGGGGCCTTTGGTGATTACATAACCCTGCCAGCGCGTAATCTCTATCTCCTGCCAGATAACCTATCCCTTGAAGAGGGTATCTTCGTGGAGCCCCTTGGGGCGGCCTATGAGATAACGTCTCAGGTAAGGGTTGAGAAAAATATGAGGGTGGCGGTTCTTGGAGATGGGAGGCTTGGGCTCCTCTGCGCCCTTGTTCTCGGAGAGAGGGGTTGCTCCCTTACACTCGTAGGACGGGACGAGGAGAGGCTCATGTACATGGAAGGCATGGGCATGGCCGTGAGGACGGGAACAGAAGGCCTTGGAAGGGGATTTGACCTTACTGTTGACTGCACGGGCACGGCGGAAGGGCTTGGAGAGGCCATTGCCATAACAAGGCCGCGTGGCACGGTGGTACTTAAGACCACGGTGGCAAAGAGGCCGTCTTCTGATGACCTCAGCCGCGTTGTTATTGACGAGATAACCATCGTGGGGTCGCGTTGCGGTCCCTTTGGGCCCGCCATATCCGCCTTGTCTGAGGGCCGCATCGACGTTCGGCCCTTCATAAGCGCGATCTACCCCATTAAGGATGGCCTTGACGCTGTGCGGGAGGCGGGTAGACCCGGGGTGCTCAAGGTCCTTATAAGCATGGAAGAGGGTGAGAAGCGATGAGTGAGGGCAGGGTATACGTAATAGGACACAGGAACCCTGATACAGATTCCATTGCCTCGGCCATGGCGTTGGCGAGGCTCAAGTCCGAGCTTGGCATGAAAAACGTTATTGCCGCGCGCGCAGGAGACCTCAACCCACAGACCACATTTATCCTCGGACGCCTCGGTCTTCCTGCCCCGGTCTTTGTGCCGGATGTGCATCCCCGGGCAAGGGACATAATGGCGGAAAAGGTCTTCACCGTCTCTTCCCATACCCCGCTAATCAGGGTCATGGAACTCATGGAGCGCGAGAGGGTGCGTTTTGTGCCTGTTGTAGACATTGATGGAAGGCCCGAGGGCGTCATTACCCTCATGGCGCTATCAAGGATGTTCATGGCCATAACAGGCGCGGGCCCCCAGCGTGTTGTGCGCGCCTCGACGCGCAATATAAGAGACGCCCTTGGCGGCACCTCGCTCCTTGACCTTACAGGCGGCGAGGTTCGCGACCTCTCCATCTTTGTGGGGGCCATGACCAGAAAATCATTCCAGGGAACCATAAAAAGAGAGGACCCCAGGAGATGCGTTGTCATTGTGGGAGACCGCGAAGACATACAGCGCGAGGCCGTGGACATGGGCACAGCGCTTCTTATAGTGAGCGGCGGCTTTGGCGTAAGCGATGAGGTCCTTGAAAAGGCCCGCCAAAGGGGCGTAAGCATTATCATGTCTCCTTTTGACACGGCCGCTACTGCGCAGGTTGCTCGCCTCAGCGCCCCGGCCTCCATCATTTGCGACAACGCCTTCGAGAGCGTCTCGCCCGATGAGCGCGTTGAGGACATGAGATACAGGCTAAAGAGGGTTACGGGCCTCATGGTGGCGGGTAAGGACGGCGTCTTGAGGGGCGTTGTCACAAGGAGCAGCCTCTTGAAACCATCACCTGTCTCTCTCATACTCGTGGACCATAACGAACTCTCGCAGGCCGTCGAGGGTGCCGAGAGCGTTGAGGTTCTCGGCGTGGTAGACCATCACAGGATAGGGGGTTTCAAGAGCCCAAGGCCCATACCCTTTGTCACCGGCCCTGTTGGGAGCACCTCCACGCTTGTAGCCGAACTATATGAGGCAGAGGGCGTGAAGATGGATGCCAAGATAGCCGGCCTTCTCCTCGGGGCCGTGCTCTCCGATACGGTAATGCTCCGCTCTCCCACTACCACTGAGCGCGATAGAAGGGTTGTAGAGCGCCTTGAGAGGACCTCAGGCCTTGAGCACATGGCCTTTGGCGAGGAGATATTCCGAGCCACATCAAGCATAAGAAAACAAGGCGCAGGGGCCGCGGTACGCGGCGACCACAAGGTATTCAAGGCGGATGGACGGTCCTTTGGCATAGGTCAGGTGGAGACCATAGGCTTTGGTGAGTTTCATGAAGAGAAGGACAACCTGCGGCAAGAACTTGAGAAGATAAGGGAAGAAAAGGGCCTCTCGCTCTCGGCCCTCCTTGTTACGGACATAGTGCGTGGGGATTCGCTCTTTCTTGCCGTGGGCGAGGCCGAGGTCCTCTATAACCTTGGTTACGAGGAACTGGAACCCGGTCTTTATGAACTCCACGGGGTAATTTCGCGGAAAAAACAGGTGGCCCCCCATATCCTGCACGTCTTCGAGGGGCTCTATCAGGACCGGAAGTAGAGGACAAGAAAGAAGGCGATAACAACTACGTTTACAAGGGCGCCCATAAGTATTAGTATATCAACGGGGCCGCGGGCGCGGCGGCTTTTTTTGATGCCAGTCTCTGCCATGGAAGAGAGGATAGCCCTGTAGCGGCTGTTTGTCAATACTGGTTTTCTTTGCCCCGCTTTCTTTTTTCCAAAAGAAAGCGGGAAAATCTTTCTTCCTTAAAGGGTTCCTTATGAAGTCTCTTAATATTTTTATTATATCCTTCATCGTACTCGGCGCGCTCCTTGTCTTAATGGACATGGCGGTCTTTCACGCGCGCGGGCTTTCTTTTATATACGGCGGGCCTTAGTACGGGGGGAGGCAGGTCTTTTTTCATGGTTATGAAGAAAAGAAATGTTTATTATCCATTACTGGCGGGGTCTTTTATTGCTCTTGCCCTTTTTTTTGTCTCGCCAGGCTATCTGTACGCCTCGGGCGGTCCGGCCCCTGTTATGACCCCCGGCGACTACCACCATGTAATGGGTATGAGCGGGAGGCTCGCCGTCTGGTTCACGGCGCAGATGCACCTCTGGTTCGCGGCGTTTGTCCTTGCCGTGCCCATCTTTGTCTTTATCCTCGAGGCCCTGGGCATGGCGCGAAAGGAACCACGCTATGACCGCGTTGCCCATGAGTTTATCCGCGTAAGCATCACGGCCTACTCCATAACGGCCATCACGGGCGGGCTCCTTCTATTTTCTCTCATCATCTTTTACCCAAAGGTCATGGGGTATATGTCGGGAATATTCGGTCCCACCATGATCGTCTATGCCCTTCTCTTTTTCGTCGAGAGCGCGGCCCTCTATGTTTATTACTATGGCTGGCATCACATGGAAGATGGACTTTTGAAGTGGGTTCATCTTGGCGTTGGGTTTATTCTCAATCTCACGGGCACGGCCCTCATGTTCATAGCCAATGCCTGGACAACCTTCATGATGAGCCCCGCGGGCGTGGACCGCTACGGCGCCCTCAAGGCCGGGCTCTGGCCGGCCATTCACAATAACCTCTGGAACCCCATGAACCTTCACAGGTTCATAGCAAATATCGCCTACGGCGGCTCCATTGTGGCGAGTTACGCGGCCTATCGTTTTCTCTCTTCCCATGGAGATAAAGACCGTGCCTACTATGATTGGATGGGCTACACGGCAAGCCTCATAGCCGTGGCGGCCCTTCTGCCCCTCCCATTCGCGGGTTACTGGCTCACTGCCGAGATATACGCCTACAGCCAGCAGATGGGTATCACGCTAATGGGTGGCGTTTTCGCCTGGCTCTTCATCATACAGGCCGTTGTCATAGGGGCGCTCTTTCTTGCGGCGAATTATTATCTCTGGTGCACCATGGAGAGGGGCGGGGGGGCTTCGAGATACAGGCATTGGGTAAAGTATATCGCCCTTGTCCTTCTCCTCGCCTTCCTCGTCTGGTTTACGCCCCACAGCCTTGTCCTCACCGCAAAGGAGGCCGCGGCCCTTGGAGGCACTTATCACCCCCTCCTTGCACCCCTTGGGCTAATGCCCGCGAAGAACACCGCCGTAAACATCATCGTCCTCTTTACCTTCCTGAGTTTCGTCCTTTACAGGAGAGCGGGCCGCCACGTATCGGCTCCTCGCGTAAGGACGGCGACGGCCTTCATAACCGCCCTCTTTACGGCAGGGGTCTTTAATATCATCTTCCTTGGCGTGTATTACGGGTACTTTACGGACTCGGCGCACAAGGTGGCCTCTTCCGTGCCCCAGGTCCTTACCACCCTTGTCGTCATCGCCCTTACCCTCTTTGCCGAGTTCCTCGCCTTTCGGAGGCAGGAGAAGTCCCGCGATGGTCTTCGCTGGGGCAATATCCCGGCAAGGAGCCAGTACGCCCTTGTCCTCATTACCGTGTCCTTCACATGGCTCATGGGCCTCATGGGTTACGTGCGCTCGGCCATACGCGGTAAATGGCACGTATACTCCATCATAAAAGACGCCTCACCCGAGGCCATGACCCCGCCCATTGGTTTTGCCGTAAAGGTGGTCTCTGTTGGCACAATAGTCTTTCTTGGCATAATCGTATTCATCTTCTGGCTCAGTCAGCTCACCGGAGAGCGCGAACTTGAGGGGTGATTTTGTGGATGGTGAGGGTGTCTTTCAGGAAGCGGTAGGAGGGTATCCCTTATGAAGACCCTTCTTAAGATAGTCTTCTTCTCGCTCCTTGTAATAGGGGGCTACACGCTCTTTGGCACAGAGTATGTGCCCCAGGGAGCGGTAGACAGGGCGAGGGGGGATGAGGACATTGAGGCCTTTGGCCCAGAGAGCGTAAAAACCGTGGATGACCTCATTGCCCTCGGTAAAAAGGTCTTTGGCGGCAAGGGCTCGTGCACACTCTGTCATAATAGCCGTGGCCGGGCCCCGCTCCTCGATGAAGTGGCCCTTCGGGCCGCGCGGCGCATAAAAGAGGCTGGCTACAGGGGAAGGGCCCGCTCGGCAGTTGAATATATAATAGAGTCCATGAGAGAGCCCTCGGCCTATGTTGTAAAGGGCTTTGGCGTACCCGGCGGCGAGGGAGGGGTAGTGAGCCCCATGCCCGTTGTCACTGGCGCGGAGATAGGGCTGACAGAGACCGAGGTAAGGGCCGTGGCGGCCTATCTACTCGATAAGGCCGGCCTTGATGTGACAGTAACGCCCTCAAGGGCCAAAGGCCCTTGAAGGCATTGGTTTTCTTTGTTGCAGAGTTCTTTGTGACCCGATTTCTGCACATGGTTAAAGAGACTTAAGGGCAACCATACATGGCCTCTCGATCAAAATACTTTCTTTTTTCCAAAGGAAAGCGGTAAAAACAGGAAGGACTTTTTCTCTCAACTTTCTTTTGAAAAGAAAGTTGACAAAGAAACAGATCCAGGCCGCGCAGGGCGCGGCCTGGCGGACAGTTGGTTTTCTTTGCCCCGCTTTCTTTTTTCTAAGGAAAGTCTGATTAATTCAGACTTTCCTGCGGCCCATGGATGGGCCGCCATTTTCAGGGCTGTAAGCCCTTGAAAATGTGAGGGAAAGGGAAACCGCGTTTTTCCTTTCCCGTCTCTGAATAATTCAGGGACGAATTATTCAGAGGTTCCCTAAAAGAAAGCGGGAAATATTTCTTATTTTTTTCATTAGTTTTTTTCATAAAATGAAAACATCTTCTTTCTTGAGTCTCATACTCACCATTATCATTGCCCTTGTCCTTCTCAAGGTCCCGGCCCTCCTTGGCGTGCCCATTCCCCGAAGCCTTGCCTTGATGTACGTCTTCTTTGTAATTGTCGTTGCCCTTCTTGTAATTAGTTCGAGTCCCTCTGGCATGGCGGAGTTCGTGCGGTCTCTTGAGTCGTTCTTTAACGATGAAGGGCGCCGTGGGGTGCGAAACATTGTCCTCGTAGTCCTGCCACTTGTTGCGGGGCTCTTAACCTATCTATCAACGGGGAGCGTTGGGGGCCTGCCCGTCGAGGCGCGGCGTGTGCACACGGCGCCCCCGCGGTTCATGCGCGCCTATGGCAAGACCTTTGACCTTCAGACTCTCAGAAACCCCTTCCGGGAACTTGAGAAAAGAGCCCCCCCACGTTTCAGGTCCCTTGTGCGCGGCGGCGGGGTAATATACTTCAAGAACTGCGTCTTCTGTCACGGCGCGCTCCTTGACGGCAGGGGGCACCTCTCGGCTGGCATGAACCCCCGGCCCCTGCCCTTTGTTGGCCGTAATACCATAGCCCAGCTTCGAGAATCCTATCTCTTCTGGAGGATAGTAAAGGGCGGCGCAGGGCTCCCCGTTGAGGCAACGCCATGGAACTCGGTGATGCCCTCGTGGGAGGGGACGCTCCGCGAAGACGACGTCTGGAAGGTAATACTCTTTTTATACGACTTTACGGGTAACAGGCCCCTTAAGTGGGATTAGGGATGTTATGGGTAAGAGATTACATATAGTCATCGTGCTTTCGGCCATGCTTCTTTTTGGTTCGTCTGTCTTTGCGGATAATTCCAACAAGGGCAAGGTGGTCTATGAGAGGTACTGCTGGTGGTGTCACGGCAGGGACGGCGCAGGCGACGGCCCGGCGGCGCCATACCTCAGCCCGCCTCCAAGGGACTTTACCTATGGTCTCTATAAATGGAAGAGCACGCCCTTTGATGAGATAACGCCCTCGCACGGGGATTTTCTGAAGATGCTCACGGGCGGCGGCAGTGGTGCCGGCGGAAGTGGGTTAAGCGGCACGGCCATGCCCGGCTGGGAAAAGACCCTTACGCGCGAAGAAAAAAACGCCGTCATATCCTACATAAAGGCCTTCTCGGGTCTTGAAGAACCTGAAGAGGGTGAGATTGATACATCGCTTGTAGAAAAGGTCACGGGCAAGGCCGCGCTCAGCCGTGGCCGTAAACTCTTCAAGGATAATTGCGCCGAGTGTCACGGCAGTGAGGGGCGTGGAGATGGCAGGAAGAAACTCAAGGACGACTTTGGTTCTCGCACCTGGCCCCGTAACCTTACAAAGCCCTGGACCTTCAGGGCCGGCGCCAAGGCCGAGGACATTTACAGGAGGATTACAACGGGCATACAGGGCACGCAGATGCCGAGTTTCGCCGACCCCGCGAGCAGGAAGGTCTTATCTGACCAAGACCGCGCAGTCCTGGCACGCTATGTAACGACCCTTGCCGCTCCCTATAAGAGGCTAGGCGTGGAGAGGGTCATTAAGGCCATGAGGGTGGAGGGGACCCTTCCCGATGACCCTCAAGACCCGCTCTGGAAGAAGGCCCCTTATAGTAGTTTCGCCGTCTTTCCACAGTTGGTCATGAAGGAGCGGCATTTTACTCCCACAATTGATTCTCTCTCGGTGAAGGCCCTTTATAAGGGGCAAGAGGTTGCCCTTCTCATTGAGTGGGACGACAGGACACGGAGCGTACCCGGGGACCGCGAGGCAGAGAAACTCGCCGAAGGCAGGCTTTACCGCGACGGCGCGGCCATTGAGTTTCCGGCAAGGCCCCGCCCTGGCAGGAGGCCGCCCCTTGCCATGGGGAGTTCCGGCGAGCCCGTAATGATATGGTTCTGGCAGGGGCCTGCGGCAGGCGGCGCTGAGAGGACTTCTCTCATGCGGGCAAGGGGAGCTGGTTCAATGAGGCTTATTCCCGTGAAGGGGACTTCTGACCTTGGCGCGCGCGGAAGGTATGATAATGGCACATGGCGTGTGATGATGAGGGGCGCGCTTCCTCTTAAAGGGGGCGGCGTAAAGGGTAGGGGGCTTCTGCCAGTTGCCTTTTCACTCTGGGACGGCTCTAACGGAGAACATGGCTCAAGGCACGAACTTACGGCCTGGCTCTGGCTCGATACGCGGGACAAAGGCGGCTCGGCCCTTACGTGGCCTATCGTGGTGCTCCTGCTCGCGGCGGCGTGCGAGGTTATCTTGTTTGGAGTAATGAGAAGGAAAAATGAGTGAGTATATTTCTACTTTCTTTTAAAAAAGAAAGTAGGCAAAGAAAACTGATTCCCGTGCCGCGCTCTGCGCGGCCCGGGCAGGTCTCTTTGTCCTTTCCAGCGGCCCTTCGGCCCGCTGTTCCGGTTTTCTTTGACGTAGTGTATATAAGGCAGATGCCGGTTCTCGACGTGAGGGCTTATCAAAGCACGGAGTCATGCCGCGCCATCAAAAAACTTTCTTTTTTCCAAAAGAAAGCGGGAAATCTTTCTTCTTTTTGGCGGGCAAAGCCCGCCCCCCCCTTTTTTTTTATGTCTTTTTATCTTTTTTCCTTAGAGTTTTTTCCCGGCCATTATCATGGCTATTCCTCCGGCGGTGATGGCATAGTTGAGGGGGCCTGATGATAGGCCTGTCTTGAAGGCGAATAGGGTATTGAGGAGTCCTGTTGAGAGGAGCATGACGCCGAAGATGAGGAGGGCGACGCTGGTGGCGGTGTGCCCCTCTTTTATTTTTCTTTCCTCGTCTCTCGTGGTCTTATCCTGTGGTCTCATCTTCTTAGGGAACCTCTGAATAATTCGTCCCTGAATTATTCAGAGAGGTCAAAGAAAAAACGCGATTTTTCTTTTTCTCACATTTTCAATAACTTACAGTTATAGAAAATGGCGGCGCGTCCATGCGCCGTTGGAAAGTCTGAATTAATCAGACTTTCCTTAGTTTTTTCCGGCCCTGTCTTTAAGGCGCGCCATTATCTGGGGCGTAATTTCACTTATTTTCATGTGTCTGGCGTAGCGCTCGACTCCTCTTGAGACCATGGGGCGGAGGAATCTCGGGACTTGCGCGAGGCGTGCCCTTGCCTCTTCGGTCCAGCGGGGCGTTGGCGCGTGCCCCTGGTCTTTTTTGGCCTTGTCTTCATATCCGCACGATGGGTCCGGGGCCTTTACATGGCCGTCCATGGCAAGGGCCCGTGCGCGGCAACCCTTGCAGAGTTCGCTATAGGCACATTTCTCGCAGTGGCTCACTGGAGCGCAGCCCCTGATGGCAAGAAATGCCGGGTCAGAATCCCAGATTGCCTGAAGGCTTTTTTCACCTGCCTGCGGGGTTTTTTCATGGGGCGGAATATATGGGCAGGGCGTTACCCTGCCAGTTGGGTCTATCCTCAAGTAGTCCTCTCCGGCGATGCAGCCTGATGTGCCGCCCCGGAGTATGGGGCTCTCGGGCGTCTTTTCATGGAGTATGCGGAGAAACTGTGGGGCGCAGCGGGCGCGGATTCTGAGGCGGCCTTCAAGGGCATCGGAGGCCTCGGCAATCTCATTGAGCACGGCTTCATAGGATTGGGCGCTGAGGTCTGTCATGGCCTCGGCCCGGCCCGTGCAGACCATGAAGAAGACGTTCAGGGCAAGGGCCTCTTCCTTTAGAGACAGGTCTATCATGGCAGGGAGGTCGGCGCGGTTTTCTTCCGTAACCGTGAACTGCACCTGAAAGGGGAGGCCCGCGGCGCGGAGGTTTTTCATTGCAGAGATGGTCTTCTGCCAGGCCCCGGACATGCCCCGGAAGGCGTCGTGATGGGCCGGTGTGGCGGAGTCGAGGCTTAGTCCCACGCCTTTTACTCCAGCTTCCTTTAATAGCATGGCAGCCTTGGCGTCGATGAGCGTTCCGTTCGTGCCGAGAAAGACAATAAGCCCGGCCTGCGAGGCGCGGGAGATGAGAGAGAATATGTGCGGAAAGAGGAGCGGTTCACCTCCAGTGAGGATGAGCATGGCCCCTGGGCTGAAGGCGGCGACTTCATCGACGAGGGCGAGGGCCTCGTCGCCCTTTATCTCGGCGGCGTCTTCGGCTCTGGGCGCGCTGTCGATATAGCAGTGGGCGCAGTGGAGGCCGCACCTTTTTGTGAGGTTCCAGGAAATGATATAGGGCGGGGGCGGGCAAGGGGCAGGGGACATGTTCTTTTCCTTAGAAGCCAAGGTCTTTACGGAACCTTTCGAGAAATTCAGGGGTTATGACTTTGATTCCGGCGTCGACGGCGGCCTCGATGGCCATGGCGCGGGCGGCGGCGCGGGCAAAGGCCGGTATGGGACGGAGCTTCTCCTCGGCTTCATTGGTCCATAAGGGGGCACGATCATCAGCCGCCTTTTCTTCTGTTGGGTGAAATTCATCAGTAGCGATGAGGATATTTGCCGCGCACCCTCGAAGGCAGTTCTCCGTAAGGCTTCCAATATCAAGGCCATCTGTCCGGTGGACGCCCGTCTTTCCGAGGACGAGGAATCGGGGCCTTGTTTTTTCCACATACTTGGAGACCCTGTCAAAGGCCTTTCCGGCCATGAGTTCGGTGCGTGCATGGACGCCGCGCGCGCGGGCGAGCGAGGCGGCGGTCATGAGGTGCCCCCTGTATATGCGGGCAAGGCCCCTGTCGATGATATTATTATGGAGTGCCTTTTGCTCCTCGAAGCGGAAGACCCTTGAGGCGTCTTCTGTAAGGACTCCCGCTATGGAGCGGAAGGCGGCGTAATGAAAGTCCGGGTCATAGACGCTTATGATATGGAGGGTGGAGCCAAAGACACTGGTGAGCCAGATGGCCTTCAGAAGCGCCCCGAATGAGCAGGGGCTCCCGTCAACGGCAACGACAACGTCATCTCCGGTGCGGCCAAGGTGCCCCTCTTTTACGACGAGGGTATTTCTGCTGGTTCTCCTTGTGACGCGCTCGCATACTGAGCCCGTTACGCTCCGCTTCGTCCTGCCAAGGCCAAGGGCCCCGAGCACGAGGAGGCCATATCCGCCTTCTTCGGCCTCGCGGATTATCTCCTCGTAGTTCTTGCCCTCGCGGCTTAGCCCCTCTGCGCTGATGCCAGAGGTTGCGGCCTTTGCGTGGAGCACGGTCATGTAGGAATCCGATATTATCTCGAGGCCGCGGGTTATGAGGTCATCGTGAATGGACCTCTGGCGCTTGAGTTCGGCCTCGTTCTGGTATTCTTCGGGAAGGCCGCCTTCCATCTGGCGGAACCGTTCATTATGGAGGCGCGCGGCATAGACGTGGAGGCCGGTAAGGGTGCCCCCCTCCTTGAGGGCAAGTTCCACGGCAAGGTCAATGCCGGCAGTTGAGTCATCTGAGTTATCAAGGCATAGAAGTATTTTTTTCATGGGGTATTTTCACCTTGGCATAAAGGGATTTATCAGGAAAAGAGGCCTGTCTGCGTAGGGCCCGTAGGCCTTATTTCCTTGGACTTGCCAAGGATATTAATCTTGCCGAACTCGCCGTCAAAGCCGGGGCTGAGGTCAAGTTCGCCTCTTCGCACCTTCATGACGCCAAGGGCCACGCGCTCGCCGGTAAGGGCCTTGAGGTCTGCCTCACTCATGTCGAGTAATATGTTAAACTCGCTCCCCCCTTCCGTGGTAATCCTGCGGTACTCGTGCTGGACGCGCTTTGAGGCCGAGCCAAAACCCATGGCCTCTGAGAGTATCTCCACAAGGGGCACTATGTGTCTTGCCGGTATGGCGTTATCGGGCACAAAACCCATGGGCCTGTCGGCAAGTTCCTCCACACGGCTGAGGACCCCCACGGTAAGTTTCTTCCCGCAGACAGGGCAGAGCCCCCCTGCCTTTATCGTCTCTTCGGGGTTCATCACCACGCCGCAGGCCCGGTGACCGTCGGCGTGGTACTTTCCCTCCTCTGGGTAGAACTCAATGGTAAAGAGGAACCTCTCGCGGTCCTTTGCCTTTATTATCTCGAGTATATTGGCGTAAGAGGGCTCGCACTCAAAGACGTTTGCCTCGCGTCCGAGTTTGCTTGGCGAGTGGGCGTCTGAGTTGGATATGAGGGTGATGTCGTCAAGGGCGCTCAAGCGCCAGTTCATGGCCGGGTTTGACGAGAGGCCCGTCTCGATGGCGCGTATGTGGGATGAGAGGCCGCCGAAGCACTCTTCAATGGAGTCAAACCCCGAGCGGCTCCCGAAGATGGAGAACCATGGGGTCCAGGCATGGGCAGGGACGAGCATGGCCTCCGACGAGGTGTCGAGGACCAATTTTAGTAAATCTTTCGCTGAAAAACCGAAGATCGGGCGTCCGTCGGAGCGGATGTTCCCCAGAGAGGCAAGTTTTGCGTTGAGTCGGCCAGCGGCCTCGATGGAGGGGACGAAGATGAGGTTATGTGTCTTTCTCACCCTGCCGTCCTGGGTGAAGATGTTGCTTACCTCTGTTGTGAGCATGAAACGCACGGCGCGGCTTCCGGCTTTGTCACTACTGCCACGGAGAATAAAGAGGCCGTCCTCGGCGGGTTCCAGTTCTTCCTCTATGGCGGCAAAGTGGGCGGGGTGTGTAAAGTCGCCGGTGCTGACGATGTCTATGCCCTTGATGCGCGCCCACTCCGAGAGGCCCCTGAGGTTCATCATGGGGCTCGTGGCGCGGGAATACTTGCTGTGTATATGGAGGTCTGCTATTAAACGCAATGAAGGTGCTCGTCCTTTGTTGTAGGGGAATAAGAGGGCTATGAGTGGCAGGGCCTACATGCCCATTATGTTGTATCCCGCGTCCACGAAGATGGTCTCGCCGGTTACGCCTCGCGATAGTTCGCTCAGGAGATAAAGGGCCGTGCCAGCGACATCGTCCTGGGTAATGTTTCGTCCAAGGGGGGCCTTCTTCTCAACAAGGTCGAGTATGGTCCTGAACCCCGATATGCCCATGGCGGCAAGGGTGCGCACAGGCCCGGCTGAAATGGCGTTTACCCGCACACCCATCTTGCCCATGTCGGCGGCAAGGTAGCGCATGGAGGCCTCGAGGGCCGCCTTGGCCACTCCCATTACATTGTAGTTCTCTATGACCTTATCGCTCCCATAGTAGGTCATAGTGGTGATGCTCCCGCCACGCACCTCCATGAGAGGGGCCGCGGCGCGCGCAAGCGCCACAAGGGAGTATGCGCTTATGTCGAGGGCCATGGCAAAGCCCGCGCGCGAGGTATGGAGAAAGTCGCCCTTGAGTTCTTCTTTTTTGGCAAAGGCAAGGGAATGGACGAGCATGTCGAGGGCACCCCATTTTTCTTTTATCGCAGAAAAGACGGCCTCTATCTCGTCATCTTTGGTGACATCGCAGGGCATGATGATGGGGGCGTCTACGTACTCGGCAAGGGGCCTGACCCTTGATTCGAGGGCAGGGCCCGCGTATGTAAAGGCAAGCTCCGCGCCCTCGTCACTGAGGCGCTTTGCTATGGACCAGGCAATGCTCCTCTCATTGGCCACGCCGAAGATTACACCCTTTTTGCCCTCAAGAAGTCCCATGGCGTTCCTCCAGTATTGTTGGTTTTGTCTGTCTTGGACCGTGTCCTATCAAATAACATTATTCACACCGTGATTCAACTCTTACTTTTAGGCACAAGGCCTTCTCATGACCCCGGAAGAGGCGCCTGGGGCATGAATCCCTTGCCCATGGCCCGCTTTTCTGTTAGATTTATTTCATAAGAGAAAGGAGAGAACAATGGGTTTTGAGCACTTTGAAGAGAAAGAGGCAGTGAAGATAGCCGCGCGGATTGAGGTAAACGGCCTCACGTTCTATACTATTCTGGCGGATAGGGTTTCTGACCGCGAGGTTAAGGCAGTACTCAATGACCTTGCAAGGGACGAGAAAAAGCACCTCAAGGTCATAGAGGCCAAGTTTTTTCCAAGGGCAGGCTTCGGCGAGCAGATTACTGACGAGGAAGTAGCCATGGAGGCGAACCTTGAGCGGAGCGGCGAGGCCGATATTTTCACCAGACACGTTAATATCGAAGAAGTCCTGAACGCCCTCGGCACCCCCCGTAAGGCCCTTGAACTGGCCCTTGAGGCAGAGAAATACTCTGTCGAGTTCTTTACCGACTTATCGAAGAGGGCCGAGACTGAAGAGTCGAGGACCATATATGAGGACCTTGCCGATGAAGAGACAAGGCACGTTGCCAAGGTAGAGGGCCTTCTGGCCCGCTTTTCATGAGACGGGCCTTTCCCTTGTGGAGTCTTTTAGCGGGGTCTTTTAAGGAAAGGCTGAGTGGTTCAGATTTTCCTGCCTCAAAGGGACGTTAGAAAAAAAACAGCAATAGACCCCGAGCCCTTCAACTTGGAAAACCATGCCCCAGTTCAGGCTTAACCTCATAACAAGGGAGTGGGTGGTAATAAATTCCGAGCGGGCCAGAAGGCCTGTTGAGTTTCGCAGGACTCAGGCTCGAAGGCCCAAACCGCGCCATCTTGATTCCTGCCCCTTCTGCCCTGGCAACGAGGCCAAGTCAGCGAGCGAACTCCTCCGCCATCCTATTGACGGCCCCTGGCAGATACGGGTCCTTGAGAATAAATATCCCGTTCTCTCAAAAGACGGCGAGCCCATCCGAAGCATTGACGGCCCGAGGCGCATGGTGCGCGGCGTGGGCCTTCACGAGGTAGTCGTGGAGAGCCCGCTTCATGATTCGAGCCCCGCTTTCTTCGAGGCGGAACACATGGCCGCTCTCCTCCGTATATACCGTGCCCGTTTCAGAAACGCCTATGAGGACAGGCGCATTGAGCATGTAATCATCTTCAAGAACCATGGCCCTGCCTCGGGTACGTCCATAGGACATCCACACTCGCAGATAGTGGCCACGCCCATTGTTCCGGCGCGTTTTCGCGACAGAATCCTCGCCTCCATGCACTATTTTGACGACACGGGCCAGTGCCTGAAATGCGACATGATAAAGAAGGAACTCGCGGACAACGCGCGTGTCATCATGGAAACGAGAGACTTTATTACCTTCATACCCTATGCCGCTCTCTCGCCATTTCATATATGGATATTCCCGCGCCGTCACATGGCGTCTTTTTCAAGCATCACAGCAGAAGAGACAGCGGACCTTGCCCTTCATATGAAGACGGTTCTTCAGAAGTTGAGCCTTGGCCTTGACGACCCTGATTATAATTATGCCATCAGCTCAAGCGCCCCGCGTCACGCCGAGAGCGAGTTCTCGCACTGGTACATCTCCATAATTCCAAGGCTCATGGAGACCACGGGGTTTGAACTGGGGAGCGGCATTTACGTTAACCCATCCATGCCGGAGAATAACGCCGCCTATCTTCGAGGCATAGATGTTTAAAGGAGGCTCATGGGCAGGAAGTATAAGAACCCGCTTCCCACGGTAGACATCATCATAGAGCTCAAGGGCGGCGGCATAGTCCTTATCAAGCGAAAGAACCCGCCCTATGGCTGGGCCATTCCCGGCGGGTTCGTGGACGAGGGGGAATCACTTGAGGACGCGGCAAGAAGAGAGGCGAGGGAGGAGACAGGCCTCAAGGTGCGCCTTCAATGCCAGCTGCATACCTACTCGGCCCCGGGCCGCGACCCGCGCTTTCACACCATAACCACCGTATTTGTGGCAACGTCCAGGGGAACGCCCCGTGCCGGTGACGACGCCGCGGGCGCATGTGTGTATGCAGAGGATACACTCCCCGAAGACCTGGCCTTTGACCACAGAGATATACTTGCCGATTACTTCCGGTGGAAGAAAGAGGGGTTCAAGGTATTTGAGGGGTAGGGGGGTAGAGGGGAGCGAAGCGCAACCCGTCAATGGGGCCAAGTTTTGTAGAATGGTGGGCAGTGCCCACCCTACCAAACTGACTAATAAAAATTTTCACTTGGGTGGGCTTGGGGAAATTATGTGAAGGGTTATGTTTCGTTTCACCCATACTTATTACAAAACTAATCTCAGGTAACGAGCCATGTCTGAATCAGAAAGATGGGCCTTATTCATAGACGAAGAAGGTTTCGCGGAGCATTGGGACGATACTGTGAAGGCATTTCTTGGACTGAATGCGCTTATGGAAGCAATCTGCCGGATCGGGAAGAAGGTCTATCCGAACCCAGGGGAACGCCTCTTCTGCCATCAATTTGGCGACGCATTTCTTATAACGAGTGATTTCCATGAAGAAGATCTATCTCGATCAGTACTTATCGCGACTGCAATTCTCCGTCATATACTCGCCATTGGCCGAGTCGCGAGGGCCAGTCTAGCGGAAGGTAATGTTTCCGACATAGCGGGGTGTTATCCGAAAGAAGTAGGAGATGCTCCTGATAGGTCGCGCGTTTATCTAGGTACAGGCTTACTTACAATAACTCCGGTATTGGGTGATGGGCTGCTGAGGACTGTTGCTTTGGACAAGCGGAATCCTCGCGGACCACTTTTACTTGCAAATTCTAAGTTACGAAGTCGACTTCCCGTAGACATCTCAATTACAGATTTTGAAGACAATGATGAGGTGATTGTGCTCAACTGGGTAAAAGGTGAGCCTAACGGCTTGCAAGACATCCAGAGAAGAGCTGACCTCTATATCCAGCCCGAGACAGATCGGATAAACAGTCTCACGCAGTACATAAAAAACAACACTATGCTTAATAAAGAATGGACGGCTAGTGTTGATAAGTACCTTCTTACATAATGAAACACTGACTTAGTCCCCTACGTTGGGCTACGCCCACCATCTACGGGGCGGCTTATTGAAACTTTCTCAAAAACTCTTTAGCAGTAATTATCCGGCATCCCTCGTATATTTTCATCTTAATCAGGTGCGCGTCTCCGCTGAGTATAAAATCGGCCCTTCCGGCCACGGCGCAGGCGAGAAATTTGTCGTCATCAGGGTCTTCGCAGGCCCCTCTTACATCTTCGCTTACCGTGACAGGGTCAATGTATGGAAGGAGTTCTTCCTGTAGAATGGTCTCTATCTCGCCCTCGGTCAGTTTGAACCTCGGGTAGGCCAGAACCCGGATATATTCGTCTATAATCTCCCTTGAGGCGGCAATCATGAAGGACTTCTCCTTCCAGAGGGTCAAGAGTCGCGAGAGTTCTCCCCTGAAGAGCAGGGCGGACACCACGACGTTTGTATCAAGAACCACCCTCTTTCGCCTCATGCGGGTTTTTTCCCGCGGGCCCATCTAATGGCCTTCTTGACATCTCCTTCCTCCAGGCCGAGGGCCGCTATCTTCTCCCTTATCTCTTCAAGTGATGACCCGGCAGGGGTTATCCTCACAGGTCTCAGTATTATGGAGTTGTCCCTTACGGATACATCGAAGTAATCAACACCCTCGAATTTGCCTGCTATGTCCTTTGGCAGTGTCAGTTGGTTCTTCGAGGTCTTCTTGGCGAGCATTTTTCCTTACCTCCTTACTTCCTTACTGTAAGAATAACATACCACAGGTAAAGAGACAAGCCTTTTTCCGCCTTTGGCGGGAACTGCCCGCCATTAAGCGGACCGGGCAGGCGGAAGGCCGGGCAGGCGGTATGCGGGAACCGGAAGCCCTGCTATCTCCTTATCTTTCTTCTAAGGCGCATGAAAGGCATCTCTACAAGCGTGAAGAAAAAGCCTGATACAAGGAAGAGCCCGGCAAAATAGATAAGGACAAGGAGGGCGAAGAGGGCCGGAGAGTTTGTGTTAAAGGCTATGCCCCTTCTGGCGAGAAAGGCAAGAAAGAGGTTGAGGACGACGATGTGATAGATGTACATGGTGTAACTCAGCCGGGCGGTTCCCCTGAAGGCCCATTTCAAGGGCACGAACCTCTCTATGGGGAACGTGGTTATGTAGAGTATGAGTATGGCGAAACCCAGCCCTGTCACCGTGAACTGCCAGCATGTATTGAAGTACCCCGCCCCCATCTTGCCGTAGAGGTAAGACGCCCCGATGGAGAGGGCGGAGATGACGAGCATGAGCGCCTTCCAGATGCCGGGGAGCCTCTCCAGCCTCTCTTTGAAGGTTATGAATATGTAGGCCGTCGCCACTCCGAAGAGGAGTTCATCAAAACGCGTATGAAAGGGGACATAAAAGCCATGCCACCATCTCTCGGCGCCGAGGGCGGGCTCGTATAGCGCAAGCCTGATAATTACCCCAATGGAGATGAGCGTAACGAGGGCCGGAAGGACGTATCTTCTGGCGTGCCTTATGAGAAGAAACATGATGAGAGGTGTGATGAGGTAGAACTGCTCTTCTATGGCCAGCGACCAGTAAAGCCCGGACTGTCTCTTTATGACTTCTATATAGTTGTTGAGGTATGAGAGGTGGAGGAGAAGGTCCTTGAGTATCGTGGTGTTCCTCAGGGCGAACTCTCCTATCATATAGGAGTATATGGCCGTGACGAGGAAGTAGTAGAAGTAATAGGGCGGAAAGGTCCTGAGGACCCGCTTCAAGTAGAACCTCTTGAAAGTGAAGCGGCCTTCAAAGTTATCCTCGATTATCTGTCCGCCGATAAGGAACCCGCTGAGCACGAAGAAGAGGTCCACGCCATGCCACCCCCAGTTGAAAAAGAGTCCGAGGTATGAGGTGTCCGGGAGGTGAAAGACCTTCTGGTTCAGGTGGAAGAATACTACGAGGAGGATGGCCACCGCCCTTACAAGGTCGAGTTCAAAGTAGTTTTTTTTAAATAGTCTCAAGGGTTTTTCTTGGTGGCCGGGGGGCTTGCGAGGTGAGAGGTGCGCGGGGAGCCTAACCGCCAAGCCGTTCCTTCAGGAGTTTATTCACAAGGCCGGGGTTGGCCTGACCCTTTGTGGCCTTCATTACCTGACCAACGAAGAAGCCGAGGAGTTTTACTTCGCCCTTTTTGTATCTCTCCACGCTATCGGCGTTATTTGCGAGCACATCGTCTATTATGCCGCCAAGGGCGCCCTCGTCGGAAATCTGCGTGAGCCCCTTTTTCTTTACTATCTCGGCGGCCCCGCCGCCTGTCTTGTACATCTCGGAGAAGACCTCTTTTGCTATCTTTCCGCTTATCTCGCCCTTTTTCACCATGAGTATGAGTTCCGCAAGGCCCTCGGGGCTTACGGGGCAGTCGGTAATATCGCGGTTGTCTTCTTTAAGGGCCCTCAAGACCTCTCCCATTACCCAGTTCGATGAGACCTTTGGCTCGGTGGTGGCCCTTACAACGGCCTCGTAATACCCGGCAAGGTCCCTTGAGGACGTAAGCACCCCTGCGTCATAGGCGGGAATGCCGTACTCTTCCATGAAGCGGGCCTTCTTCGGGCCAGGTAACTCCGGTAGTTGACCTTTTGCCTCTTCAAGGATGGCGTCGTCTATGACAAGGGGCAGGAGGTCCGGCTCCGGGAAGTAGCGGTAGTCGTGGGCCTCTTCCTTTCCGCGCATGGCTACGGTAATGCCACGCGAGGGGTCGAAGAGGCGCGTCTCCTGCACAACATGGCCGCCTGACTCGATAAGGTCAACCTGCCGCTCAATCTCGTAGGCAAGGCCGTCCTTTATGAACTTGAAGGAGTTCATGTTCTTGAGTTCGGCCTTTGTCCCAAGGTTGGTCTGCCCCATGGGACGGATGGAAATGTTGGCGTCACAGCGAAAACTCCCCTCTTCCATGTTGCCGTCGCTTATGCCGAGGTAGAGTATAATGTCGCGAAGTCCCTTGAGGTATGAAACGGCCTCTTCAGGGGTGCGCATGTCAGGCTCGCTTACGATTTCTATTAAGGGAGTACCTGACCTGTTGAGGTCCACGAAACTGAAGCCGCCGTCTTCTGCGCCCTCGCCGTGGAGGAGTTTTCCGGCGTCTTCCTCCATGTGTATGCGGGTAATGCCTATTGTCTTTTCACCGCCGCTGGTCTCGATGAGAAGAGAGCCGTGCTCGGCTAGGGGCTGGTCGTACTGGGAAATCTGATAGCCCTTGGGTAGATCGGGGTAAAAGTAGTTCTTTCGCGCGAAGATGCTCCTGCGGTTCACGGTGCAGTCCACGGCAAGGGCCATCTTCACGGCGAATTCCACGGCCTGCCTGTTAAGCACGGGTAGAGACCCCGGCAAACCCAGACAGAGCGGACAGACCTGAGTATTGGGCTCAGACCCGAAACGTGTGGAGCAACTGCAGAATATCTTTGTATTCGTAAGGAGCTGGCTGTGAACCTCAAGCCCTATGACTGCCTCGTACTTCAATATCGTCCTCTTTAATAAAAGATAAAGATTTCAACTTTCTTTTAAAAAAGAAAGTTGGCAAAGAAAACTGGTTCCTGGCCGCGCCCTGCGCGGCCAGGCAAAAAAACTTTTTTCCAGCGGCCAACAGGGCCGCTGGTATTGGTTTTCTTTGCCCCGCTTTCTTTTTTCCAAAAGAAAGCGGGATATTTTTTCTGGCGGGAAAAGCCCGCCCCACACTTCTCTTTTTCTCTCTTTTCGTCTTTCGTCTTTTATCCTTCCCTCGTCTTCTCGTATGCGTAGGCCGTGCGGAGCACGGTCTCTTCGTCGAGGTATTTTCCTATTATCTGAAGACCCACGGGGAGTCCTTCTTTTGTCTTGCCGCAGGGCACTGATATTCCCGGGAGTCCGGCGAGGTTGCAGGATATGGTAAAGATGTCGGATAGATACATTGTGAGGGGATCTTCGGTGCGTTCGCCCAGTTTGAATGCCGGGGCCGGGGCTGTGGGTGTTGCTATTACGTCGCAGACCTTGAAGGCCTCGGCAAAGTCTCTCTTGATAAGCGTACGCACCTCTGAGGCCTTTTTGTAGTAGGCGTCATAGTAGCCCGAGCTCAAGGCGTATGTTCCGAGCATTATCCTTCGTTTTACCTCTGCGCCAAATCCCTCGTCGCGCGTGGTCTTGTACATGTTGATGAGTCCCTTGCCCTTGTTCACGCGGAGGCCGTACTTTACGCCGTCGTAGCGCGCGAGGTTGCTTGAGGCCTCTGCGGTGGCCACGAGGTAGTATACGCTTACGGCGTATTCAGTGTGGGGCAGGCTTATGTCCACGAGTTCGGCCCCTGCCTCCTTGAGGCCGTTAATGGCCTTTTTTACGAGCGCGGCGGTCTCGCTGTCCATGCCCTCTATGAAGTACTCGGCGGGTATGCCGATGCGCAGGCCCCTGATGTCTCCGGTGAGGGCGGATGCATAGTCGGGCACAGGGGCGTCTATGGAGGTTGAGTCAAGTTCGTCGCGGCCCGCCATGGCGGAGAGCATGAGGGCCGCGTCGCGCACGTCTTTTGTAATGGGGCCTGCCTGGTCAAGGGACGAGGCAAAGGCCACCATGCCGTATCTTGATACCCTTCCGTAGGTGGGTTTAAGGCCCACGACGCCGCAACATGACGCGGGCTGGCGTATCGATCCTCCCGTGTCCGTGCCGATGGAGGCCGCGCAGAGGTCCGCTGATACTGATGCCGCCGATCCTCCTGAGCTTCCGCCGGGGACCCTGTCCCTTGCCCTGGGGTTCAGCGTTGGGCCGAAGGCCGAGTTCTCGGTGGATGAGCCCATGGCGAACTCGTCCATGTTTGTCTTTCCGAGTATTACGGCGCCCGCGGCCTTGAGTTTTTTTATGACCGTGGCGTCGTACGGGGGCACGAAATTAGAGAGCATCTTCGAGGCGCAGGTGGTGCGTACGCCCTCTGTGCAGAAGATGTCCTTTACGGAGATGGGCACGCCCGTAAGGGGCGTAATGCCGCTACCCGAGGCGAGCCTTTCATCGGCAAGGCGGGCGTCCTCGAGGGCGCGTTCAGATGTAACGGTTATGTAGGAATTTATCTCAGGGTCTGCCTCGGCTATGCGCGAGAGAAAGGCCTCTGTGGCATCGCTGGAGGAGATCTCTTTTTTATTGAGAAGGGCCGAGAGACCGGCCATTGTCATCTTTGTAATATCCATGATGGTTTATTCCAGTTTATTCTTCTATTATCCTCGGCACCTTGAAACAGCCGCGGGCCTCTTGGGGGGCATTCTGGAGGGCCTTCTCTTGCGCAAGGGAAGGGGTTACGTCGTCTTTTCTCAGGCTCTCGCCTCCTGCATAAGCGCCCGATGGCTCCACGCCTTCAGTATCGAGGGTGGAGAGTTTCTCAACGTAGCCCAGTATCTTCTGCATCTGCGCTGTGTAGAGTTCTATCTCCTCGTCCGTAAGTGCGAGCCTCGCAAGGTCAGCCACATGGACGACGTCTTCTTTTGTGATGCTCATGGCCTATTCTCCCAGAGGATTTGCCCTGATTTTGAAAGAAGCAATCTACCACAACAGGAGCCATGCTTTCAAGTGCGCTCTTGTTTTTATTCACATGAACTCGCAGGTCCCAGGCCTTGACAGGTCCTTTCCTTCATGATAGGAGTGGCCAAAGGCGCCCTGTTTCAAGAGGCAGGGCAGGTAGTCCTCTTGCAAAAAGGCTTGAGGAAAGTCTGATTTCTTCAGACTTTCCGGCAACGCAGGGATGTGTTGCCATTTTTGAGAACTGATAGTTGCCAAAAATGTGAGAAAAAGCAAAACCGCGTTTTTTCTTTTTCGTCTCTGAATAATTCAGGGACGAATTATTCGGAGGTTCCTTGAAAGATATGAAAAAGACTATAATGGCGGGTTTTGTCCAGACAGACCCGGTCTTTGGCAGGGTTGATGAGAACGTCAGGGCCGCCCTTAAGGAGATAAAGGCCCTCAAGGCCGGCCTTGTGGTCCTGCCAGAGCTCTTTTCCACGGGGTATCAGTTTTGCTCAATGGACGAGGCCATGAGTCTTGCTGAAGAGGTCCCTGGAGGGCCCACCACAGAAGCGCTTTTAGAGGCGGCATCTACTTCGGGGACGATAATCGTAGCCGGTATCCTTGAGAAGGCCGGAAAAAAACTCTTTAATTCTTCTATCCTTGTATCGCCTGAGGGTTTTGCCGGGTTGTACAGGAAGGCCCATCTATTCTGGCGTGAAAAGAACATATTCACCCCCGGCGACAGGCCCTTCGAGGTCTTTGAGGTGGGGGGCGTAAGGCTTGGCATGATGATATGCTTTGACTGGTACTTTCCCGAGGTTGCCCGTACACTTGCGCTCAAGGGCGCGGATATTATCTGTCACCCATCCAACCTTGTCTTGCCTCACTGCCCCGCGGCCATGGTAACAAGGTGTCTTGAGAACAGGGTCTACGCTATCACGGCCAACAGGGCTGGAGTTGAGGAGAGGAGAAAGGGCGAGCCCTTGAGGTTCATAGGCCAGAGCCAGGTGGTGGCCCCTGACGGCGCTGTACTTTATCGCGCGCCAGACCATGGGACCGACGCCGCGGCGGTCCCCATAGAGCCGGCAAAGGCCCGGAACAAGGCCGCAACCCGCCTTAATGATATATTCAAGGACAGGAGAAAAGACCTTTTCAACTTATGAGAGGCGCCGTCACATGCCTTTTCCGGGCCGGCTGGCATGGGGACCGGCGGGGCCGGAGACCTCCAGTGCGCAGGCCAAAAAGTTGGAATTCCTGTATACAGTATTTTTTTAACCTTGACAAAGACCCTGACTTGTTTTATCTTACCTGAACCCTTAAAAGACAGCATAGTGTAACAATTGTAATCAGGAAGCGGGCCGGAGAGTACCTTTCGGCAAAGGGCCTGTTACAGGGCTGAAACTTTCATGTATCAGGGGAGGGAATAATGCTTATCGCATATCTGCCGATACTCATTATGCTGGCGATTGCCTCTGCCATGGCCTGTGGCGTCCTGTTCATGAGTTCACTTCTCAGGCCCAAGAACCCCTACAAGGAAAAACTCAGCCCATGGGAATGCGGCGTCGAGCCCACGGGCGAGGCCAACACCGGGCATTTTCATGTCCATTACTTCGTAATAGCCATCCTCTTCATAGTCTTTGACGTTGAGACGCTCTTTCTCTTCCCATGGGCCACACTCCTTACGGACAAGGGCATCTCCGGTTTTATCTTCATTGAGATGGTCGTATTTATCGTCATCCTCGCCATCGGGCTCATCTACGCATGGGTCAAAGGAGCGCTTGAATGGATATGACACTTACAGGAACCATGGTGCGCCATGACGCCTAAGAAGAACCTTATGGAAGATGTTGCCCTCTTTACGAGTCTTGAGGCCATTACGGATATACTCCGTGAGAACCCGCTCCTCAAGGGCGTTAAGGATAACGTTGTTACAAAGACAGTTGTCAACTGGGGCAGGGCCTCTTCCCTATGGCCCATGACCTTCGGGCTTGCCTGCTGCGCCATTGAGATGATAAGCGCGGCCTGCTCACGTTATGACACTGACCGCATGGGCATGGTCTTTCGGCCCTCGCCGCGGCAGTCCGACGTAATGGTAGTGGCCGGGACCATGACAAAGAAGATAGCCCCCATGGTGCGTACACTTTACGATCAGATGTCCGAGCCACGCTGGGTGGTGGCCATGGGCGGGTGCGCCTCGGCAGGAGGCCCCTACAACACCTATGCCGTGGTGCAGGGCTCGGATCTCGTAATACCAGTTGACGTTTACGTGCCGGGCTGTCCTCCAAGGCCCGACGCACTGCTCTACGGTTTTCTTGAACTCATGGAAAAGATAAAGAGAGAGCACCCCTTTATACTGCAGGAGCGAGGCATAAAGACCTTCGGATGATGGACGAGGCGAAAAAGAAGATACTGGCGGACAATGTCGCCGCAACGTTCAGGGGCGAGATTCTCGAGACGACAGTCTTTCGTGGAGAGGTCACGCATCTTGTGAAGAGGGGCGCCATAAAGTCGGTCTGCGGGTACCTTAAGATGGCCCCGGAGTTGAAGATGAACTATCTCGTTGATGTGGCAGGCGTGGATTACTTCGAGCGTTCGCCGCGCTTCGAGGTAGTCTACCACCTTTATTCCACCATCACGAAACTCAGGCTAAGGCTCAAGGTGCGCCTCGACGAGGGTGATGAAGTCCCAACAGTTACTGATATATGGCGCGGCGCTGATTTCCCGGAGCGTGAGGCGTATGACATGTACGGCATAGTATTTTCAGGCCATCCTGACCTTCGACGCATATACCTTGCCGAGGACTGGGAGGGCTTTCCCCTCAGGAAGGACTACCCCTTGAGGGGATACAAGGACGAGTATAACCCCTACGGCGAGGAGCGCGAATAGGGGGGTAGTCATGGGGGCTGGTTGGGGTTCTCTCACAAGTACTAAATTGAAAGAGAGAGTTTTTTTCTCTTTTTATTAAAGGCGCACAGGTCTTCTGATGACCAAACCTACTGAAAATATCATAGAGACCAAGGACCTTCTGGTCCATATGGGCCCTCAGCACCCGTCCACGCACGGCGTCCTGCACCTCAAACTCCGCATGGACGGCGAGAAGGTCGTAAGCGCGGAGCCGGACATAGGCTATCTTCACCGTGGCACGGAGAAAATAGCCGAAAATCTCCTTTATCATCAGTTTGTCCCATATACGGACCGCCTTGACTACATGTGCGCCATGAGCAATAACCTGGCCTATGTAATGGCCGTGGAGAAGCTCCTTGGTATAGAGGTCCCGGAGAGGGCGCAGTACATACGCGTCGTGGCGGCTGAACTATCGCGCATAGCCGGCCATGTTATCGGCATCGGGGCCTGGGCCGTGGACCTCGGGGCCATGAGCGTTCTTCTCTACGCAATAAGAGAGAGGGAGATGGTTCTTGACATCTTCGAGAGGCTCTGCGGTGCGAGGATGACGCTAACATATCTTCGCGTTGGCGGCGTACGCTATGACTTTACCGATGAGTGCGCCGCGGCATGCAGGGATCTTATAAAACTCCTGCCCGAGAGGCTCGGCGAGTACGAGAGGATACTCAACAAGAACAGGGTTTGGATAGATAGGAATAAGGGCGTTGGCGTTATTTCCGCAGGGGACGCCCTGGACCTCGGCCTCAGCGGCCCGGCGCTTCGCGCAAGCGGCGTAAACTGGGATATAAGAAAAGACGAGCCCTACCTCGTCTATGACAGGTTTGACTTTGATGTGGTAACAGGGACCAACGGCGACTGTATGGACCGTTACCTTGTGAGGATGGAGGAGATAAAACAGGCCCTTCGCATAATCGAGCAGGCCATTGACAGGATGCCTTCCGGCCCCTTTGTGGTCGATGACCCTCACATAGTGCCGCCGCCCAAGCCCGGCGTATACAAGAACATGGAGAACCTTATCCACCACTTCAAGTACGTCTCCCAGGGGTTCAGCGTCCCCAAGGGCGAGGTCTACGTTGCCATAGAGGCCCCAAAGGGCGAACTCGGTGTCTATATCGTAAGCGATGGCACGGAAAAACCCTACAGACTCAAGATTCGCGTGCCCACATTCATGAACATGCAGGTCATGGACCACCTCTGCAGGGACGGTTACATGGCCGACGTTATAGCGTCGTTATCGAGCCTGGACCCTGTCTTTGGGGAGTGCGATAAATAGGTTTTTTTATCTGATGATTACAGAAGAGATAAGAGAAGAAATACTCAGAAAGACGGCCAAGTACCACAGCAAGAAGAGCGCTGTCATGGACGCCCTCATGCTCGTGCAGAAGAATTGCGATAACAACCTCACGCGCGGTGATATGGAAGAGATAGCCTCTATTCTTGGCATACGGCCCAATGAGGTAAATGCCGTGGCGTCCTTCTATACCATGTATAACTACAAGAAGCCCGTTGGGAGATACCACATACAGGTATGCAGGAACATCTCCTGCGCGCTCCTTGAGGCCGAGCGTATCATAGCCCATATAGAAAAGGTCCTCGGCATAAAAACAGGCGAGACCACGCATGACAACAGGTTCACCCTCTCTACGGCGGAGTGCCTCGGGTCCTGCGGCACGGCGCCCATGATGCAGATAAACGACGATTATTACGAGAGCCTTACAGAAGAAAAGGTAGACGAGATACTCGCGGCATTGAAATAGGGAAGAAGGCGTCTTGGAGCAGATACTACTTAAAAATATTGATAAACCCGAGTCTTATCGCCTTGCCACTTATGAGTCAGGGGGTGGTTACAGGGCAATACGCAAGGCCCTTGGGCTTACCCGCGACAACATCATCCAGACGATGAAGGACTCTGGGCTTCGCGGGCGCGGAGGAGCGGGTTTTCCCGCTGGTCTCAAGTGGAGTTTCATTCCCAAGGACCCGGGCCTCGATAAATACCTCTGTTGCAACGCCGACGAGGGCGAGCCCGGAACCTTCAAGGACAGGGGTATCATTGATTTTGACCCCCACCTTCTCCTTGAGGGCATGATGATAGCGAGCTACGCCATAGGGGCGGCCACGGCCTACATATACATAAGGGGAGAGTTCGAGTTCGGCGCAAAACGCCTTGAGGCCGCCATTGACGAGGCCTATGAGGCCGGTTACCTTGGAAAGAACATATTCGGCTCTGACTTTTCTCTTGATATGTACGTACACCGCGGCGCCGGGGCCTATATTTGCGGCGAGGAGACGGCGCTCCTTGAGTCCCTTGAAGGCGGGCGGGGCCAGCCCCGGAAAAAGCCGCCATTCCCGGCGCTTGCGGGGCTTTATGGAAAACCCACGGTCATTAACAATGTGGAGACCCTCTCATGCGTGCCGGCAATAATAGAAAAGGGCGCCGACTGGTTCAAGTCCATAGGCCCGGAGAAGAGCCCTGGTCCAAAGATATACTGCGTGAGCGGACACGTCAAAAAACCCGGTCTCTATGAACTCCCCATGGGCACTACGCTCAGGGAGCTCATCTTCGAGCACTGCGGGGGCATGAGGAGCGAGAGGCCCATGAAGGCCGTAATCCCCGGAGGCGTGAGCGCCCCCATGCTTATGCCCGCGGACCTCGATACGCCCATGGACTTCGAGTCAATGGGCGCAAAGGGCACCATGCTCGGCTCAGGGGCCGTCATAGTCATCGAAGAGGGCACCTGCATAGTGCGCGTGGCCCATATAACAAACCGTTTTTTCAGCCACGAGTCCTGCGGAAAGTGCACGCCCTGCCGTGAGGGCACCATATGGCTTACGAAGATACTTGAGCGCCTTGAGAATGGAAGGGGCAGGGCCGGCGACGTGGACATGCTTGACAGCATATGCGAGCAGATCTTCGGGCGCACCTTCTGCCCCCTTGGGGACGGCGCGGTAATGGCCCTTAGAGGCGCTCTCAATAACTTCAGGGAAGAGTTCCTGTACCACGTGGCCCACGGTGGCTGCATGAGTTGATGCGGCAACGCTTGCCCGCGAAGTAAGCGAAGATCTGGGAAGTATACTCAAGAGAGATATTGTAAAGATACCATGATAACAGTGACTGTAAACGGAAAAGAGGTCCTCGTAAAGGCCGGCACCCTCATACTGGAGGCCGCGAGGGACGCGGGTTTTGATATACCCACCTTCTGCTACCAGGCGGACCTCATGGGCGTGGGCTCGTGCAGGATGTGCCTCGTCGAGGTGGAGGGTCAGAGAAAACTCCAGCCCTCGTGCATTACCCCTGTTATCGACGGCATGAAGATACAGACCGAGACCGAGCAGATAAAGAAGGCCCGTCAGGGTGTGCTGGAGTTCTTCCTCTCGAACCATGCCCTCGATTGCCCAGTCTGCGACAAGGGCGGCGAGTGCGAACTTCAGGACATGGTCTACCAGCACGGCCCACCGACGGGCAGGTACGCCGAGACAAAGCACAGGTTCCATGAGAAGGACTACATCCTGAGCCCTGTAATCGTTAAGAACTCAAACCGCTGTATACAGTGTCTCAGGTGCGTGCGCGTCTGCGACGAGGTCGTTGGCCGGAGCGTCCTTACTTCCCTTGGCAGGGGGCATGAGCAGGAAGAGACGAGTTTTTTCCGCACCTACCTTGACTGCGACCACGACGGCAACTGTATCGAGGTCTGCCCCGTGGGATGTTTCATGAGGCTCCCCTACAGGTACAAGGCAAGGCCATGGGACCTTAATGGCGCGGACACGGTCTGCCCCTACTGCGCAACAGGGTGCCGTATGGTCATTGAAGAGCGCGATGGAGAGGCCATACGCGCCAGGGCGCAGATCGGCGTCGGCATAAACAGCGAGACCCTCTGCGCAAGGGGCCGTTTTGGCTTTGATTATCTAAACTCCGCGGAAAGAATAGATACTCCGCTAATAAGAAAATACGGTAAACTCGAGCCCGCCACATGGGACGAGACCATGGATTATATTAAAAATGGCATTGAAGGCATTGCCGGCGAGAGAATAGGCGGCATCGCCTCGCCGCTCCTTACAAACGAAGAACTCTATCTATTCAGTAAACTCATGCGCTGTACGCTCGGTAGCCCCAATGTTGACTCTTCCACAAGGTGGAACCCGGCGCTGGTGGAGAACTTCATCGCCTCAACTGGCATGACTACGGGAGGGGTAAGCGTATTTGACGTAATGAGCGCCGATACAATTCTTGTGGCGGGTACTCATCTCTCTGAAGAGAACCCTGTGGTGGATTACATCGCAAGGCGCATATCTGCCGAGCGCGGCACCTCGGTGGTAGTGGCCTCGCCGCGTCCCATGAAGCTCGACTCATCGGCGGGACTTTGCCTGAGGCACAGGCCCGGAGGGCTCGGCGCCCTTCTCCTTGCGGTAGCGGCCTCGCTCCACGGGTCTTGCGGTGAGAGTTTAAGAGACTTTTCGCGTGGCGGCGAACTCACGGCCCTGAACCCGGAAGACCTTGCAGGGGAGGCGGGCCTTTCCTTAAGCGATATAGAGGCCCTTGCCGCGAGGCTCGGGCGCTCGGAGACCATAGGCATGACGGCTGGGACGGACATGCTTCGAACCGGCGACGGAATCGTGGCGCTGGGGCTTCTTCGGGACCTCCTGCTGGCCCTTGGAAAGAAGGTCCTGGTCCTCCCAGTACTTGACAGGGCCAACCAGAGGGGCGCCTGGGAGATGGGCGTCCATCCCAGGCTCTTGCCTGGCTACGGGACCGCAGAGCCAGGCGGGCTTGGTACCGTGGAAATGCTTGAAGCGGCATTCACTGGCGGCCTTGAGGCCATGTATATAATCGGTGAGGACCCGGCCCGCGACTGCCCTGTTGGCGTGCTCGATGCTGGAAACTCACTCTCAAAACTCAGGTTCCTTGTTGTTCAGGATACCTTCATGACAGAGACGGCGGCGCTCGCCGACTGCGTGCTCCCCGGGGCGTTTCCTGCCGAGAAAGAGGGAACCTTTACCAACCAGGAGGGAAGGGTTCAGGCCATAAGACGCCTCAAGGCCCCGACTGGCTCGGCAAGGGCGGACCTCAAGACAATCGCCTCGGTCATGGCGGCCCTCTCTGGCAAGGGGTCCTCTGGTGCGAGGCCAACGGCCATGCAGGTCTTCAGTGAGATAAGAAAAGAGGCCCCCATGTACGCCGGCGTGAGCCTTGAGTTTAATAATAAAAAGAATAAACTCAATAAACTTGATATAAGAGAGGCCCTCACCGCTGGTGACGGCGCCGGCCTTACGCCCGCGCCAATGCCCTCTGCCCTTGTCTCTCAAGATGACGCGGGGGAGGACGGTTTTGTCCTTGTAACGGGAAACAGCCTCTTTCACTGCGGCGCTCTCTCGCACTCTTCGCCGACCCTTTCTGACCTTCAGAAGGGCGCCTTTGTGGAGATAAGCGAAGCCGATGCCGCCTCTATTGGCGTGGAGGCGGGAGCCGAGGTTGTTGTCATTGGAAATGGCCATGAGGCCACCATTCCTGTAAGGACGGTCAGGGACATGAAAAGGGGGGTGGCCTTTATACCAGAGGCCTTTCCCGGCGTAAAGGTTTCAAAGTTCTTTGCCGGGCCCTTCACCATGCCTGTTGTGAGGATTAAAAAGGCCTGAAGGGGGGGGCAGCAAGAGGGGGCCAATGGGCACAGGTGGGTAGGGGGCAGTAGGGGGCCAATAGTAGAGGGGGAAAAGGCGCAGGGGAGCAATGGGCGCAGGGGCAAAAGGGGTGTATGAACAAAGGCCACAGGGCAGGTCCTCTTCGGCCCTTTGAGCAGAAACGAGTCCATGACAACCGGCCAGGCATGCTTTCTGGCCGATGGGAATATAAATAGTCTTAGAGAGTTACTTCTTTAATCAGGCCCTTCTTCATGGGGCAGGGGGTGTGCCATGATAGATCCCGATCTTCTAAGAACACAGCAGTTCTTCGCCGACCTTACTGATGAGGAGGTCAAGGTTGTCTCTGGTGTGACCCGCAAGGCGAGTTATAAGCTCGGTGATACGGTCTTCAAGGAAGGTGAGGACGGCCAGTCCATATACATCATAAAAAAGGGCGAGGTAAAGGCCTGCAAGACCGCTCCTGACGGAGAACTATTCACCCTTACCATCATGCGCGAGGGCGAGATATTCGGAGAGATGAGTTTCCTTGACGGAAGACACCATACCTCCACAATAGTGGCCATTACGGACCTTGACGTATACGTCATAAACAGAAAAGACTTTGAGACTATTATCGAGGGTCACCCCTGGATAGTCTATAAACTCATGAAGAACATAGTCTTTACCATACATGCCATTGTACGCGGCATGAACTCGCGGTACATGGAGATGATCAACTACATGTGGGGCAGGAAGAGGTTTACCTGATTGTTTTTAATCGCACGCGGCCTCTTCAGATGATGGCCTGAGATAACCCTTTGTACGGGAGAACATGATAGATACAAGCGTCATAGTGGAAGTCATTGTCCTGGTGATAAAAGTAGGCATCCTCGCGATGATACTCTTTTCACTGCCCATGCCCCTTACGTGGCTGGAACGCAAGGTGGCGGGACATATCCACGCCCGCCTCGGCCCCTTCAGGGTGGGGCCACATGGCGTGCTCCAGCCAATCGCGGACACCATAAAACTGCTCTTAAAGGAAGACATTGTCCCGGACAAGGCCGATAAGTTCCTCTTCAAGCTCGCGCCTCTCATGGCCATGGTCCCTGCATTCGCCGTATTCGTGGCCATACCACTTGGCGACACATGGACAGTTCCCATAGTTGGCTGGGAGATTAACCTCTTTGTGACGGACATGAACGTGGGGCTCCTGTATATACTTGCCATAGGAGGGCTCGGCATATACGGCCTCATATACGGAGGCTGGGCATCTAATAGCAAGTACGCCCTCCTTGGAGGGCTCCGTAGCGCCGCGCAGATGATAAGCTATGAGCTTGGTCTAAGTTTTGCCGCCGTTGGCGTTGTGATGATGTCAAACTCACTGAGCCTCGTGGAGATTGTCAGGAGCCAGGCCGGCGGGTTCTGGAACTGGAATTTCTGCTATCTGCCCGTTGGCCCGGTCTGGTTCTTTATCTTCCTCATCGCCGGCACCGCGGAGATAAACCGCATACCCTTTGACCTTGCAGAAGACGAGGGCACGCTGGCCGCGGGCTTCCATACAGAGTACAGCGGCATGAGGTTCTCATTCTTTATGCTCGCCGAGTACATAGCCCTTGTGAGCATATCCGTTCTATCGGTAGTCTTGTTCTTTGGCGGCTGGAACCCGCCCGTGGACCTGCCAATGCCCTTCGTGCCAGAGGCCTTTATCTGGGTCTTCTGGTTCGTGGTGAAGACCGCTGTCTTTATATACATCTTCATGTGGGTAAGGTTTACACTGCCAAGGTACAGGTATGACCAGCTCATGAACATAGGCTGGAAGATTCTCATACCCGTATCTCTTGTGACTATCCTCGTGACAGGCTTCATGAGGATTTAGAATCGTATCTATTGGATCTTGAGGTATTTTCATGGATTGCCGCTGTGGCGTTGGACAGAAGATAAAAGACTTTGTGCGGAGCGCCACCTTTGTTGACTTCATAAAGGGACTGCACGTTACCCTGGGGTATCTCCTCTCAAGGAGCATTACCATCAGGTATCCTGACGAGGAAAAATGGATACCCTACCAGAGGTTCCGTGGCCGCCATACCCTTAATGTAACATCTGACGGCAAGGAACTCTGCGTGGCCTGCGAACTCTGCTCCAAGGCCTGCCCCACCAACTGCATCACCGTCATCCCCATGGAGGATGACACGGGCAGGGGGATAACGGACAGGGTAGCAAAGGTCTGGAAGGTGGACCTCGTGCGGTGCCTCTTCTGCGGTTACTGCGAGGACGCATGTCCCACGCGCGCCGTGCGGCTCGGTAGAGAATATGAACTCTCAACCACGGACATCAGTAAGACCACCTATGAGAGAGTAGAACTCCTCAAGCCCCAGCCCATACCTGAGCACTTGACTGGCGGGGCAATAGCAAAGGCAAAGTTCATAAGAGACAGGGACGGCATAAAGGTAGTCGCCAACCTTGGAAGACTCAAGAAGATGCGCTGGTAAGAAGGACGTGGCGCCTGCGGGCTTAATCATTACAGGAAAGAAATGGAACAGATATTCTTCTACATATTCGCCGTTATAGCCGTCATCGCCGCCCTCTCGGTGGTCCTGGCGCGTAATCCCGTGCACAGCACGCTCTTTCTCATAGTCTGCCTACTGCAGGTTGCCGCTGTCTTTATCCTCCTGCGCTCGCCCTTTCTCGCGGCTGTTCAGGTCTTTGTATATGTTGGGGCGGTCATGGTCCTATTTCTATTCGCAGTACTTGTCCTTGGTCTCGGAAAGGAGAACTTTTCAACAAGATTCCATGGCCAGGGCATACCGGCCTTTATCGCACTCTGCGTGCTCTTTGTCGTCTCCGGGCTTCTCATGTTCTCGGGCTCCGGCGCTCTGCCAGGCGCTCCGTTCAAGGAAGAGGCCCTCGCAAGGAACACCGAGGTCATAGGCAGGGCCCTTTATACACAGTATATATTCCCCTTTGAGGTCGTCTCACTCCTTCTTCTCATAGCGCTCATAGGGGCTGTGGTGCTGGTGATGAAGGAAAGAAAAAGGCAGGCAGAGTAATGGCGCCAACGCTGACACATTTTCTTGTGCTGAGTTTCATCCTCTTCCTCATAGGGGTGGGGGGCGTGCTCGTGAGGCGAAATATCCTCGTGGTGCTCATGTCGCTGGAACTAGTCTTTAACGCCGTTAACATAGCGCTTGCCGCCTTCTCCTATTTTATGGGAAGTCTTAACGGTTTCATATTCGTGGTCTTTAATATTACCGTGGCCGCCGCCGAGGTGGCCATAGGTCTCGCCATCCTGGTATGCGTGTACAGACAGAGGCGGACCGTCTATGTTGATGAACTCGATGAGATGAAGGGCTGATAATTAATGATAAATTACGTCTGGCTCATACCGCTCTTTCCGCTCATAGGCGCTGTTGTTAACGGCATCTTCAGTGCCCGTATGCCGAGAAAGACCGCCGGTGTAATAGCCTGTTTCTCCATTGGGCTCTCGCTCCTCGTGGCCCTCTCCGTCTTTACGGGGCTCATGGCCCTGGAGCCTGCCCATCGTTCCGTCGAGGTTGTCGCCTTTCAGTGGATTACGAGCGGTGCATTCCATATTGACATATCCTTCCTCGTGGACCCGCTCTCCACGCTCATGATACTTGTCGTCACTGGCGTGGGGTTCTTCATCCATGTCTACTCCATAGGGTACATGCACCACGAAGCAGGCTCGAACAGGTATTTTTCATACCTGAACCTCTTTGTCTTCTTCATGCTCATGCTCGTCCTCGGGGCCAATTACCTCGTTCTCTTCCTCGGGTGGGAGGGCGTGGGGCTCTGCTCCTATCTCCTCATAGGTTATTGGTATCACAAGAAATCCGCGGCGGACGCGGGAAAGAAGGCCTTTGTCGTGAACAGGATAGGCGACTTTGGCTTCATCCTCGGTCTCTTCGTCCTCTTCTGGTCTCTCTCGGCCCATGGAATACACTCGCTGAGTTATAAAGAGGTCTTCGAGGGCATCCAGCACCTTGGCACAGGGACCATTGCCCTTGTAGCCGCGCTCCTCTTTGTTGGCGCTGTTGGTAAATCGGCCCAGTTCCCCCTGTATGTATGGCTCCCCGACGCCATGGAGGGCCCCACGCCTGTCTCGGCCCTCATACACGCCGCAACAATGGTCACGGCCGGAGTGTACATGGTGGCCCGTAATAACGCCATCTTCTCCATGGTCCCATCCGTGGGCGAGGCCGTGGCCATTGTGGGCATATTCACTGCCTGCTTTGCCGCCACCATCGGCCTCGTGCAGAACGACATCAAGAAGGTCCTGGCCTACTCCACTGTAAGCCAGCTTGGCTATATGTTCGCCGCCGTGGGCCTCGGGGCCTACACGGCCGGTGTCTTCCACCTCATGACCCATGCCTTTTTCAAGGGCCTCCTCTTCCTCGGCTCAGGAAGCGTCATTCACGGCATGAGCGACGAGCAGGACATGAGAAAGATGGGCGGCCTGCACTCATACATGAAGACAACGTCCACGACCTTCATCATCGGGGCCCTCGCAATATCGGGCATACCGCCGCTAAGCGGTTTCTGGAGCAAGGACGAAATCCTCTGGGAGTCCTTCAAGGGCGGTCACTACGTTATATGGGCCGTTGGCCTCTTTACGGCCTTTCTTACGGCCTTTTATATGTTCCGCCAGGTCTTCATGACCTTCTCGGGCACATGCCGCGCCGACGCCCATACAAAAGAGCACCTCCACGAGTCGCCCTCCACAATGACCGTACCCCTTATAGTCCTTGCAGTGCTTGCCGTTGTGGGCGGCGTTGTGGGCATACCCTTCTTCGCCGGAGGCTCCAGGCTCCACCACTTCCTTGCGCCAGTCTTTGGACACGGCGTAGAGCACACGGCGGCCGCCGTCTCACATGGCGCCCATCTGGCCCTGGCCTCCATGGCCGAGGGCGGGGCCCATGTTGCCGAGGCCGCGGGAGAGGCGGCCCACGGAAGCATGGAGTACATACTCATGGTCGTCTCCGTTGTGGTGGGAATCTCAGGCATCTTCCTCGCGGCCCTCATGTACTACGCGCCCATGAGGTCAGGGGCCCCCTCTTTCCTCAACCCTGAACTTATCGCCGAAAAATTCAGCGGCCTTCATAAACTCCTCTACAATAAGTACTATGTGGACGAGATATACGAGGCCATAATCATAAACCCAATAAAGAGGATCTGCGCGTGGTGCTGGTCCTTTGACCTCGGATTCATCGACGGCATTGTAAACGGCGCGGCATGGTGCACGAGGCTCGCGTCGTGGCTCTCGCACAAGTTTGATATTTATATTATCGACGGCCTCGTAAACTCGCTGGCTACGCTTGTTTCAGTCAAGAGCGGCATCTGGAGAAGGCTCCAGACAGGATACCTCCAGAACTATGCCCTCGTATTCATACTCGGAGTAATCGCCCTGATTGTGCGGGCCATGATAGGCTGATGGGCCTTGTAAAGGATACTCGGAGCAGGAAGGACAAGCCTGGCCGAGGCCTTGAGAGATAAGAAATTATGATTGAAAACGTACTGCATTTTCCCATACTGAGTGTCCTCATATTCCTCCCGGCCCTGGGGGCCGTGGTGCTCGCCCTTATGCCGGCGCGCAAGAAGGAAGTCCTCAGGATGACGGCCCTGGGCTTTACGCTCATGAACTTCTTTGTCTCCCTTGTGCCGCTCCTCGCCTTTGACACCACGACGTACAAGATGCAGTTCGTGGAGATGGCCTCGTGGATACCGAGTATAGGAGTAAGTTATTTCCTCGGCATGGACGGCATAGGCCTCACACTCGTCCTCCTTACCACCATACTCTCGGCCATAGCCGTTCTCTGCTCCTGGACAGCCGTTACCGAGAGGGTCAAGGAGTACATGATATATATGCTCATACTTGAGACGGGCATGATAGGCGTCTTTATCTCCATGGACATGGTACTCTTCTTCCTCTTCTGGGAGATAGGGCTAATACCCATGTACTTCCTTATAGGTGTCTGGGGCGGGCCGAGAAAACTCTACGCAAATATCAAGTTCTTCCTCTATACACTCTTCGGGAGCGTCTTCATGCTCGTGGGCATCATGGCGCTCTACTTCTCACATGGGAGCATTACGGGCGAGTACACCTTCAACCTCCTGAAACTCTACGAGGTCGTTTACCCCTATAACCTCCAGTGGTGGATATTCCTCACATTCTTCCTGGGCTTTGCCATCAAGGTTCCGGTCTTTCCGTTCCACACATGGCTCCCCGACGCGCACGTCGAGGCCCCTACAGCCGGAAGCGTCATACTCGCGGGTGTGCTACTCAAGATGGGGACCTACGGATTTCTGCGCTTTAATCTTCCGCTCCTCGCCGACGCCACGGTAACCTTCATGCCATACATCATCGTCCTTGCCGTCATTGGCATAATATACGGGTCTCTCCTTGCCATGGCGCAGTCTGATGTGAAGAAACTCGTTGCCTACTCCAGCGTGGCCCACCTTGGAGCCGTTATGGCCGGCATATTCGCCCTTAACCGGCAGGGCATCGACGGCGGTGTCCTCCAGATGATAAATCACGGAATATCAACTGGAGGGCTCTTCCTCATAATAGGCATGATATACGAGCGCAGGCATACGCGCCTTATAGCCGACTTTGGCGGCATAGCAAGGGTAATGCCTCTATTCAGCGTGCTCTTCATGATAATAGTATTTTCGTCCATAGGTCTTCCCTCGACCAACGGGTTCATAGGTGAGATACTCATACTCCTCGGCCTCTTCAAGTCAAGCCCCGTAGCCGCTGTCTTTGGCGCCACTGGCGTCATACTCGGCGCCGCGTACATGCTCTGGATGTCGCAGAGGGTCCTCTTTGGAAAGGTAACGCGCCCGGAGAACGAGGCCCTTACGGACCTTAACCTCCGCGAGGTCCTGACCCTCATACCCATAGTTGTCCTTGTCTTCTGGATAGGCATATACCCGAACCACATACTCCGGTACACAGAGGCCACGACGGCCCACCTCGCGGCCCTTGTCGAGACCAACCACGAAAAGGCAGAGAAGATGGAACTTGCCATGAACCGCCTTCCCGGCGACACCATTGACGCAGGGGAACTCCAGGGAGGAAAGAGATGACGCCTGATGTGATGGCCACGTGGCCCATCCTTTCCGTCCTTACGTTCCTGCCCACGGCAGGGGCGGTCTTTATCATGTTCCTCAAGAAGGACGATAAGGAACTTATACGCTGGACCGCCCTTGTGGTGTCCTCCGTGGTCTTTATCATGTCCCTCTATCTGCCCCTTAGTTTCGACGCCTCGAATCCGGGCTTTCAGTGGGTGGAAAAGCATGTCTGGATAAAGTCTTTTGGGATAAGTTACTACATGGGCGTGGACGGAATAAGCCTCCTCCTCGTGCTCCTTACCACCTTTATAACAGTAGTCTGTGTCCTTGCCTCGTGGCGCGACATTACAAAGCGCCTGAAGGGGTACATGGCCCTCTTCCTCTTTACCGAGACCTGCTCGCTCGGGGTCTTCATGGCACAGGACCTCTTCCTCTTCTATGTCTTCTGGGAGGCCGTCCTCGTGCCCATGGTCTTCATTATCGGCATATGGGGCGGTAAACGCAGGCTCTACTCCTCCATAAAGTTCTTCCTCTTCACCTTCCTCGGGAGCCTCTTCATGCTCCTCGGGGTCATGGCCCTCTACTATTACCACGGGAGCGTCACAGGGGTTTACACCTTTGACGCCACCATACTTTCCGCCGCGCCCCTTGTGCCGGCCATACAGTTCTGGATATTTATCGCCTTCTTCCTCGGCTTTGCCGTGAAGGTGCCCCTCTTCCCGCTACATACGTGGCTCCCTGACGCCCATACCGACGCGCCTACTGCCGGAAGCATCGTGCTTGCCGCGGTGCTCTTGAAGCTCGGAACATACGCCTTTGTCAGGTTCAGCCTCCCCATACTTCCAAACGCGAGTTTCTACTTCTCGCCGCTAATGATTGCCGTCTCGCTAATTGCCATCATCTACGGCGCCCTTGTAACCATTGCGCAGAAGGACATAAAGAAGATTATCGCCTATTCCAGCGTAAGCCATATGGGCTTTGTCATGCTGGGCATCTTTGTCCTTAATATCGAGGGCCTGAAGGGCGGCATCATGCAGATGATAAACCACGGCATCTCCACAGGGGCGCTCTTCCTCCTCGTGGGCATGATATACGAACGCACTCACACGAGGATGATAGGCGACTACACAGGGCTATTCAAACGCATGCCAGTCTTCGGGGTCTTCTTTCTCGTAGTGGTGCTCTCGTCCATGGGCATGCCCTCGACAAACGGCTTCATAGGTGAACTCTTCGTCCTCATAGGGGCCTTCAAGGTCAGTTGGTTCTATGCCGTGGTCGTGGCCCTTGGTGTTCTTCTTGGCACGGTCTACCTCCTCTGGCTATTCCAGAGGGTCTTTCTTGGCGAGTTCCGCTACGAAGGCCCTTACACGCTTAAAGACCTTAACTGCCGCGAGGTCGTGACAGCCCTCTCATTCACAGCGCTTATATTCTGGATAGGACTCTTTCCAAGGCCCTTCCTCCACGCCATGGACGCCTCGCTTACAAGGCTCGTAAACCAGGTGGAACATAATTACAAGACCGCCCTCCATGGAAAGACGACTGCAAGGACACTTGCCATGAACGATAAACAGCCCCCTGATACAGTGAGGGCGATAACGAGATAGATATGGATATACTGAACCTCAACATAAATATCGCCTCCATACTTCCCGAGATACTCCTTACAGGGCTCGCCCTCGTCGTACTTGTGGTGGATTTCTTCATAAGGCCCCGCGACAAGGCCTTTCTCGGGTACATCAGCATCATAGGGCTCGTTGCGCTACTGCCCGTGGCCATAGTAACCCATGACACGGTGCCGTCCTTTGGCGGAACGGTCATTGCCGATACCTTCGCGGCCTACTTTAACGTCATCTTCATCCTCGCCGCCCTCTTTACCATCATTATCTCCATGGATTACCTTAAAAAGAGCGGGCTCCAGAGGGGTGAGTTCTACCACATCATACTCTTCTCAACTGTAGGCATGATGGTCATGGCCTCGGCAGGCGACCTTATTACCCTTTACGTGGGCCTTGAGCTCATGGCCATGTCTTTCTACATACTCGTTGCGATGAGGACGAATAAAGACCGTTCCGTGGAAGGGGCCCTCAAGTACCTCATCCTCGGGGCCCTGTCTTCAGGCGTCCTCCTTTACGGTATCGCCTTTGCTTACGGCTCCACGGGCTCCACCAACTTTTTAGCCATGGCAGAGGGACTTCGCGCAGGTCCCGGCCCATACCTTGCCATTGGCTTTATCCTCATTATCGTTGGTTTTGGCTTCAAGGTGGCGGCATTCCCCTTCCATATGTGGGCGCCGGATGTCTACGAGGGGGCCCCGACACCAGTCACGGCCCTCCTCTCCATAGGCTCAAAGGCCGCGGCCTTTGCCGCCATGCTCCGCCTTTTTCTTGTTGCATTCCCTGCCTTGCAACCCCAGTGGTCCGGCGCACTCTGGATACTCTCGGCGGCCACCATGATTTTCGGGGCCGTGGTGGCCATATCACAGAAGAACATCATAAGAATGCTCGCCTACTCGAGCATCACCCATGCTGGCATCATACTCATGGGTCTTCTCGTATATAACGACATCGGAGCCGGCGGCGTCCTCTACTACTTCCTCGTCTACCTCTTTATGAACATGGGGGCATTTGTGGTGGTCACCCATATCCGAAGCGACGCCGGGGGCAGGAGAGTTGGTGAGAATATAAGCGATTACAGCGGCCTTATATCACGTCGGCCAGTGCTGGCCCTTCTCATGGCCCTCTTCATGCTCTCCCTCGCTGGTATCCCGCCGACAGGAGGCTTTGCGGCCAAGTTCTTCATACTCTCTGCCGCCGTAAAGGCAAAGTACTACTATCTTGCCTCCATCGGGGTGGCGAGCACGGCCATATCGCTCTTTTTCTACGCCCGAGTCATCTTCTACATGTTCCTGAGAGAGCCCGTAGAGGGCGTGGAGCATCCGGCTACAGGCGTCTGGTATAATATAGTCCTCTTTTGTACGGCCCTTGGCACGGCCTTTCTCGGCCTCTATCCAGGGCCATTCCTCGATCTTGCCATAAAGGCGGCAAGACCTTTATTCATGTAAGGTGCGGGCTTTGGCAGATAAGAATAAAGACAGTGTGGACCTTACGGAGCTAAAGGGCAGAAGGCCGTCCTGGTGGAAACTCCCCTTTGACCCCACCACCAGTTTCTCGCTCTTCGGTTTCTTCCTCGGGGGGTTCCGCTGTGATTATCACCGGAACAAAACGGACATGAAACTCGAAGATGAGTAGCATCCGAGTCCTCTCGCCTGCCAAGATAAATCTTGTCTTGAGGGTGCTTGGAAAGAGAGACGATGGCTACCATGACCTCTACACCCTCATGGAGCCAGTAGCGCTATTCGACGAAATCTTCCTGGAGGAAAGCCCTGGAAGCGGTATTACCATTGAGTGCCCCGGCTCCAACCTCCCTGAAGACCGCTCAAACCTCGCCTACAGGGCCGCCGCCCTCTTTCTTGAGAGGACGCGCCTTCAGAGGCATATAACCATAAAAATCAATAAAAAAATCCCCATTGGCGCGGGCCTTGGAGGCGGAAGTTCCAACGCCGCGACAGTCCTCATGACCCTCAACAGCGCCCTTGGAACGGGCCTCCCGGACTCTGAACTACGCGGCATGGGCGCCGCCCTCGGCTCGGACGTGCCTTTTTTCATAATGAAGACCCCAGCCGTGGCCACGGGCCGGGGCGAGGTTCTGAGGCGCGTTACCCTCCCATCCCTGTACTTTGTACTCATAAACCCCGGCTTCAGCGTCTCCACCAAGTGGGTATACGATAATTTCGTCTTGACAAACCCCCCCGAAGATAATATGTTATTGAATTCAGACAGGCTTTTTAAGACCCTGAAAGGCCTTCTGGATAACCTCGCGAACGACCTTGAGGCCGTTACATGCGCGAGATACCCGGAAGTCACGAGGCTGAAGGGACTTCTCCTGCAATCCGGGGCGCTTGCGGCCTTGATGTCAGGGAGCGGCCCCACTGTCTTTGGACTCTTTGACGATAAGGCGGCGGCAAAAAGGGCCTTTAAACTCCTTGAAGACAGTCTTGCCATCTCAGGCGAGTCTCTCTTCCTCGCAAGGGGCCTATAAAGGGGCCAGGTGGGCAAAAGGGGCGAGAGGCGCAGGGTGTGAAAGGCGCAGGGTGTGAAAGGGGGGCTGGGGATGCGTGGGGTATGGGTGTCTCTGTCGATACGGCGCAGGGGACGGGGCAACGTGGTTGATGGGGCAGGTGGATTTGCCGCACGGTGCGTGGTTCTACAAGGCCCATGGGGGGTACTTCAAGGGCCTTGAGAAGGGTGGCGGTCTTAGACTCGGAAAAGATGGCCCCGGCGTTTTTCATGCCGGGTTTTAATGAAAGGGCGGCCTCTGGCCTTTCCCTGCTGGTTAGTAATCTCAGAGGACTTGTCATAAGCGCTGGTCAAGTCTCTTCCTTAATAACACGCCGTTATTGTAACGGTGTTATTTTTGTCTTGAGATTTGCCGGCAGAAAGGATTGGGGCGTCGCCAAGAGGCAAGGCACGGGGTTTTGATCCCCGCATTCGGAGGTTCGAATCCTCCCGCCCCAGCCAGATTTTTGTGAATATTATACGTTTTTTTTTGAGCGGCATATCAGATGAAAGACATAAGATTCTTCTCGGGAAATTCCAACAGGCCCCTCTCCGTTGAGATAGCCTCTCATCTCGGCGTGGAACTTGGTGATGTGGAGGTAAAGTCCTTCAGCGACGGCGAGATCTCCGTTGACATCAAGGAGAGCGTACGGTGCCGGGATGTATATGTTCTGCAGTCCACCTCAAGGCCCGGCAACCAGAATCTCATGGAACTCCTTATCATGCTCGATGCCCTTAAGAGGGCCTCGGCCCAGTCAATTACCGCGGTCATACCATATTACGGATATGCCCGGCAGGATAGAAAAGTAGCCCCCCGCTCACCCATTACGGCAAAACTTGTGGCAGACCTCATCGCAACGGCAGGGGCCACTCGTGTTGTCTGTTTGGACCTGCACGCAGGGCAGATACAGGGCTTTTTTGATATACCCGTTGATAATATCTTCGCCACCCCAGTGCTCCTTGAGCATATCAGGGCACGTTTTCACGATAATGTTGTAATCGTATCTCCGGATGCCGGGGGCGTGGAGCGGACCCGCGCCTTTGCCAAGAGGCTCGGCGCCACCATAGCCATTATTGACAAGAGACGCTCGGCGCCGAATGTCTCTGAGGTAATGCACGTAGTAGGAGATGTGGAGGGGAAGACGGCCATACTCCTTGACGATATGATAGACACCGCCGGAACCATAACGCAGGCCGGCGCGGCCCTTGAGAAGTTTGGTGCAAAAGAGGTCTATGCCTGCTGCACCCACCCAGTCCTCTCCGGGCCGGCCATTGAACGCCTTGAGGCTTCGCCCATAAGGGAAGTTGTCGTAACCAATACAATTCCCCTTGACGGGGAGGGCGTGGACTGCAATAAGATAAAGGTAGCCTCCATAGGCCCTCTTCTTGCCGAGGCCATAAAGAGAATTCATAGCGGGGGCTCCATAAGTTCCCTCTTCGTATGAGTGGCCATGAAGATACAATTTTAAATACGAACACTTTAACGTGACTTAACCAATGATTTTTTTACGGAGGAACCTTGAATGGAAACTGAAGAGATAAGCCTGCCCGTGGGCGTAAGGGAAGCTACGGGGCGCGCCTCGACAAGGCGGCTTAGACGGGAGGGACAGGCCCCGGCTGTACTCTATGGGCCGGGTATCGAGAGGTCCCTGCCCCTTAGCATCAACATGAAGGAACTCGAGCGGGTCCTGCATCTATCCGCCGGGGCAAACGTAATAGTTACCCTCGACATAGATGGCAAGGAAAAGAAGACGGCCATGTTCAAGGAAGTGGTTCGCCACCCCGTGAACAACGCTATAGAGCACGTTGACCTCATACACGTTGTCTACGGCACGCTCATTACTGTTGAGGTTCCACTGCAGGTAATTGGGAAGGCAAAGGGGCAGGTCCTTGGCGGCATTGTACAGCACGGCGCGCGCAAGATGACTGTCGAGTGCATGCCCAGGGCCATTCCCGATAGCCTTGAGGTAGATATTACTGAGCTCGGCATAGGCGAGGCCATACACTTAAAGGACATCGCCCTTCCCGACGGCGTCAGGCTTACCGACGACGCCGAGGCCACGGTCGTCTCCATTGTGGCCCCTGCCGCTGAGGAAGAGGCCGTAACAACTGAAGAGGCCGCCGAGGAATTGGCCAAGAGCTTCGAGGAAAAAGAAGAGAAGAGCACAGAAGAATAATTGTTACGCTCCCGGGATAATAGTGGGTTCGCGCACCGATTGGGTCGGCTTCTTCTACTCTCTTGTCTCTTTTTTGCTCTCAGGGCGGTCTAAAGGCGTCTAATACAGGAAGGCACTATTGCTGCTTATCGCGGGCCTTGGAAACCCCGGCGCCGAATACGCCGGGACGCGTCATAACGTGGGGTTCATGTTTGTCGATAGGCTCGCCAAACGCCACGGAATAAAGTTCTCGACACGCTCCGGTGGGGCGCTCTGGGGAAGAGGCGGCATAAAGGGCGAGTCCGTTGTACTCATAAAGCCACAGACCTTCATGAACCTTAGCGGTAAGGCTGTAGCGGCTTTTTCGCGAAAGTTCTCCATACCACCGGGCTCTATTATCGTGGCCCATGATGACTGCGACCTGCCCCTCGGCACGCTCCGTTTAAGGCCCGGCGGAGGCAGCGGCGGTCACAGGGGCATTGCCTCGGTTATTGAGTCCGTCGACGGCACGGACTTTCCAAGAATACGCCTTGGCATAGGAAGACCCGAGTCTGGAGACCTTACTTCTTACGTGCTCAGTGCCTTTGAGGAGGAGGAGCAAGGGCCCCTCGATGATATGCTTGAGCGCGCCGTGGCTTCAGTTGGGGTCTTTATACGCGAAGGTCTCACCGGCGCGATGAACAGGTTCAATTAAAAAACACATTGGGTCGAGTTTCCTGGCTATGGCCCCCACTTTTTTCCGTAAAACGATTTACGAAAGGAGCTAAGAAAAATCATGGGATTTCTTACTACTCTCGCGCCTTTGCTTGGACTCGGGGGGCTTGTGCTCGCGGGCATCCTCTATTCAGTAGTTACCCGACAGCCTGAAGGTAACGAAAAGATGCGCGATATAGCGGGCCTCATTCACAACGGGGCAATGGTCTACCTGAAGAGCCAGTACAAGATACTCTTCATAGTCATCATCATAGCCGCAATATTGCTTACTATATTTATCGGATTTGCCACTGCCGTTGCCTATCTCTTCGGCGCCGTATGCTCCATGCTCGCCGGGTTCTTTGGCATGAAGGCCGCCACAAAGGCCAATGTGAGAACCGCCGAGGCGGCAAGAAAGTTCAAGCCCAACGCTGGCAAGGCCCTGAGCGTGGCCTTCCTTGGCGGTTCTGTCATGGGTCTCTCCGTGGCGAGCCTCGGCCTTGTCGGTATAGGAATATTCTTCTTCTTCTACGGTACCCCCGAGACATCCGCCGTCATAAACGGCTTTGCCATGGGGGCCTCCTCCATAGCCCTCTTCGCAAGGGTGGGCGGCGGCATCTACACCAAGACCGCCGACGTGGGGGCAGACCTTGTCGGCAAGATAGAGGCGGGAATCCCAGAGGACGACCCCCGTAACCCCGGTGTTATCGCCGATAACGTCGGCGACAACGTGGGAGACGTAGCGGGCCTCGGCGCCGACATCTTCGAGTCCTATGTCGGCTCCATCATCGCCACCATCGCCCTTGGGGCCACCGTAATCGCGGGCTCAGCGGCATCGAAACTGGGCACCAACATGGCCCTCATGTCCTACCCCATCATTCTTACCATGATGGGCCTCATCGCCTCTGTCATAGGCATTGGCGCCATGAACTACCTTGAAAGATTCAACCCCGCGGCGGCCCTTCGGTACGCTACCTTCGTGGCAACAGGTGTCTTTCTCATCCTCGGTTTTTTCAGCACCTTTATCTCGCACGTGGCGGTCTCGGTATATGTGGCCGTCTTCGCAGGGTGTCTCTGCGGCATAGCCATCGGACTCATAACAGAGTACTACACGGCATCCAAGCCCGTGGACCGCATAGCAAAGGCCAGCGAGACAGGGCCTGCCACCAACATTATCAGCGGCCTTGCCGTTGGTCTCGAGAGCACGGTGCTTCCGCTACTCTCCATATGCGTTGCCATCTTTATAGCCAATCACTTTGCGGGGCTTTACGGCATAGGCATCGCGGCGGTTGGTATGCTCGCCACCACGGGCATTATCATGAGCGTTGACGCTTACGGCCCCATCGCAGATAACGCTGGAGGCATCTCGGAGATGAGCGGCCTTGGAAAAGACGTAAGAGAGATAACCGACAGCCTTGACGCCCTTGGAAACACGACGGCGGCCATAGGCAAGGGGTTTGCCATAGGGTCTGCGGCCCTTACGGCCCTTGCCATGTTCTCCGCCTACAGCCAGGCCATAACCATGCACCTTGGCCATAGTTTTGAGATAGTAATCACTGACCCCAAGGTCGTCATAGGCCTCTTCATCGGCGGGACCCTGCCCTTTCTTATCGGCGCCCTCACCATGACGAGCGTCGGCAAGGCGGCCTTCAAGATGGTGAACGAGATAAGGCGTCAGTTCAGGGACATCCCCGGGCTCCTTGAGGGCAAGGAGGGTGTAAAGCCCGATGTTGAGCGTTGTATTGACATCAGCACCAAGGCGGCCCTCCGGGAGATGATACTCCCCGGCCTCATAGCCCTCTTCATGCCCATCATCGTGGGCTTCATACTCGGCCCCTATGCCCTTGGCGGAATGCTCGCCGGTGCCACTGTAACAGGCGTACTTCTTGCCATCTTCATGGCAAACGCAGGCGGGGCCTGGGATAATGCAAAGAAGTTCATCGAGCAGGGCACTCACGGCGGCAAGGGCTCGGACGCCCATAAGGCCGCCGTTGTGGGCGACACTGTTGGAGACCCCTTTAAGGATACATCAGGGCCTTCAATGAACATCCTCATAAAACTCATGAGCGTTGTCTCGCTTATCATAGCGCCACTTCTTGTCTGAGGGGGCATTTTGAGATGTCGAGCCGGGGCGGTGCGGAAGGACTGCCCCGGTTTTTTTTGTTGTGCGCCCGGCAGGGCGCACCCACTCGGAGGTGAAAGTCCTC
>CAYYJQ010000012.1:0-56656 GCA_964472295.1 uncultured Thermodesulfobacteriota bacterium | reverse complement strand
GTACGTACGGTGGTGTGGGAGGACGGCGGGGGCAACCCCGCCTCCTACCCGATTAAGAAGATTTGTCCTACTGCTCGGCCTCTTCCCTGAACTTGTAGGAGTACACGGTGCCGTCCTTTATGAGGACCTCCAACTTCCTTGTAGTGGTCTTTGTGCTTCCACTCTTTATGACGCCTCCAAGGTAGGTGGGCCTCCTGTTTATCCTGTAGGTGTAGATATACTTGACCATGCCGTCTTCGTCTTTCTTATCGTCTGGTTGGCCGAGAAGGGCTACGACGTCTTCCTGTGTGCTCGTGCCGGTCTTTAGCTTCTGGACCTCTTCATGGGTGAATCTCGTGCCTTCCGTTGTCTTCATTACCCCTGTACAGCCGATTAGCCCCGCCGCTACAATAATCAGTAAGTACTTCGACATCTTTCCTCCTTTTGTTCCATTGTTTTAGGCCCCCTCAGGGGTCATGCCACGGCAACACCATCGCGTTTCTTGTTCTTTACTTTGTACATGGCGTTGTCCGCCATGTGCAGAAGGGTCATCTTGTCCTTTGCGTCTTTCGGGTACGCGGCCACGCCGAAACTTGCCGTCAGTCTGTGGTTAAGGCCGTCTTCTTCGAGAAAAACGTACTTCCTCACGGCGTCCCTGAGTTTTTTAGCCACCAGCCTGGCGTTCTTTTTTTCTGTCTTGGGCATGAGTATGATAAACTCATCTCCCCCGTACCTGAAGGCCATGTCAATGGCCCTTATGCTGCCCTGCAGGAGCATGGCCGCCTCCTTGAGTACCTTGCTCCCGTACATATGTCCATACTCATCATTAACGTTCTTGAAGTAGTCAAGGTCAATGAAGATCATTGAGAGCGAGTACTTGAATCTTCGAGCCCTCTCTATTTCGTCGTCAAGGCGCGCGTGCAAATGTCTTGAGTTATAGAGTCCCGTCAGGTCATCTGTAATGGTGAGTTCATGTATCTGTGTGAAATAATTGGCGTTTTCAATAGCAATGGCGCTGTATCCGGCAAGGGCAGTAAGAAGAAGGAGGTCTTCTTCGGTAAATTTCTTTGTCTTTGGCCTGTTGATGAGTTCTATGACCCCGAGGCATTTGTCCTTTGCGAGAAGGGGCACGCATATGATTGAGCGGGTCTTGTAGCGCGTAATGGTGTCCACGCGTTTGCTGAATCTTGGGTCATTGCTCACGTCGTTAACAAGGAGAGGTTTTTTTTCTCTTGCCACCCATCCGGCCACTCCCTCGCCGGACTTTATGGTCATGCCTTTGAGTTTCGTTGAACCCCGGCCCACGGCTATCTCGAACTTCAAGTCGCCGGTTTCCTCATCGGCAAGGAGCAGGGACCAGTTGCCTGGGTGCAGGAGACGCCGTATCTTCTCCATCACTATCTTGAGAATAGCCTCCTGGTCGAGCGACGAAGTAACGGCCTTGCCAATCTCGCTAAAGGTCTGGAGCTGGCTGATCCTGCGGCTGTCTTCGGGCTTTTCCCCGTCTTTTTCTCTTTTCATTGGCATAGCCGGATTGTTATGAGTTTAATATTGACTTATAACTTATTGGATTATAAAAATCAACCACTTTAAGGGATAGTTATCGGCGTGAAACTTAAAAAAATCTTGATGCCAAAGGTAAATCCTGTTAATATTAGACGTTAAACGTTCCGTAAAGGCGGCTTTTCTTTATCCCCTGCGCCTGTTTTCCGTGTTTTCCGAGGCCTTGGGGGCATTTAAAGGGGCAGGCGGTTTGTCCCAATTGGTTTTCTTTGAATTGCCCTCTTCATGGGAGGACGTTTTTATAGCCCCTTGCGCTGGTTGAGGCGAAGGGACAACGCAGCCCTATTGAAAAACTTTCTTTTTTCCAAAAGAAAGTGGAGGGGTTATTATCTTTTTAACTGGAGGAGTTCAAGATGAAAGATGGCATTCACCCCGCTTATGAGTTGACGGATGTCCACTGCGTATGCGGCAACACTATAAAGACGCGTTCGACACGGAAGAATATTTCCGTGGAGATATGTTCTTCCTGCCATCCCTTTTACACGGGCACGCAGAAGCTCGTGGATACTGCCGGTAAGGTTGAGAAGTTCATGAGGAGATACAGGAAAAAGGGCGCTTAAGGGGAGGACTCTCTCATTGAAAGTGACCCTCCTTGCCTTCACGCCTGAACCGGAGAGAACGGTTGCCCTGGCGGCCCGGCTCTGTTACTCAGACTCCACCATAGGGGAACTGGAAGAAAAGGTAAAGGGCCTGGCCCTTGAGAAGTTTCTTGGCAGGATCCTCAAGATGGGGCATCTTTCTGTCCTGGAGCACGCCTCCTTTACCTTTGGCGTGGACGGCATTTCACGTGTCACTTCTCATCAGCTCGTGCGTCACCGCCTTGCTTCGTACTCACAGCAGAGCCAGCGTTACGTGAAGTTCAGCGCCCCGGAATACGTGGTCCCAGAGAGCATTGGCAGTGACAGTGAAAAACGTCGGCGCTTTACCTCTGCCATTGACGGCGCCTTCAACCTGTATAAAGACCTCGTTGACTCTGGCGTGCCTGCAGAGGACGCGCGTTTTGTCCTTCCAAACGCCGCTTGCACGAGGATTATACTTACCATGAACGCCCGCGAGTTACTTCATTTCTTCAGGCTCCGCTGTTGCGAGAGGGCGCAGTGGGAGATAAGGGAGATGGCCACGGCCATGCTCGTGCTTGCAAAGGAGAAGTCCCCTTTCATCTTCCGCGACTCGGGGCCGGCCTGTGTAATCGGCCCATGCAGCGAGGGAGAGATGACCTGCGCGAGGCCCGCTGAGATAAGGGCAAAGTTCAGGGGCCTCTGAATGAGCAGGGTCCTTGTCTAAGGCATATTCGTCACAAGGCTCGAGAGATGTTGGGTGGCTACGCGTATTCGTCCCTTAATCTCCCCCTGCCGGGGCGCTCTCTCTTCGGCTCTTCCAATGGCATGCGCCTCGCATAGCGGGGTTTTTTTGTCTCAGGGGGATTGTCCTATTGGCCGGTTACTTTAATGTGTGACGGGAGAGGCCCGGCCTTTCTTGCCATTACTGGTTCAGGGTCCATTGTTTTTTGTGGCCGCGTTGTTACCCTTACGGAATTACCAGGTTTATGATATTCAGAAAACGCCTTGAAGAAATAGCAAAGAGATACGACGAACTCGCTGGGCTCCTCGCCTCTCAAGAGGTGGTCTCAAACCGCGAACTCTACCAGAAGTACGCCACTGAACACTCCCACCTTACGGATCTTGTCGAGGCCTACAGGAAACTCCGGGCCGTGGACAGCGAGATAGAGGAGTATAACAGCGCCCTCACGGGAAAGGACGTTGACCTTTCGGAACTGGCGCGCGAGGAACTCCCTGCCCTTGAAGAGGAGAGGGACGGCCTCATACGCTCCATAAGGGTCATGCTCCTGCCCGTGGACCCAAATGACGAGAAAAACGTCATACTCGAGATCAGGGCAGGCGCCGGAGGGGACGAGTCGGCCATATTTGTTGCCGATATGTTCAGGATGTATTCGCGCTACGCCGAGCGCGTGGGCTGGAAGGTGGATGTCCTCTCTTCAAGCCCAACGGGCCTGAATGGTCTCAAGGAGGTCATAGCCATTGTCGAGGGCAGGGGGGCCTACTCCCGCCTCAAGTACGAGTCCGGTGTCCACAGGGTCCAGCGCGTGCCAGAAACTGAGGCCCAGGGCCGCCGTCATACCTCTACCGTCACAGTAGCAGTCCTGCCAGAGGCCGAGGAAGTGGAGGTGGACATAAAGTCCGATGACCTTCGCGTGGATACCTTCCGCGCCGGGGGCCACGGCGGACAGAACGTGAACAAGGTGGAGACCGCTGTGCGCATAACCCATCTGCCTACAAACACAGTAGTCGTCTGCCAGGACGAAAAAAGTCAGCACAAGAACCGCCAGAAGGCCATGAAGATACTCCTTGCGAGAATCCTTGACAAGGAGACTGAGGAACATAACAGGAAGATAGCCCTTGAGCGGAAATCGCAGGTTGGCACAGGAGATAGAAGCGAGAAGATACGAACCTATAACTTCCCGCAAAACCGCGTCACAGACCATAGAATAGGCCTTACACTCTATAGACTATCGGACATCATGGACGGCGACCTTACGGAACTCATGGACGCACTTAACGCACACTACCAGACACTGGCCCTAAAAGGCGACGAAAAGACCACGGCCTGAGAAAGAAGGTAGGGTAAGAAAGAAAGGTGTCTTGGCGGGCTTCGCCCGCCAAAAAGAGAAAGAAGTAGGGTGGGCTGCGCCCACCAAAAAGAAAAAGATTTCCTTACTTTCTTTTAGAAAAAAGAAAGTAAGACAAAGAAAACCAATGAGAAGAAGGTGAAAAGTTTACTTTCGTAGGTTGGGTAGAGCGGAGCGAAACCCAACAAATAGAGTATGGTGGCGCTGCCCACCAAAAAAAGATTCTTCCACCAGATTTACAGCGGCGCACGGAGGCGCCTCTCCTTAATTCATGGGCAAATTAAGGAGAGGTTCCTTACAACCCTCCACCCTTCGACAGGCTCAGGGTGAACGGTTTTATCAATATTATAGGCTTTTCAGGCGTTCGCCCTGAGCCTGTCGAAGGGAGTGGGAAGTTTACTTTCGTAGGTTGGGTGGAGCCTCAGCGAAACCCAACAAATAGCAGTGGTAGGGTGGGCACTGTCCACCAAGAAGACTGGGCGGCGGTCTTCCTCTGGACTTTTTGGACTTAATGCATAATAGGCACGCTTTGCAGGAAAGAAAGCGCGTCAAGGAAAATCAATAAGCGCCCTGAGGCCCCATGCGGCCCGCATATTGAAAAAATGGATAGACTCGTAATTACAGGCGGCAATCGTCTCATCGGCGAGGTCTCTACTTCCGGCGCCAAGAACGCCGTGCTCCCCCTTATGGCCGGCGGCCTCCTTGTCGACAAAAAACTCACCATTACAAACGTCCCGGCGCTCCGGGACATCCGCACCTTTGCCGGCCTCCTTCGCCACACAGGGGCAAGCGTGGACTTTGACGAAGAGGGGGGAGTTCTTGGCATAGGCACCGCCGCGGTACAGGACCCCGAGGCCCCCTATGAGATGGTAAAGACCATGCGGGCCTCCATACTCGTCCTTGGACCTCTCCTCGGGAAGTTCCGCCGCGCAAAGGTCTCTCTTCCCGGTGGCTGCGCTATTGGGGCCCGTCCCGTGAACCTGCACATCGAGGGCTTAAGGCGCATGGGCGCCACCGTTGAAATCGAGCATGGATACATCAAGGCCGAGGCGCCGGAGGGGCTCCATGGCGAGAGGATATACCTTGAACTCCCCTCTGTCACTGGGACGGAGAACCTCATGCTTGCCGCTGTCTATGCCCGCGGCGAGACAATTATCGAGAACGCGGCCCTCGAGCCTGAAGTCGTCTTCCTTGCCGGGGCCCTGAATAAAATGGGCGCCAGGCTCACGGGCGTCGGCACGGAGCGTATTGTCATCGAGGGCGTTGATGAACTCCACCCGGCCGTAATAGAGGTAATACCAGACAGAATAGAGGCCGGGACATTTATGGTAGGGGCGGCCATGACACAGGGAAATGTCCTCATAAAGAACTGTCCGCTGGACTATCTCGATGCCCTTGTGGTAAAACTCCGTGAGGCGGGCGCGTCTATTGAAGAGGAAGACTCAGGGGTGCGCGTCCTTGGAAAGTGGCCCATAAAGAGCGTTGACGTGAAGACCTTGCCATACCCAGGCTTTCCAACGGACATGCAGGCCCAGTTCATGGCCATGATGACCATGGCCCGAGGGCTCAGTGTAATACGCGAGACCGTCTTTGAGAACAGGTTCATGCACGTCGGGGAACTACGCCGCATGGGCGCCGATATATCCATTGACGGAAGGAGCGCCATCATCAGGGGAGTCTCACAGCTCAGCGGCGCGCCCCTCATGGCAACGGATCTACGCGCGAGCGCATCTCTTGTCCTTGCCGGGCTTGTGGCCGCGGGACGCACGGAAGTATCAAGGATTTACCACCTTGACAGGGGGTATGACGGACTTGAAAAAAAACTCGCCGCCCTTGGGGCGGACATTGTGAGGGTTCATGATAAGGACGAGTAAGGCCGCCAGAAAGGCCGGAAAAGACATGCTTACAATAGCGCTCCCAAAGGGGCGCATCATGAAATCAGCCATAGGCCTCTTCAAGGCCGCGGGCGTGGACTTTAGCGCCATCATGCGCAACGACAGGCGCCTCATCGCCGAGAACCCCGCCGAAGGCCTGAGGTTCATGGTCATCAGGAGCCAGGACGTGCCCACATACGTTGAGTACGGCGCCGCCGACATAGGCATCGCTGGCCGCGACGTGCTCATGGAAGAGGAACGAGACCTCTACGAGCCCCTTGACCTCGGCATAGGGGCCTGCAGAATGGTGGTGGCAGAGCCCGCCGCGCTATCGGAAAATGACAACCCCGCCAACTGGACACGCATCAGGGTGGCGACAAAGTATCCCAATATCACTGTGAGGCACTTCCTCTCAAAGGGAATCGAGGTGGAAATTATAAAACTCTACGGCTCCATTGAACTCGCCCCGCTCCTTGGCCTCTCGGAACGCATAGTGGACCTCGTGGAGACAGGCGAGACCCTCAGGAAGAACGGCCTCGTGGAGGTGGAAGACATTATGCAGGTATCGTCAAAACTCATATGCAACAGGGCAAGCCTGAAGACGCGGCCCGCGAGGATAAAGGAACTCATTGAGAGGCTCTCCGCCGCGATGGAGGCACAGGCAGCAGGGACAGGGGAATAAATGTACACGGGTAAGTCCCGCTGATTCAGACTCTTTCAGGGGCGCGGGGCGCCGCTATTTTAAGTTCTTATAAGTCATTATAGAGTAAAGGTATTTTTTCATGCGTATCATTGACTCATCTACCCGGGGCTTTGATGACCTTCTTCGCGCCATATGCGCAAGGGGCGAAGAGGACACAAGCGCTGTGGAGACAATTGTAAAGGAGATTCTCGCCGGCGTTCGCGCCCGCGGCGATATGGCCGTAAAGGAGTATACCCTTCGTTTTGACGGAGTGGTACTTAAGCGGGGAGGCCTTGTAAGCCGCCAAGCCCGTAAAGAAGCCCTAAAGGCCATTCCAGGTAAAGACCTTGAGATTCTAAGGCGCGCCGCGGACCGCATACAGGACTACCATGCCCGCCAGAGCGTAGAGCCCCTCCTTTACGAGGACGAGCTCGGTAATACCCTTGGAGCGCGCGTTACGCCCCTTGACCGCGTCGCCATATACGTGCCCGGTGGAAAGGCCAGTTACCCCTCCACCGTGCTCATGAACGCCATTCCCGCCCGTACTGCCGGGGTAGGGGAAATCATAATGACCACCCCGCCGGGAAAGGACGGCGTCAACCCCTATGTCCTTGCCGCCGCCGAGGTAGCAGGCGTTGATCGCGTCTACGCCATTGGCGGGGCCCAGGCCATAGGCGCCGCGGCATATGGCACAAAGAGCGTCCCACGGGTGGATAAGATTACAGGGCCGGGAAATATCTTTGTAGCCACGGCAAAGCGCCTTGTCTACGGCACCGTGGACATTGACATGATAGCCGGCCCCAGCGAAATCCTCATCATAAACGACGGCGCCGGAGACCCTGCATGGCTTGCCGCTGACCTGCTAAGCCAGGCCGAGCACGACGAACTCGCTTCGAGCATCCTCCTTACCACATCAAGGAAGACAGCCCTTGCCGTAAAAAAAGAAGTCAGTGCACAGCTCGCCAGGCTGAGACCCGCCCTGCGGCGCAAGGTGGCCGAGAGGTCTGTCTCATCCTACGGCCTCATCGTGGTTGTTGAAAATATCGGGGAAGCCCTTGAAATATCAAACAGAATTGCGCCGGAACACCTTGAACTATTTGTCCGTGACCCCATGAAGGCCCTCGAAGGCGTCCGTAACGCCGGGGCCGTCTTCCTCGGCCCTCTTACCCCGGAGTCCACGGGAGACTACATGGCCGGTCCCAATCACACCCTCCCAACAGGGGGCACGGCGCGTTTCTCATCGCCCCTTGGCGTGTATGATTTTCAGAAACGGACAAGCATTATAGGGTTTTCAGAAAAAGGCTTGAAGGCCCTTGGCCGTGACATCAAGAGGTTCGCCACCCTTGAGGGACTTACTGCCCACGCGGCAAGCGTAAAAAAGAGGCTCTGACCCAGACTGGCCCCAAAAAAGTAAAGCCCGGAGACGACCATGGAACGAACCGCAGAGGTAAAGAGAAAGACCACGGAGACGGAGATTACCCTCGGCCTCAACCTTGACGGCACTGGCAGAGCGGATATTACGACGCCCATTCCATTCTTCACACATATGCTCACCAACATGGCCCGCCACGGACTCCTTGACCTCAACATCAAGGCCATGGGCGACGTGGACGTGGACCTCCATCACACCGTGGAGGATACGGGCATTGTCCTTGGCGAGGCCCTTAAAAAGGCCCTTGGCGACAAGGCCGGCATCACCAGGTGCGCCCACGCGAGCGTGCCCATGATGGATTCGCTCTCCACAGTGGTAATAGACCTCTGCGGCAGGCCTTATTTCAAGTTCAACGCCACCGATGAGGCCATGAGTGTCACGGGCGCGGTAATTGCCCGCTCCGGGGACGGCTCCATTAAAGAGGCCTTTGACATGGGACTCCTCCAGGAGTTCCTCACCGCCCTTGCCAATGCCTCTGGCGCCGACCTCCATGTTACGCTACACTATGGCAGAGACATACACCACTCTGTCGAGTGCGTCTTCAAGGCCCTTGGCCGCGCCATCAAGGGCGCTGTCCTCCGGGACGAGAGAATTACCGGGGCCCTCTCCACAAAGGGAAGGTTATAACTTGATAGCCATTATCGACTATGACATGGGCAACCTCCGGAGCGTTGCCAACGCCTTCAGGCGTGTTGGGGCCGAGGTGGCCGTTACACGCGACCCCCTTGTCATTCGAGACGCGGGCCACGTGGTCCTTCCCGGTGTAGGGGCCTTTCGCGACTGCATGGCCAACCTGAACCGCTTCGGCCTCATAGAGTCCGTGCTCAGGGCCATTGAGTCAGGAAAGCCCTTTCTCGGTATCTGCCTTGGCCTCCAACTCCTCTTCGAGGAAGGCCTTGAGTTCGGTCTCCATAAGGGCCTTGGCGTCCTGAAGGGCCAGGTGGTGCGCTTTGACGAACACATGGCAGGGCCCTCGGGTATGAGCCTCAAGATACCGCACATGGGCTGGAACGACATAAGAATAGAGAAAGACTCGCTCCTACTGAAAGATATACCCGAGGGTTCCTACTTTTACTTCGTGCACTCCTACTACGCCCGGCCAAATGACCCCGGCGACGTGAACCTCACCACCACGACCTATGGTCTCAGGTTTACCTCGGCCATAGAAAAGGACAACGTCATGGCAACGCAGTTTCATCCTGAAAAGAGCCAGAAACTTGGACTAAAGATTATAGAAAACTTTACTAAAATCAAGTAATAAGAAAGATTACCTTATAATGATTATCATCCCTGCCGTAGACATAAAAGACGGAAAATGCGTCCGCCTCCTCGAGGGCCGATTTGACGCCGTAACAGAGTACTACGCCGACCCCGTGGACGCGGCCCTCCTATGGTCCCGCGCCGGGGCCCAGCTCATACACCTCGTGGACCTCGATGGAGCCCTCGAGGGCCGGGCCGTGCATATCAGCCTTATCCGCCGCATCATAGACGAAACAGGCGCTTCAGTCGAAATAGGCGGCGGAATTCGAGACACAGAGACCGCCGAGGCCTACCTTGCCATACCCGGAGTCCGCCGCGTAATCCTCGGCACCTCTGCATATAAAGACCCGGACTTCCTCCGCTCCCTTGCCGCCGCTCATCCCGGACGCGTGGCCGTTGGCATAGACGCGAAAAACGGACTCGTTGCCCTCAAGGGCTGGGTGGACGTCACAGAGACGCGCGCAGTGGACTTTGCCCGCGAACTCGAAGGCGCAGGTGTGGCCGCCATCATCTATACCGATATCTCAAGAGACGGCGCCCTCAAGGGACCAAACGTAAAGGCTACATGCGAACTCGCCGATGCCGTGAACATACCCGTTGTCGCCTCCGGCGGGGTCTCGTCCATGGAAGACATACGAGCCTTCAAGGGCAAGAACATCGAGGGCATAATAGTCGGTAAGGCCCTCTATACAGGAGACGTAAAACTCGAAGAGGCCATCGCCCTTACAAAAGGACTGTAAGAAGAGGAAAGAAAAATAGAAGGGTAGGGGCGGGCTTCGCCCGCCAAAAGAAGAAAAAAGAAGAAGCGGGAGGGGGTGGGCTTCGCCCACCAGAAGAAAAAGACAAAAGAGCAAGAAGTGGGCTTTGCCCGCATATTGAAAGATTCCACTTTCTTTTTGAAAAAAGAAAGCGGAGCAAAGAAAACCATTCGGCGGCCCTGCGGGCCGCTGGGTTCTGATGATGGGTGGGAAAGAGCGGAACATGTCAACCAAGACAGGTAGAGCGTAAGCGAAACCCAACAAATACATAAGATTGAAAAAAAACATAACATGCTTACAAAGAGAATAATCCCCTGTCTTGACGTAAAGGGCGGGCGCGTCGTAAAGGGCGTAAGTTTCGTGGACCTCATAGACGCGGGCGACCCTGTCGAGGCCGCGCGCGCTTACGAAGAGCAGGGCGCCGATGAACTCGTCTTTCTCGACATCACGGCCTCGCACGAGGGCCGTAAGACCATCATCGACGTAGTCGAGCGCACCGCCGCCGAGGTCTTCATGCCCCTTACCGTGGGCGGAGGAATAAGCACGCTCGATGATATTCGTGACCTCCTCCATGCCGGCACGGACAAGGTCTCCATAAATACCAGTGCCGTCGAGAACCCCGAACTCGTAAAAGAGGCCGCAGAGCGCTTCGGTTCCCAGTGCATAGTCGTTGCCATAGACGCCAAACATTGCACTGACGGAACGCCCGGCTGGGAGGTCTACACCCACGGAGGCCGAAAGCCCCGGGGCCTTGACGCCGTACAGTGGGCCGTCGAGGCCGCGCGCCTTGGCGCCGGTGAGATACTCCTTACGAGCATGGACCGCGACGGCACAAAGGACGGCTATGACATAGCCCTCACATCAGCCGTGGCCTCTGCCGTGACCATACCCGTAATAGCCTCTGGAGGAGCCGGAACCCTCGAACATATCTTTGAGGCACTCGACAGGGGAGGAGCAGACGCGGCCCTTGCGGCCTCCATATTCCACTTTGGCGTCTACACCATAGCAGAAACCAAGAAATACCTCGAAAAACGCGGCCTTGCCGTAAGGCCGGCATAAGATAGGCCCTCAAGGCTGGCAGAGCCTCCATACCCATATCAAAATGCCCCTCTCTGGCCGTAAAAAACCCTTGCCTTTGATACGAAATTGTAGTATGTTTTCTTACTTATCAGAGAGAGCGTTAATGCCATGGGACGGTATTAACGTAATAATCCTTGTCCTTCCAATGAGGGGGGACAAACCCGCGACTTGAGGCGGGGAACCATAAGGAGAAAAGAGAAGATGGAAAGGCGTTACGAGACTATCTGGATAGTCAGGGCGGACTTGGGTGTTCCCGGTATCAAGGAGATACAGGAAAGGGCACTGAAGGCCATTGAGAGTGGCAAGGGGCACATCAACAAGGTGGACGAGTGGGGCGTAAGGCGTTTCGCCTACCCCATTCAGAAAAAGAACGAGGGATTTTATACCCTTCTTGACTTTAACGCCACGCCTACAGCTGTTACCGAGATGGAGAAGATATTCAAGTATAACGAGGACGTAGTGAGGTATCAGACCGTACGCCTTGACGAAGAATACGTCGAGCCAGTGGTAGAGCCCGTGGCCGAGCCAGTGGTAGAGGCGACATCTGCGGAAGAGGCCGCTACAGAGGCCCCCGCCGCGCCCGCACCCACAGAAGAAACCACCGCAGAGGCTCCGGCAGAGGCCGCGCCATCTACGGCGGAGACGGAAGTAAAGGAAGAAAAGACAGAGGAGGGCCCCACTGATGCAACAGAATAATACGAGGAGGCGTCCCACGGGAGGCCAGCGCAGAGGCCCGCAGAGAAAGTTCTTTTACAGAAAGAAGTTCTGTCACTTCTGCAAGGAAAAGGAAGTAAAGATTGACTACAAGGACGCCCGCGCCCTCAAGCCCTATATAACAGAGCGCGGCAAGATAATGCCGCGAAGGATTACAGGCACATGCGCCAAGCACCAGAGAAAGGTCTGCCTGGCCATCAAACGGGCAAGGGTACTTGCTCTCCTGCCCTTTACGTCGCTTAATTTTCAGTAATAAACTGGAAATGTCTGACTTATACGGACATTCTCGCGGCACAGAGGATTGTGTTATGTACTGGTAATTAAGGGACAGGTTGTTCAGAGGTTCCATAATAAAGATTCCTTGAGAAAAGAGGTCCAAGATGGAAGTCATACTGAAAAGAGATATAGAGAATCTCGGTAGTTTTGGCGACACCTTGAAGGTGGCCCGGGGTTATGCGAGAAATTACCTCATTCCAAGAGGACTTGCCATTGCCGCGACGCCGGGCAATGTCCGCCAGTTCAATGCCGAGAAAGAGGCATATCTCAAAAAAGAGGCTGATAAAAGGTCTGCCGCCGAAAAACTCGCTGAAAGCCTCAGCGGCGTAAAGCTCAGTTTCGAGAGAAAGACCGCCGAGGACGAGGAAGAGAAGATCTTCGGCTCCGTGACCGCGGCTGACATTGAAAAGGGCCTTAAGGCGAAGGGCTTTGATTCCATTGAGAAAAAAGACATCGTCATAGCCGAACCCATAAAGAAACTCGGCGAGCACGAGGTCGAGGTGAGTTTCTATGGAGGAGTAAAGGCCGCCATTACCATTGAGGTAGTAAAGGAGTAAGGCGGCCATTGTCTTCTGCGTCTTACGCGGCCTCCTTTCTTGCCGGAAATCAGCCGGTCTTTCCAGGGGCCTTCGGCCCCTGGAATCAGTTTTCTTTGTCTTACTTTCTTTTTTAAAAGAAAGTAAGGAAATTTCTATACCGTTTTTTTCCTCTTTTTTCCCCTCATCCCTTATTGTGTGTACTCTGTCATGGCCGTAAATACTTCTAAAGAGCAGATATACAAGACTCCTCCGCACAACATCGAGGCCGAGCAGTCAGTTCTCGGGAGCATCCTCATTGAGAAGGACTCCATTGCGCGCATCCTTGATATTCTCAGCGCCGATGGGTCTGATTTTTATCACAAGGTCCACGCCGAGCTCTTCAAGGGCATGGTGGGGCTCTTTGAGAAGAATATCCCCGTGGACGTTGTCACCGTGGCCGACCTCTTCAAGGATACTTCCATTCTCGGCCCTGTGGGCGGCATTTCCTACATCGGCGTTCTTGCCGAGGCCACTCCCACGGCATCCAATATCTCCTATTACGCCAAGATAGTAAAGGAAAAGGCCCTGCTTCGGCGCATGATCTCCGTGACCTCAGCTATTTCGGCCCGGGGCTACGAGGCAATTGACTCTGTGGAGGAGTACATAGATGCCGCGGAGCAGAAGATATTCGAGGTGACCCAGAACAGGGCGAAGAAGACCTTCTTTGCATTGAAGGACATAATAAAGGACACCTTTGAGAACATAGAGAAACTCTACGCAAAGAAGACCACCATTACGGGCGTCCCAACGGGTTTTAAGGACCTTGACAAGGTCACTGCCGGGCTTCAGGACTCTGACCTCATCATCATAGCCGGAAGGCCCAGCATGGGAAAGACCTCCTTTGCGCTGAACATCGCCGAGAAGGCGGCCCTTGACCACAAGATTCCTGTAGCCGTCTTTTCTCTTGAGATGAGCAAGGAGCAGTTAGTCCAGAGGATGCTATCCTCGAGGTCTCATGTGGACCTTGGCAAACTGAGGAGCGGTTTTCTGAAAGAAGAGGACTGGCCGCGCCTTACAACCGCCGTGGGCTCTCTGTACGAGGCCCCTGTCTTTATTGACGACACACCGGCGCAGAGCGTCCTTGAGATGAGGGCCAAGGCCAGGAGATGGAAGTCAGAGTTCGGCCTAAAGATGGTCATAGTGGATTACCTTCAACTTATGCGCGGAAGACGGAGTAATGACAGCCGTGAGCAGGAGATTTCCGATATATCACGCTCTCTCAAGGCCATGGCCAAGGAACTTCACATCCCCGTGGTGGCCCTCTCGCAGTTATCGCGCATGACTGAGAGGCGTGAGGGCAACAGGCCCATGCTCTCGGACCTTCGTGAATCAGGCGCCATTGAGCAGGACGCCGATGTTGTGATGTTTGTCTATCGCGAATCTGTCTACAGGCCCTGCGACTGCCCCAAGGAGTATTGCTCCTGCGGCAAGCGTTTTGATGCCGAGATAATCGTCGCCAAGCAACGTAACGGCCCAACGGACACGGTTCATCTTACCTTCAGAAAGCAGTACACCCGTTTTGAGGACCAGGACCAGTCTCATGCCGACTTTGACGCCCGTAGCGAGTGGGTCGAGGATTAGGGGCCTGTTTTTTTTAATGTGCCTTTTTCTCTGTAGGGCTCGGTTAACGTCTTTTTTTTTGATGGGTCTCGCTGGAGCTCTACCCAACCTTGTAATTTGTAGGGCGGGCTGTGCCCGCCAAAAGAGATTTAATGGTGGGCAGTGCCCACCCTACAGTACTATGACCATTGGATTATTGGTTTTCTTTGACGTAGCCGCTTTTGTGAAGATTGCGCCTATGACGGCAAGGATTTCATAAGAGCAAGGGGCTATAGGCGATAATCAAAAAACTTTCTTTTTTCTAAAAGAAAGTAAGAAATTCTCTTTCTTTCGTTCTTTTTTTTTCTCTCTCTCCCTCTTTTTTTGGTGGGCAGTGCCCGCCACAATACTACGGCCATTGGAGTGTTGGTTTTCTTTGACGTAGCCGCTTTTGTGAAGATTGCGCCTATGACGGCAAAGATTTCATAAGAGCAAGGGGCTATAGGCGATAATCAAAAAACTTTCTTTTGTCTAAAAGAAAGTTGGGGATTTTTTTCTTCTTTTCTCAAGGGTATCTCATGTCTTTTGTTGATGTCTCTCTTTCCGTGGCAGTTGACAAGTCCTTCACCTATGGTGTTCCCTCTGCGCTTGCAGGGGATGTGGCCGTAGGCAAGCGTGTGCTCGTGCCCTTTGGCAGGCGTGTCCTTACTGGTTATGTCACTGGCCTTGCCCATGCCACAGACCTTGAGAAGGTGAGAGACATTCTTGACGTACTTGACGTTGAGCCTCTTTTTGACGGGCAGGGGATGAGTTTTTTCAGGTTCTTGTCGTCCTATTACATGGTGCCTCTGGGGCAGGTCCTCTCGCTCATCCATCCCCCCGGCTCTGATGTGCGTGGAAAGAGGATTTTCAGATTAATATTTGACGAGGCGTGTGGGCCGGACCTTCCAGGGGGTCTTGCAGGCGAGGTCCTGGGCTTTATAGGTGAGTCCGGCGGAAGTGCGGCTCTTTCGGCGCTCCTTCGAAGGTTCAAGGGAAGGGCCGTGTACAGCGCTCTATCGCGTCTGGTGCAGGCGGGGCTTCTTGAGGAGGACCAGTGTCTCTCTGGCGGCAGGGGCAGGACCGAGAAGATTATCTCTCCTGTAAGAGAGGGAAAAGACGAGGTGATTACGCCTCCCGATGGACGCACCCCGGCGCAGAAGCGGGTATATGAGTATCTTCTGTCCCGCGGCGGGACGCCATTAGGGGAGATGAAGAAAGACCTTGGTAATAATGTCTCCGCTACTCTAAGGAAACTTGCCGGGCGCGGGCTCGTGGAGATTGATGAGCGGCCCTCTCACGCCGACCCCATGGAGGCGGTAACGCCCCGGGGCGCGGCCCACAGGCCGAATAAAGAGCAGGAGGCGGCCATAGGCGAAGTTCTAAAGGCCCTCGGGAAGAAGTCCTTCTCGCCATTTCTCCTTTACGGCGTTACGGGAAGCGGCAAGACCCTTGTGTATCTTGAACTTATGGAGAGGGTGGTTCGCGGAGGCGGCTCGGCTCTCATGCTGGTGCCTGAAATCGCCCTTACGTCCTGGGCCGCCGAGTACCTGAAGGACAGGTTCGGCCCACTTGTCGCCGTGTATCACAGCGGCCTTACGCCCTCGGCGAGGCGCGGCCAGTGGGGACGCATTCACCGGGGCGAGGCGCGCGTCATAGTCGGGGCGCGCTCGGCCCTATTCGCGCCTATTAGAGACCTCTCTCTGATTATTGTCGATGAGGAGCACGACCCCTCGTACAAGCAGGAGGACGGCGTGCGCTATAACGGCAGGGACGCGGCCTTGATGCTCGGAAAGGTACGAGAGATACCCGTTGTCCTTGGTTCGGCAACTCCCTCGGTTGAGTCCTTTTATAACGCCCGGGCAGGGAGGCTCTCTCTAATGCGCCTTGAAAAGAGGGTAGAGGACAGGGCTCTCCCGGAGGTGGAGATAGTGGACATGAGGGGCACTGGCGGGGCCATTATTTCCGAACGGCTCAGGGAACTCCTTGAAGAGACCTTCAGGGCCAATAACCAGGCCCTCTTGTTTCTTAACAGGCGCGGTTTTTCAGGGTGCCTTGTCTGCAGGGACTGCGGCCATGCCTTTACGTGCCGGAACTGTAGCGTAACCCTTACCTTTCATAAGAGGGCCGCGAGGCTAAGGTGTCATTACTGCGACTATGGCGTTACAGCGCCTGAGGTCTGTCCCAGGTGTGGGGGTACCCATCTACGGGACCCAGGCACAGGCACGGAGAGGGTGGAAGAAGAGGTAAAGAGTCTCTTCCCCGACAAAAAGGTCATCCGCATGGACAGCGACACGGCGCGAAGACGCGGGGCCGTCCGCTCCATGATGGACGCCATGGAGAGCGGCGAGGCTGACGTGCTCATTGGTACGCAGATGGTCTCAAAGGGCCACCACTACCCGGGTATTACCCTTGTTGGCGTAATCTCAGGCGATACGTCTCTTAATATCCCTGATTTCCGCTCTCCTGAGAGGACCTTTCAACTTGTCACGCAGGCCGCGGGCCGGGCCGGACGGGGCGATAGGCCCGGAAGGGTGGTCATACAGACCCTTAACCCCGCGCACTATGCCCTTACAAGGGCCGCTGAGCATGATTACGAGGGTTTTTACGCTGAGGAGATAGGGGCAAGAGAAGAACTAAAGTATCCGCCCTTTTCACGCCTTGCTGTGCTGAGGCTCGAGGGTTCCGACGAGAGGGCCGCGCTTAAGGCCGCCGAGGCCCTTGGAAGGGAGGCCGCAAGGATACTTCCCGCCTTCAGGGGAGAGATAACCTGCCTTGGCCCGGCTCCTGCCCTTGTGGCGAAGGTGAGAGGGGCGTACAGGTTCCAGATGCTCGTCAAGGGGAAGACGCCTGCAAGGCTCCATGGTTTTGTCACGCAACTTTCAAGGGCCTTTCACAAAAGGCCCGGCGCGGGGGCGGTGCGCTTCCTCATTGAGGTGGACCCTGTATCCATTGCATGATGATGAAAAAAAGTGCACATGTGCGCTGGTTCTGAGTATTTTTAGGGCGTTTTCCCGCCCTGGTCTATCTTAAAAGAGAGGAAAAACAGGTCGTTTGCAAGAGGCACGGAAATTGCAAAATTATTAAGGTCCAAGTCCTGAAAATGGTTGTAATAATCGCCGAGCTGTTGTAAATTGTTTTCTCACATCAATACTTAAACCGTGATTCGAGGAGGTCTCTTTTTATGAAAAAGATAGAGGCAATCATCAAACCCTTCAAGCTTGATGAGGTCAAGGAGGCCCTTAATGAAATGGGCATACAGGGGCTTACTGTCTCTGAGGTGAAGGGCTTTGGGAGGCAGAAAGGACATACCGAGCTCTACAGGGGCACGGAGTATGTCGTTGACTTTCTCCCCAAGATAAAGATGGAGATAGTTGTGAGCGACGACATGGCCGCCCGCGTTGTGGAGAGCATAACAAAGGCCGCTGGCACGGGCAGGATAGGTGACGGCAAGATTTTCGTCATCCCCGTGGAGGATGTCGTGAGGATCAGGACAGGGGAGACGGGCCCAGAGGCCCTCTAATGCAGCCCTGTCCCTTAAGTGCTTTAAGGGCCTGTTTTTGTTAATAGTATTATAAAAAAAACAACTCAAGGAGGAAGTAATGACACCCAAGGAGGTAGTGGCCTTTGCAAAGGAAAAAGGCACGAAGATGGTTGACATCAAGTTCATGGACTTTATCGGCACGTGGCAGCACTTTACTGTACCCATTTGCGAACTCAACGAGGGTATCTTCGAGGATGGACTCGGTTTCGATGGTTCAAGCATAAGGGGCTGGCAGCCTATTCACGCCTCTGACATGCTCGTTGTGCCTGACCCCACCACGGCCATCATGGACCCCTTTAACGAGACGCCGACGCTGAGCCTTATCTGCGACATCATGGACCCCATTACAAAAGAGGGTTATACCCGTGACCCAAGGGCCATCGCCAAGAAGGCCGAGGCCTACCTCAAGTCAACGGGCATAGGGGACTCAGCGTACATAGGCCCGGAGCCCGAGTTCTTCATATTCGATGATATAAGGTTTGGCGAGGGACCGGACAACAGTTTCTATGCCCTTGACTCCGCAGAGGGTATCTGGAACACGGGCAGGGAAGAGTGCCCCAACCTCGGCTACAAGCCAAGGCATAAGGAAGGGTACTTCCCCGTGCCTCCCACAGACAGTTTTCAGGATCTTCGCACCGAGATGTGCCTTGTAATGGAGCAGGTGGGCATTGATATTGAGTGCCACCACCACGAGGTCGCAACCGCTGGCCAGGCCGAGATTGACATGCGCTTTGACACGCTCCTCAAGATGGCCGATAAACTCATGTGGTACAAGTACATCATAAAGAACGTTGCGCGCAGGTGGGGCAAGACCGTGACCTTCATGCCAAAACCCGTATTCGGCGATAACGGCACGGGAATGCACACGCACCAGTCCATCTGGAAGGACGGCAAGCCGCTTTTTGCGGGCGACGGCTACGGCGGCATGAGCGAGGTGGCCATGTACTACATAGGCGGCGTCCTGAAGCACGCACGGGCCCTTAATGCCATCTGCAACCCCTCGACAAACTCCTACAAGAGGCTTGTCCCTGGCTTTGAGGCCCCAATTAACCTTGCATACTCCGGGCGTAACCGTTCCGCCGCGGTGCGTATACCCATGTACTCGGCCTCGCCAAAGGCAAAGAGGATAGAGGCCCGCTTCCCGGACCCATCCTGCAATGGTTACCTTGCCTTCGCGGCCCTTCTCATGGCCGGGCTCGATGGCATACAGAACAAGATAGACCCCGGTGACCCCATGGACAAGGACATTTATGGCCTCAGCCCCGAGGAACTGAAAGACATACCATCCGCCGCGGGCTCGCTCTCCGAGGCCCTCGACGCCCTTGAGGCGGACCACGAGTTCCTCCTGAAGGGAGATGTCTTCACTCAGGACGTTATCGACACCTGGATAGAGTACAAGAGGACTAACGAGGTGGACGCTGTAAGGCTCCGTCCAACGCCCCATGAGTTCTTCATGTACTACGACTGCTGAGGAATTATCTTTCTCAATTTTGCCATCAGTAAGAGCGCCGGCCCCTCTGGGCCGGCGCTCTTTTTTGTCCCCCCCCTCAGGGAACTTATTCAAGATAGTGTTTTTTTTGTCGATATGAAGATAGAACGCAGGGAGTATCTTCTCAATACGTCTTGAGTAAGAGGGGTATCACATGAAGTACCTTGACCTTAATGAGTTGCGCGTAGCCCTTAAGGACGTGAGGGGGGCGCTTCTCAAGATTATCCTTGAGCGAAAGCCCGGGGAGATGGAGAAGTCTCGCGCGGTTCTTGCCCGCCTTGGCGCGATTATTGACGAAGAGTTCAGCCGTCTTCTCTCCGGCGCCGGCTCTGTCCACAAGAGTCTTCTCCCGTCGGTCTCCGAGGCAAGGGAGATATGGGAGGCATTCAGAAAAACACGCGATAAGGAGATAATTCCCGCGGTGCTTGAGGGACGGTTTGTAGACGCCTTTAGTACGGCCATGGGAATACAGGAAGAGAGATACAGGGAGTTGTTGTCCATAGTGGACCTTGTGGAGCACAGCCAGAACCTCGAGATAAAGGTTGAGGAAAAGACAAGGGGCCAGCGCGAGAACTTTTACTCATTTATCAGGATCTTCGGCGATATTATGGAACTCTTCGATCCCTCCATAGGAGGGCACAGCAAGAGGGTTGCCCGCCTTGTGCGGAGACTTGCCTCTAAGATGGGGATCAAGGGCAATGACTTTGACCTCGTCGTGGCGTCGGCCTACCTCCATAACATAGGGCTCATCGCCATACCAAGGGATGTTCTCGATAAAGATGAGAGTGAGAGGAATGATCTCGATAGAAAGATGCTCTATGGATACCCGCAGATAGGTCAGGGCCTGCTCTCTTCCATTGAGATGCTCAAGCAGGCGGGGGTTGTCATACGGGGGCACATGGAACGCTTTGACGGTCTTGGACACCCCGATGGCCTCAGGGGAGAGGAAATTCACATAGGCGCGAGGATACTCGCCGTATGCAAGGCCTATGACAGCGCCCGTAAGAGGAAGAAGTCCCCGGCTCTTCACAAAGAGGCCCTTGAGGAACTGAAGCGTATGACTTCAACAATCCTTGACCCCCTCGTCGTGGCCGAGTTCATATCCCTCGAGGAGGACCGCTTTGAAGAGGAGATGACAAGGACGCTCCACGTATGGGAGCTCGAAGAGGGCATGAGGCTTGCCGAGAAGTTCGTCACATCAAGGGGCAGACTGCTCCTTACAGAGGGAACTATAATTACATCAGAGATACTCGAGATGCTTAATAATTATCACCGTCTCGACCCTATTATAACGCTTGCCCGTGTCCACTGGGAGGGCAAGGGTGAAGAAGCCAGGGCCGGATGAACTTTTTTTCCTCGAAAAAAGCACCACTTCTATGCTAAAACCTCTCATTAGAGAGGTTTTTTTTACGCGCGGTCTTTGTCGGGGCCGTCCCTGCCAAGAGGAGGCGGGAAGGGGAAGTTGGTGTTATGAGCAAGGAAAAGAAAAGACCTTTTCAAGATTCCATGGCCCCCATTTTTCCCATGGGTTTCATGGTCCTTGTCCTCGCACTATTATTTGCCCTCTTCGCGGGGCCTGCCTCGGGCCGTGTTGTCAGGGCGAGTATCTCGTCGGGAGGGACGGCCATTGAGCCCCGCGGCAAGTCATCGGAGACCCTCGCTCCGGGAAAGTTTCTCGTTGCCCGCGGGTTTATGAGAGACCCGAATTTTTCCGGCACCGTCATATATCTACTGAAGTATAACCTTCAGGGGGCCCTTGGAGTTATTGTAAACCGCCCCACGGAGATAATGTTATCAGATGCCCTGCCGCACATCGATTGGCTAAAGGATAGCCCGATTAAACTCTTTCTGGGCGGACCCGTGGAGAGGACAAAACTTATACTCCTGGCCCTCTCGAAGGAACCCATAGAGGGGGCCATGCGCGTTCGTGGGAACCTCTACATGGGCTGGGATGTAAATTTGTTCAGGGAGTTTTTTAACGCACAATCAGGTGATATAAGCGCCGTGCGGGCCTATGGCGGGTACGCGGGCTGGGCGCCGGGTCAGCTTGCCGGAGAGGTGGAGCGCGGGGGCTGGCGCGTCATTGACGCCGACGAGGCCGAGATATTCAGGGACACATCAAGACTCTGGTTCAGGCTAATGGGGCGGCAGTGATGCCGCCTTTTTTTTTGAGCGCAGGGGCATGATAAGGGGTAAATTAAAGTTATTATTTTTTCTTCCGAATGCTTAACTGTGAACGTCGTAACCAAAAGGAGATAGATAGAGTGGCTGGAAATGGACTGACTTTTTGCGATAGTGTAGACCTGATGGCAGGTAGAGCCATTGAGGTCCTTGGTCTTGAGAGCGGGCTCGCCTCTGCCATAAAGGGCTGTAATGCCGTGCTGGAGCTCAGTTTCCCGGTGGAGATAAAGGGGAAGATAGAGGTATTTCAGGGCTGGCGTGCCCTGCACAGCATACACAGGCTTCCCTCCAAGGGCGGCATACGTTACGCCACCACCGTTAACCAGGACGAGATAAAGGCCCTGGCGGCCCTCATGTCATACAAGTGCGCCATTGTGGATGTGCCCTTTGGAGGCTCCAAGGGCGGGCTCTGCATAGACCCCTCGAAGTACACGCGAGATGAGTTGAGGATGATTACGCGGCGTTACACGCGGGAACTTGCCACGCGCGGTTTTCTCAGCCCCTCGACAAACGTCCCGGCCCCGGACATGGGCACGGGCCAGCGTGAGATGTCCTGGATACTCGATACCTACAAGCACCTTCACCCTGACGACATAAACTACATTGCCTGCGTAACGGGTAAACCCGTGCACTTTGGCGGTGTGCGGGGCAGGGTCGAGGCCACTGGGCGCGGCGTGCAGTATGTAATGAGAGAATTCTTCCGCCACGAAGACGACGTACGGGCCGCCGGGCTTACACCCGGGCTCGGTGGAAAGCGCGTTGTCCTCCAGGGCCTTGGAAACGTAGGCTATCACGCCGGAAAGTTCATCTCCGAGGAAGACGGGGCCACCATTACAGCCATAATCGAGCGCGACGGGGCCATTGTTAATGAAGATGGCCTCAACGTCGAGGAGGTAAAGAAGTTTCTTATTGAAAAGGGCGGCGTAAAGGGATTTCCAGGGGTGTCGTTTGTCGAGGACGGGGCATCTGTTCTTGAGATGGACTGCGATATACTCCTCCCAGCGGCCCTTGAAAGCGTGCTTCACAGGGGCAACGCCAGGGGCGTAAAGGCAAGGCTCGTTGTGGAGGCCGCCAATGGTCCCACCACCTTCGAGGCTGATGAGATATTAAATGAGCGCGGCGTCACTGTGCTTCCAGATGCCTATGTAAACGCGGGCGGCGTCGTTGTATCATACTTCGAGTGGGTAAGGAACCTCTCGCACATACGTTTTGGCAGAATGGAGAAGAGGTTCGAGGAGAGCAGGGGCAGGCACATCATAGAGGCCCTTGAGAAGATAAGCGGAGTAAAGGTGTCGGACCAGATCATGAGAGACCTCACGAGCGGACCCGATGAACTTAGCCTCGTACGCTCCGGCCTTGACGACACCATGCGTCTTGCCTATGATCAGATACGGGTGGAAAAAAAGAAGAGGGGGCTTGGCGATTACCGCACCGCGGCCTTTGTGATTGCGATTGAGAAGATAGCGCGGGCGTACCTTGACGTGGGTGTGCTCTGAGTCCCGTGCCCCGGACTTCCGCCGGAGAATAAAGACAAAAACTCCTGAGACACAAGCCCTGATCCCCACCGCGGCGGGGCTCAGGGCATAAGTGCGCAAAGGTACTTAAGTCTTTCCCTCTCAACTTTTATGGGCCGCCTGCGCATAAGTGGAGTAATCTTAGCTCCGGTCCCCTTGTCAGCCCATCTTCTCTCTTACAAGGGCCTCTATCCTCTCTTTAAGCCCCGTGGAGGCGAAGAGTTCCGGGCTGAAGGCGCAGGACTTTCTGTAACCAATGTCAACTCTATCCCCGCCGTCTTCTCTATGGACGTGAACCTCAAGAGAAAATTTCTTCTCCTCAAAGAGCCTTGAACGCGAGATAGACCATAGTATGCGCGGCCCGTTCCGGCGCTGGTCATCCGCCACGCAGTAGAGGCGGAGCCTTGTGGCAATGAGCCATGTCCTTATGCCAGGACCCTCGAATAAGACAAAGCCCCCGGCGCGGGAGAGGTCCTCGGCGGGGTCAAAGTTGTTGCCCTCCCTGATGCACTCGATGACAAGGGCCTCTGGGAGGAGTTCCCTTCCTGGCCGGGCCTTTTTAGTCATGAGGGGAGGCGGCCCTTCTTTTGGGCGGTCTGGTCTTTATTCTGGACATGCCCTGCCCCCTGTGGCCCCTTTGTCCTTCAGTTTTGGGAGGAGTTCGTCCACGGCCTCGCGGACAAAGTCATACCTATAGTAGTCATCATCCACTATGGAGCCGTTGTAGACGACTAAATCGAGGTCAATGGTGCGGGGCGCGTATCTGTCCGGGCCGCGCCTGCGTCCAAGTTTTTTCTCTATTGCCCTCAGGTATTCTCTTAGTTCCTTTATCCCGAGCGCCGTCTCGATGAGAAAGGCGCGGTTCAGGTAACTGCCGCCATGGGCCGGGGGCACGGGCGCGGTGCGCCTCGGCGTAGATGCCTTGAGCAGGACCTGCCCTGAGGCGAGTAACTCCATGGCGGCGCGCATGTTCTCTTCAGGCGAGATATTCGAGCCCGCGCTTATTACGGCCCTCTTCATCTTGCGCCCGATACCTCCACGGAGACAGAGCGCGAGAACCTGAGGGCATGGGGCTTATCCACCTCCACAACGGCGCGTCTTACGCCGGGGCGCTTCATTACTATGTGGAGGATAAAACCAGCGAGCCGTTCAAGAAGAAAGAACTCGCTCTCCTCCACGGCCTCGATAATCTCCTTTGTAAGTTCCCTGTAATCAGTGCAGTCTCTTATGTCGTCCGTCTCCATGGCCTTCTCGTTATCCACGTCCATGACCACGTTGATGGTAATATCCTGTTTTTTGTCGCGCTCCCAGTCGTTGCAACCGATAATGGCCCTGAGTTCAAGGTCTTTAATGCGTATCTTCATGTAAGATGCTCACCTCCGTCAATAAAAAGGACCTGACCTGTTATGAACTCGCTCTTTACAAGGAACTCAAGGGCATTGAGCACGTCCTCTGTATGGCCCCGCCTCCTCAAGGGGACCCTCTTTTTCGCCGCCTCTTCAAGGTACTCATCCCCGAGTCCCTCTGGCGGCAGTATGAGGCCCGGGGCTATGGCGTTTACGCGGATATGGGGGGCGAATTCTTGCGCGGCCATGGACGTAAGACCGAGGAGCCCCTTCTTTGAAAGCATATAGGCCCCATGGGCCGAGGTGTTTTTCTCCACGTTCGCGTCAATCATGTTTATGATATGCCCTCTGCCAATAATACGGGAGAAGTCTCTTGAGAGCGCGTAGGGGGCGCGGAGGTTTATGCTGAGATGGGCGTTGAGGAGGGCGTCGTCCGTCTCCCCTATTGGGCTTCTCTTGAAGATGGAGGCGTTATTCACGAGTATCTCAATAGAAGGCATGGCCTCGGCGGCCCGCTCCATGAGCCCGGAAGCGGCCTTTAAGTCGTCAAGCGCGCACTGAATCTTCGCGCACCTTACTCCGAGGCCGCGTATCTCGTCGGGAAGGTTCCCCGGCTCTGTTGTATGGTAATGAAGGGCGATATTATACCCCATGGAGGCGAGGTGCAGGGCCATGGCCCTGCCGAGCCTCCGGGCAGAGCCCGTTATAAGTGCTGACTTCATGAAATGTACTCCATTTCTAATTTTCTTTTAATATACTCTGCTATACCATATTAGATAACACAGGGCAAGACACCGCCTGCTTTTGTATTGATTTCCCGAACAATTTATGTGAAAAAGGAAGAGATGATATTACACGGCGAAGAAGAACGCGTACTCATAAAGGTCTGGGACTGGGAGACGAGGATACTGCACTGGTGCAACGTCTCCCTTATTTTTACCCTCATGGGCCTTGCCATGTCCAATGACATACTCAAGGAGTTCAAGGTCGCCAAGCACTTCAGGCATCAACTTATGTACTATCATGTCTACGTGGGCTATGCCTTTATCTTCACCGTGCTCCTGAGGATCCTCTGGGGGTTTGCCGGAAATGACTACGCGCGCTGGAGGGACATATGGCCCTTTACCAGAGAGAAGATGGAGTACATAGTCCATAAACTCAAGTGGCATGCCCGGGGCTTCAGGCGCGGGCCAGCCAAGTTCAGGTACATGGGGCACGACCCCCTGGGAGCGCTCTTTTACCTGGCCCTCCTTCTTATTGTCATCATGCAGATACTGACGGGCCTGACACTGGCGGGCCTTGACAAGCACCTTGCGCCATGGCAGGGCCTCTTCTCTGGCTTCAGCCACGGTACTGCCGAACTCATCGAGGACGCTGCCGAGGAACTGCACGAGTTTGGTTTTGACTTCATGATCTTCTTCATCATATCCCACGTTGGGGCCGTGGTCATACATGAACTTCACGAGAAGACGGGGTTACTCTCTTCAATGATAAACGGCATCAAATTCATACCAGAGGACAAGTTTCTTGAATTCAAGAAGAGGTTGAAGAAATGAGAGTGCTACTTGTGGAGGACGAAAAAGACCTTGCCTCCATAGTAAAGATGGGACTTGAGGAGGAGGGCTATGTGGTGGACGTGGCCCACGACGGCGAGGAGGGCCTCTATATGGCCGAGAATTACCCCCTTGACGCCATTATACTCGATGTCATGCTTCCTGTAATGGATGGACTCACCGTGCTTGGCACACTGAGAAAGAAGGGCATCAAGACCCCGGTGCTCGTCCTTACGGCAAGGGATGCCCTCATGGACAAGATAAAGGGGCTTGACACGGGCGCCGACGACTACATGACAAAGCCCTTTGAGTTCTCCGAGATGGTGGCAAGGCTCAGGGCCCTTATCAGAAGGGTGGGTGACGCAAAGGAGGCGGTACTCCGCATAGGCGACCTTGAGATAAACACCGCGAGCCACGATGTGAAACGGGCGGGTGAGGCCATAAAACTCTCGGCAAGAGAGTATGCCCTCCTTGAGTACCTTGCTTATAACGCCGGAAAGGTAGTCACAAGGACACAGATAGTAGAGCACATATACCATGAAGACGTGGAGATGGACTCCAACGTTGTGGACGTCTATATCAACTACCTTCGAAAGAAGATAGACAGGGAGCCCTGGCAGAGGCTTATACACACCATAAGGGGAGCGGGATACATCCTCAAGGAAGAACCATAAGGTCTCTCCTCTCCTACCCCTCAATTCATGTTCAATTCCATCAAGATAAAGATAATCATCTGGTGTCTCGCCATATTCTCTCTCGTCTTCGCGGGACTCGAGATTTTCCTCTACTATGAACTCGAAAACGTGGCCATCGGCTTTGTCGATGAGCATATACACTCAGAGATGGATACCATGGCCGGCATCTTGAAGATAGAGATGCGCCACGGGCAATTGGAGACCGAACTTGTGGAACTCTCCCTTGCCGCCAAGGGGAAGTACAGCACCAAGTTCTCGGGCCGCTACTACCAGATAGTATCCGCCAAGGGAGAGGTGCTTGCCACTTCTCCATCCCTCTACGAGGCAAAGCACAACCTCCCCATTCTGCCGGCTACCGCCGAGGGGGTCTTTTATACCGTAGATGGCCCCAATAAAGAGCCAATGAGGCTCATCAGCAGGTCCGTGGACTTTAACGGCAGGGTACTCATATTCCAGGTGGCTGATTCCCTTGCCAATACCTACCGCCTTGTACGTTCCTTCAGAAAAGTTGTCCTTGTAATATACCCCATAGTTTTCGGTATCTGCGCCCTTGGAATATACCTCATGACAAGGTGGGCCCTCATGCCCATCAAGGCCTTTGCCTCGAAGATAAGCCATATTACGGAGAAAAATCTCTACGAGAGGGTGGAAGAGAAGCACAAACCCGTGGAGCTCAAGGACCTGGCAATGAGTTTCAATACCATGCTCGAGCGCCTTGAGAGCTCCTTTAAGAGACGTAAACAGTTTCTCTCAGACGCCTCCCATGAACTTCGCACACCAACATCGGTCATAAAGAGTCACTGCGATGTCATGCTGGCAAGGGAGAGGACCGGAGAGGTCTACAGAGGCGCTCTTGAGAAGATAGGCGTCACGGTTAACAGGATGACAGAGCTCATTAACAGGATTCTCGTCATATCGAGGATCGATTCCGAGTCATCGGAACTCCGCCTCGTGAGGCTGGGCATAAAGGACGTGGTCTGCGATGTCTTCAGGCTCGTGGAGCACTCGGCCTCCATGAAGAGGGTCTCGCTCAGGGTAGAGGGGGTGGAGACAGAGATAATGGCCGACAGGGATGGTATCTTCGAGGTCTTTACCAACCTCATCGAGAATGCCGTAAAGTATAACCACGAGGGCGGGCGCGTTGTGGTCCGTATCGCAAGGGGGGATCATACCTGTGAGGTCATAGTCGAGGACACGGGCATGGGCATTGATGAGAAGGACCTTGAGAATATCTTCAAGAGGTTCTACCGTACCGACGCGAGCCGGGGTCTTACAGTGGGCTCGGGACTTGGCCTCTCCATTGTGAGCGCCATTGTCAAGGCCCACGGCGGGCATATAGAAGTGGAGAGTGAGAAGGGAAGGGGGAGCAGGTTCAAGGTGGTCCTTCCCATGGGGCCTAACTGAGCGCCCCTCGAAGGCCCCGGGCACTGTCCTTTCTTTTGTATATAATAATGGAATAGGGCGAGTCTGTTTCCGCGCTTTTGGCCCTCTCTCCGAAGATGTATCTTGTGCCCTCGGGCCTAATATCCACAAAGCCCGCCACCTCATACCTCTCTGGCCAGTAATAGCCGAACCAGTTGAATATGAACCCCACCGAGCGCCTCCCCCGGAGCCACGAGTTGTATATGTCCACAAATAGGATGTAGCGGGGCTTCCTGCTCTCAATGTCCGCTATCATCTCCTTCTGCATCTCAAGGGCCTGCCCCTGATACTCCATTAGGGGGTACGCGTAGATATAGGGCGTTGCAGAGGCGCGCCCTGAGTAGAAAAGAATCTGTGGCTCAGAGCCCAGAATGGCCACGGTATCACCTTCATCGGAATTTTTCCTGATATACTTTGCTATCTTCACGGACTCGGGAAAGGGGTTCATGCCGAACATCTGGCGTGATACCGCCTCCGGCGTGTCCCTGAAGAGGACATGGCGCTCCATGAAGAGACCCGGGAGGATTGCGGCGAGCGTAAGGACAATGGCCGCGGCCCTGGCCTTCTGTACGTCTCTGAAGAGCCCTGACAGCCCATCTACACCAAGGCCCGCAAGAAGGGAGGCCGCGGGGAGGAGGAGCACAAAGTAATGCTCCCTGAAGTAGAGCCCAGGGGTTATGGAGAGGGCTGAGAAGATCGCGAAGAGAATAACAAAGGCCTTTTCCCCCGGCCTTGTCTCAGCCTTCAGAAGAGAAACCGCCCCAACTGCCGTAAGAACCCAGAAGGGCGTGGTGGTAAGGAGTATGGGTGAAAATTTTCTCCAGAATGTCTTGACGCCTATCATTAGCGGCGGAGGCGATACATAGAGCCTTGAGTACGTAAAGGTCCAGAACCAGAACTCCTTAAAGCCGCCCTGCGCGTAGATGACAATACATGCCGCGCCAAGGGGCGCCGCCCCGCCAAGGAGTACGAGCCCGGCCCGGAGAAGGGCAAGTCCCATTCTGCCCCTTTTATTTAAAAAGTAGAGGATTAATACATAGACCGGTCCCATGAGAAGAAAAAACAGGCCGTGCTGTTTCATCATCATCCCCGAGCCAAGAAGAATGCCGGAGAGGAAGTAAAGGAAGAGACCGCCTTCACGCTCGGTTGCCCTTACGAGGAGATAGAGCCCGGCTACGGCAAAGAGGATGACAAAGTGCTCGCTGTTCGCCGTTATGCCGTGAAGACGGGTGTTGAGCGAGACCATGGCAAATATAGCGCCCGAGGCAAGGGCCGTCCTCGCGCCGAATAACCGCCTTGCGAGAAGAAAAACCAGAAACGACGTTGCGCCGTTTACGAGAATGAGCCCGCCGTGCACAGCGTAGCGGGTCTGGCCAAATACCTTCATGATAAGGGCATACATCACGTATATGCCCGGAAGTTTCATGCTGTAGGCGTAAGTGTATGGCGAGAGGCCCTTCAGCACCAGAGTGCCCATGTAGGCGTACTCGCCCTCGTCCCTCTCAAAGGGCAGGCCAAGAAGACGCCAGCGGATGATGGCCGCAACCCCTATGGCCGCGAGGATGAGAAAGAACGGGACCCTTGATTGAATTGACTTCATATGAAAAACACCTGGTAGAAAGTCCAAGAAAAAAGTAAATGAAGCAGAGAAAACCTTCCACTTTCTTTTAGAAAAAAGAAAGTTTTTTTGATTGGGTTGCACTCCTTGTTGCACCGATGTTTCTTAAAGAGGCCTCATGCTCCCAGCCTCAGGGTAACTCCGCCAAAGAAAACCAGTTGGGACCGGCCTCCTGCCGCTTACCCCCCCCCCTTGCCCCACTGGGGATTTTTCTCATCCACGGAAAAGAAAGACTTGTAGGGTGGGCACTGCCCACCAAAGCCCTGTCCTGCCCACCAAATAAGACCGCCATTTAAAAAATTCAAAAAACCCGTCTTGTATGTTACTATTTCATACACAGGATTTAAAGGCCCTATCTTTTTAAATAACCTTGAATTTGCTTTTCTGGAGGATCGGGATTGGATAGCAGCGGCCAGTCGCCCAAGATGGAGTGGACAAAAAGGAAAAAGGAAATACCTCGGAGGAGGCTCGGGAGAACTGGCGAGTCTGTCTCCATACTCGGGCTCGGCGGGGAGGGAATACTTCGCACCTGGGGCGAAGACAAAAAGGCCGTTGAGATAATAAACACCGCCATTGATATGGGTGTAAACTACATGGAGTCTGCCCGGGCCTATGACGGGAGCGAGTCCTATTATGGAAAGGCCCTTGGCCAGAGGCGAAAAGAGATTTTTCTCGCGGGTAAATCACACGCAAGGGACTATGACGGCGCTATGGCCCATCTTCATGAGACCCTCGGGAACATGGGCACAGATTACCTTGACCTCTGGCAGGTCCATGACGTGAGGACCAACGACGACGTGGAGGCCGTCTTCGGTCCAGGCGGGGCCTACGAGGCCTTTGTAGAGGCGAAAAAAAAGGGCCTCACCCGCTTCATAGGAATCACGGGCCACCACGACCCAACGGTCCTCGCGCGTTGCGTAAGAGACTTTGACTTTGATACCGTCCTCATGCCCGTGAACCCGGCGGAACCCACATACAAACCCTTTACCGAGGAGGTCATACCACCTGCCGCCAAGAAGGACATGGGCGTAATCGCCATGAAGGCGTACCTTGGCGGCGGCCTCAACGCCCCCAAGAGGCTCCTCTTCTGCTACGCCCTTACGCAACCAGTATCAACGGCTGTCATTGGTTGCGGTTCGCTTGAGCAACTCAGGGAGAACGTGGAGATAGCCTCGTCATTCATACCGCTCAAGCTCAAGGAAGTGGAGAGGCTTACGAACTTCATATCTCCCCATGCGCGCCAGCTCATGTACTACAAGCCCTGATACACTCCATGCTCATGCAAGGCTTACTGGAAGAGAGAGCCGCCCATGATACCGCTTAAAGACGACAACCCCACATACTCCTACCCATATGTCACCGTGGCCTTTATCATTATAAATGTCATGGTCTTTTTATACCAGATTTCCCTTGGTTTCAAGGGCATGAACTACTTTATCTACACAATGGCCGCCATTCCCTATGAGATTACCCATCTTGTGGACGTGGGCCCACCCGCGGTCTTGGCCCCTCCATTTACCCTTCTTACGGCCATGTTCGTCCACGGGGGCATTCTTCATCTTGCAGGTAACATGCTCTTTTTATGGATATTCGGCGACAATATCGAGGACAGCATGGGGCACGTAAGGTTCGTGGTCTTTTACATACTTACGGGCCTTATCGCAAGCGCCGCCCACGTGCTCGCGGCCCCTGATTCCACAATGCCCATGATAGGGGCCTCCGGGGCCATAGCGGGTGTGCTCGGAGCCTACTTTGTCCTCTTCCCAAGGGCCAATGTAAAGACCCTCATCTTCCTCTTTGTCTTTGTAAGCGTAATTAGGGTTCCGGCGGTCTTTTTTCTCGGCATCTGGTTTTTCTTTCAACTTCTTAGTTCTGGCACAGGTGGCGGCATAGCGTGGTACGCCCATATCGGGGGCTTTGTGGCCGGAGCCGCTCTTATAAGGTTTTTCGTGAAACGCAGAGGAGGTCTTTCCTACAGGGGAAGGTGAGGACTTGGAGAGAACAAAAACAGGAGGGTGAGGGTGATGTTCCATACAGCGAGTTTCGATGACATAAGGAGCGGCAGGGTAACGGATGTATACTTTGAGCGCACAAGAGAGATACTCGCCGCAAAGGGCATTGAGAAGCGCGTAAGGGCGGAGTTCTTTGTAAAGAAACTGCCACGCGATTACAGGTGGGGCGTCTTCGCGGGCCTTGCCGAGGTGGCCGAACTCATGAAAGACAGGCCCGTTACTATCCGCTCCCTTGCCGAGGGCGAGGTCTTTTATCCATGGGAGCCTGTCATGGAGGTTGAGGGCGTATACAGGGACTTCTGCGTCTTCGAGACGGCCATGCTGGGCCTCATATGCCAGGCCTCGGGTGTGGCCACAAGGGCCGCCCGTGTGAGGATAGCCGCGGGTGACAGGGTGGTGGCGAGTTTTGGCGCAAGGCGCATGCACCCGGCCATCGCGCCCATGATAGAGCGCTCGGCCTATATAGGCGGGTGCGACGGCGTGGCCATACTCCTCTCCGCTGAACTCATCGAGGCCGAGCCTGTTGGTACAATGCCCCATGGTCTCATACTCGTAATGGGAGATACCCTCGAGGCCGTAAAGGCCTTTGACGAGGTGATTGACAGGAAGATAAAGCGAGTGGCCCTAATAGATACCTTTAATGACGAGAAGTTCGAGGCCCTCCGCGTGGCCGAGGGCATGGGCAAGGCCCTCTATGCCATGAGACTCGATACGCCGTCTACGCGAAGGGGAGACTTTTACCGCATATTCGAGGAGGTCCGCTGGGAACTTGATCTACGGGGCTTCAAGGACGTGAAACTCTTCGCGAGCGGCGGGCTCGACGAGAGGACAGTGCGCCACCTCGCCCCTGTAGTTGACGCCTTTGGCGTTGGGACCTCCATAAGCAACGCACCTGTGCTGGACTTTGCCATGGACATAATGGAGATAGAGGGTAAGCCCCTTGCAAAGAGGGGGAAGTGGTCTGGCGCGAAGGACCTTTTTAGTTGTCCCCTCTGCGGGGCAAGAAAGGTGGTCCCCCTTGGAACCATGGCCGGGCCATGCTCCTGCGAAGGGGCCTTTTATCTGTTCAGGGAGGAGGGGGGGCCGGGGGCCGAGCCATGCTCATGTGAGGGAGTGATGGAGAGCCTCTTTGTGCCCCTTATAAAAGAGGGCCGTGTTGTAAGGGAACTGCCAACAGCCAGTGAGGTGAGGGACTTTGCCCTTACAAGGATTGAGGGCCTCTCCATAGATTAGGGAAACACTTCCCTGTGTTGCTGTAAAGTATGAAGTAATCAGATTTTTCTTAGCGGGGCGAGGCCATGGCCTGAACGCGCGTGGTGAGCCTGCGCCTTGGAGGGGTCTTGCGTCTCAGCCTCATGGCGCTGTAGAACCTGTTTTTCTTGAGTCTTGCCTCGCGTAGCAGTCTCTGGTTTACTATGAGGTCAGAGACCTTTACAAGGCTGAACCCCCGTTCAAGAAGGTTGTCAAGTATCTCGCCGAGCACGGACGATGCCCTGTCAGGGCCGCGGTCAGTGTCAAGGTGCATGAGTATGATGCCACCGCCGAGCCCACCGCCCTTTGTGTCGAAGTCCAGTATCTTTTTCTCTATCTCTGATGGCCCGTGATAAAGTCGAGAGCCCTTGTCGGCCACCCAGTCCAGGCTGTCAAGGCTCCTGCCGCTTCGCGCGTCATAGGTCCAGCCAACGTGAAGGTAGCCGGCGCTGTAGGCCCAGGCCCTGAGCTCGGTATTTATCTCGCCATAAGGAGCCCTCCAGAGCGGAGACATGTGCCTGCCTGTAACCTCGAAGAAGCGTTTTTCCGTTATGTTCAACTGGTTGAGGAGAAATTCCTTCGTGACGTGCGGCAGGGTCTTCTGCCTGCCAGTAATCTCCAACTGCGTAAGATGTGGGTGCGTGGTTGTGTGGTTGCCCACCTCATGGCCATCGGCAACGATCCGCCTTGTAATGGCGGGATAGGCCCTGATGAATGTCCCTGTCAGGAAGATGGTGGTCTTTATATTTCTTTTTTTCAGGATGTCGAGTATCTCGTTGGCCTGACGGGCGCCGAGCCCTCCGTCAAAGGTGACTGATATGCGTGTGCTTCGCCTGTCTCCCCTTGTGATATTAGGCGGGGTAAGGGAGGGGCGTTGTACGCGGCCCGTAAGGGGAGGCGCGCTTATGCGGCGCGGAAGGGCGTAATTGAAGGCAAGTGTTTCCTCTGCGTTCTTATCATGGCCCGCTATCTTTTTGGTGGAATTGGCCCGGCGGCTTGATGGCCCGGCCTCATTGGGAGTGGGGCCCAGAGAGGGGCCTGCCTTTACGGAGCCTATTTCCGTCGAGAAGGCAGGGGCATTACCGCCCGGGATGAGCAGGACCGTTGCCGCGAGCACGAGAATACATATGGCTCGCAGTATTGCAGAGCAGTGCCCGGGAAGAAGAGATGTTTTTTCCATGTCAGCGCGTGAGTAAGAGTAAACTACCAGGATGAAGAGGAACGGGCGCTTTTATATATTGTTCAATCATTTACCATTACAAGAGGCAAAGGTCAATGCTTTTTTTGTATTCCCTTGAAAGAAAAAATATTGCAAAACAGGGCGTTATTGTAATAAGATAATTCAAATCCAGATTCCGCGGGGGGGGCCATGCAAGAGAGAACAGAAGATATTACCTTCAGGCGTATCCTTTTACCAACTGATTTTACAGGCATTTCAGAGAGGGCTTCGGGCTATGCTCTCTCCCTTGCAGAGTGTTTCAAGGCCACCTTATATGTGCTCCACGTCGTGGATCGCTCGGGAGAGGCCTCGGGCATGTACGTTCCGCATATGTCCTTCGAGGAACTTGAGAAGGAAGAAGAGTGCGCCGAGGCAAAGTCACTAAGGAAACTCTGCGCCATGCTCTCCATGCGCGCGAAGTCGGTGAATATCGAGCCCGTGCTTCTCGTTGGCACGCCTCACACGGAGATATTACGGCTGGCAGGGGAAAAGAACGTAGACCTCATAGTTATAGGCACTTCCGGCACCGGCGGCGTGGGACGCGTTGTGTATGGCTCCAATACGGACAATGTAATAAGGAACTCTCATGTCCCAGTGCTCGCCATCCCGCCTCTGGCCTGACCAATCCCCTTTAGACTGAAGATATAAGGCCCCTTCATGTTTGGAATAGGTTTTACCGAGCTTCTCCTCGTCCTTGTGGTGGCGCTCCTTGTCCTTGGTCCTGATAAACTCCCCGAGGTGGCAAGGACCGTGGCAAAGGCCTATAACGAGCTCCGGCGCACCGGGCTGGACATCAAGCGCACAGTCGAGGGCACGGTGCGGGGTATTGACCTCACGGACTCAGCCGGGAAGGGCGCCGGGGCCGCTTCGGGCGGGGAAGACAAAGGGGAAGGCGAAGCGGGGAAGAGTGATTCAGGGAGCGGCTCAGGGGACGGGCCCGGGAAGGCTGACTGATTATGGCAGACGAGCGGGCCACGGCAGAGCGGCTTACGGCACACCTGCGTGAACTCAGAAAAAGGCTCATAATCTCCATCATCGCCCTTGCAGTTGGTTTCGCTGTATCCTATTTTTTTTCCGACAGACTTTACAGCATCCTCATCTCGCCGCTGCTTCCGGCCATGCCCGAGGGCTCGGAGTTCGTTGCCTTCACGGGAATAGTCGAGCCCTTTTTTGTCTATATCAAGGTTGGCTTTCTCGGCGCCGCGGCGCTGGCGAGTCCTGTCATACTCTATGAGATATGGGCCTTTGTGGCCCCCGGCCTCTACGATAAAGAAAAACGCTGGTTCCTTGCCATAGTGCTTCTCTCCCTGGCGCTCTTTCTCTGCGGCCTGCTCTTCGCCTTCTTCGTTGTCTTTCCCTTTGCCTTCAAGTTCCTCCTGAGTTACTCCGGGCCAAAGCTCAAGCCCTTTATCTCCATGAACAGTTATTTTTCCCTTGTCACGAGGCTTCTTATCGCCTTTGGCCTTGTGTATCAGCTCCCACTGGCCATGCTCGTGCTCGCGCGCACGGGCGTGGTCACGGCAAAGAAGTTCCTCTCGTGGTGGCGGTACGCCGTAATCGCCATTGTCATCGCCTCGGCAGTGCTTACGCCCACGCCCGACGCCTTCAACCAGATGCTCATGGCAGGCCCGCTCCTCGTACTTTATGGCCTCGGGGTGGTCCTCGCGAGGATATTCGGAAAGGAGAGGGTAAGGGCAGAGGAGAGGTCAGAGGATGAGAAAAAAGACGATGAGACAGAAGGCCAGGGTCCTGATTAAGGGCTTGGCCTAGCTCCGGCTTTCTGAGTAAAAAAAGAGGGGGCGTCCTTGAGGTCTTGTATGCCCCATGGACGCCCCCTGGTCTTGACTGTGATATTGATTCCTTAAATCAGGGTTATTTTTTCGCGGCCTTTCCAGTCTTCCTGGCCGTTGTCTTTTTCGCGGCGGCCTTCTTCCTTGCCGGGGCCTTGGCGGCAGAGGTCTTTCCTGTTGCAGTCTTTTTCTTCGTGGCCGCTGTCTTTTTCCCTGTAGTCTTTCTTGCAGTTGTTTTCTTCGGCGGCGCCGCCTGCTTTGCCGCAGGCCTGCCGGCAGTAGCCTTCTTTCTCGCGCCACCGCGCTTTAGCGTGACTTTTTTGGCGGCCTTTTCCTCAAGGGTCTTTATCTTCTTCTCAAGGGCCTTTACCTGCTTCTTGTACCTGGCCTCTGTATCGCGCAGTTTCTTCTTGAGCTGGTTCTCGACGGCCTTGCTCTGCTTTGTAACCTCAGCCGCCTTCTTCCTGAGCCTGTCTGTCGTGGTCTCCCACTTCTTCAAGGCCCTCTGGAGGAGCCTTGTCTCCTTCTCAACGCTCGAGGCCTTCCTCTTCCATCCCTGGGCCTCTTTTTTTCCCTTTTTAACAGACTGCCTGACCTTTTTTTCTATGAGTTTCCATTCATCGGAGACCTTCTGCGAGAGTTTCTCCCATGTCTTCATGGCCCTTCCTCCTCTTCTTTAATACTTCGTGCAGTACCATGGCGCGGCGCGCACCCATCAAACATATATACGTCTCTTATAACCATTAAGGTCCCTGGTGTCAATCATCTTTCTTCCTTAAAAAAAATAAAAAAAATAGTCTCATTCAAAAAAACATCAAAAGTTTTTCCTTCTGTTATATACTGTGTCCATGAGTTCTCGCGCCATGATTAACTCGTTCATTGATATTCTCTTTCCACGGCTATGCCCTTTTTGCGCGACAACCCACTGCGCAGAGGAGGAAGGGCTCTGTGAGGGGTGCGCCGAAGCCCTGGGGCTTAGTCTTGTAAAGGGACCTGTTTGTGAAATATGCGGCGTTCCTTTCAGGAGCTCCGCTGGCGGAGACCACAGGTGTGGAAGGTGTGTTAAAAAGACGCCCCCTTTTGTCATGGCCCGCAGCCTCTACGTCTTTGACACCGAGGTGAGGGAGGCGGTGCACGCGCTCAAGTACCGTTGGCAGTGCGACCTTGCGCCGACTCTCGGCGCGTTCATGGCAGGGCTTGTGCGGAAGATGGGATTTGACGTAGACATGATTGTGCCAGTGCCCCTTCACAGGAAGAAGATACGGCAGAGGGGCTTTAACCAGTCAGTCCTCCTTGCCCGGAGAATGGCAGAGGTCCTCTCCGCGGGCGTGCAGATAACTAACCTTCTGAGGTCAAGGCATACCGCCTCTCAGGTGGGGCTTTCCGTTGATGAGCGAAAGAAGAACGTCAGGGGCGCCTTCTCGGTGCGGGACCCGCTGATTTTTCGAGATAAAAAGGTCATCCTCGTTGACGATGTATTTACCTCCGGCGCCACTGTGGGTGAGTGCTCCAGGGTCCTGAAGAGGGCAGGGGCGAGCGTGGCCGTTGTGACGCTGGCGCGGGTAGTCATGGATTAGGTTCCTTGATTAATTTTCTGGACAATCACACGGCGCTTAATCACCAGGTGTTTTGATAATATTATAAAATTTTTTCTTGAAAGGGCATGGAATAGATGAAAAACGCAGTTTCTCTAAAGAGGCTTCTCGCCGAGCTTGAACCGCTTCGCAGGAAGGGGCGCAAGGTGGTCTTTACAAACGGGTGTTTCGACATCATACACGCCGGGCACGTAAGGTATCTGACCAGGGCCCGTAGCCTTGGCGATATTCTTGTGGTGGGGCTCAATAGCGACTCATCTGTGCGCTCCATAAAGGGCAGGGAGCGGCCCATTGTGCCGGAAAAAGAGCGGGCCGAGGTCCTCGGGGCGCTAAGGTGCGTGGATTACGTCGTCATCTTCAATGAGCCAACGCCCCTTAAACTCATAACATCGCTAAAACCTGATATTCTTGTAAAGGGCTCTGACTGGGCCGCTCATGAGATAGTTGGCGGAGACGTGGTTAAGAAGAGCGGCGGCAGGGTATCGAGGATAAGGTTATTAAAGGGCAGGAGCACGACGAATATCATAAGAAAGATACTCAAACTCCACAAGAGTTGACCTCCTCTCTTTACAAGGCACTGTTTTACAGGCGTTTTTCTGGTTTTTATTGTTTTTGCGCCTCCTGACCCCCTCTTTGCCAAGGGGTAATATCTTTCCCCATCTCTCGTTTCAGGTCTTTACCCCTTCCTTCCTGTGACTTACGTCATTGTAAACCTTGCCACTGGAGGCGTATTCTGTCTTCAGGGTTGAAAAGGCTTTTAAAAATGGGTCTTTTGTGTTACAAGGGAGAGAAATCCTTGCGGGAAAATACCAGGTATGTTCAAAAAGATGAAACTCGGCCTCTCGGGGCTGAGACAACGGCTCTCCAAGACCCACAATACAATAATGGGAGGGGTAAAGAACGCCCCTTCAGGCATGAGCAGGGAGGAGTTTCTCGAGACCCTCGAGGAGTCTCTTATTACCTCTGACATGGGGGTGGCGACTTCCCTGGAAATTGCCGAGTTCGTGAGGAGCAAGGGCGGGCTAAGCGTAGAGAGGCTTCAGGAGTATCTTCGTGATTTTATTTACGATATTCTCAAAGACGTTGAGAGCCCGCTGAAGATAGAGAGAAGCCCCTTTTTGATACTTGTAATGGGGGTGAACGGCGTTGGAAAGACCACCACTATAGGCAAGTTATCGGCCCATTTTTCATCAGCCGGAAAACGCGTTATCCTCGGCGCTGGAGACACCTTCAGGGCCGCGGCCGGCGAGCAGTTGGAACTCTGGGGAGAGAGAACAGGCTGTGATGTAATAAGGCAGACCGCGGGCACAGACCCCGGTGCCGTTACATACGATACCATAAAGGCCGCCATAGGGAGGTTCGCCAACATAATACTCCTTGATACCGCCGGGAGGCTCCATACAAAGTCAAACCTCATGGATGAACTCAAGAAGATAAATCGCATAGCCGGACGTGAACTTGCCGGGGCGCCCCATGAGAAACTCCTTGTCCTTGACGCCTCTACAGGTCAGAACGCCATAAACCAGGCCCGCCTCTTCAACGACGCCATAGGGGTTACGGGCATAGTCCTTACCAAACTCGACGGCACGGCCAAGGGCGGCATTATCGTCCCACTGGCAAAGGAACTTGGCATTCCCATCCGTTACATAGGCGTTGGCGAGGGTGTTGAAGACCTTCAAGAGTTTAATGCCCGTGAGTTCGTGGAGGCCGTAATATAGACGCTACATCATTAATGGAATCAGCGCCCACCAAGATGAACGACGCGACAGAGGTCTTTTACAGGCTTTTATGGAGGAGAAAGAGCATAAGGGAATTTTCCACGAGGTCTGTGGAGCCAGAGAAGATAGAGCGTCTCATGAAGGCCCTTCAGAGGGCCCAGAGCGCGGCAAACCGCCAGCCCTGGCATTTTATAGTCCTTGAGAGAGACGACGGCGAGAGGGCTGAACTTAACAAGGTATTCACAAAAGAAGGCTTCAGGGACGCTCCGGTAGTGGTTGTGGCCTGCGCCGAGCCAGAGAAGGCCTGGGTAAGGAAGACAGACGGCGTAAATTACGCCTGGGTGGACGTTACCATAGCGGTCTCGGAGATGATAGCCGCGGCCACGGCAGAGGGCCTTGGGACGTGCTGGATAGCGGCCATAGACGCCTCAAGGGTAAAGAATATACTCCATATTCCAGGTCCTATTGAAGTAGTCGCCATCATCGCCCTTGGTTATCCATTGGAAGAATTGAAGACCGAGGAAAAGAACCGCAAACCCCTTAAGGAGATAATTCATCATGGCAAGTGGTGACAAAGAGGAAAAAAAAGATTTTGTCGCCTTGAGGGAGAACAGGCGGAAGAACCTGAGGAGTCACCTCCTTGTCCTTAAGATAAGGGGCGAGGATTCTCGCGGTGTATTTTTCGGTTATGCCAAGACCATAGGCAAGGGCGGCATGTTCATAGCCTCGGTAAACCCCAGGGATGTGGGCGAGCAGATGGAGATATGTTTTACTCCTCCGGGGTACGGCAAGCAGGCAAGGTGCAAGTGCGAGGTGGTCTGGCGGAGGGGGTTTGAGCCGGGCTTCAAGGCCGAGCCGGGCATGGGAATACGGTTTACGAATATTAGCCCCGATGTCGCCGAGGGTATTGACCAATGGGTCCATGGCGAGGGGACGTAAGAGGCCTGGTTCTCAGGCGGCGCCCCTGCCGCCTGTCCTATCTCTTCAAAGTTATTTGTTGGGTTTCGCTGACGCTCTACCCAACAAGGATTTTTTTGGTGGGCAGTGCCCTTTTTTCACTTTTGTTTTTTCTTCCCGGCGGGCAAGGCCCGCCGAGACACCTTTCCTCTCTTCTTCTTTCTTTTCTCTTATTTTTTAACGTTCCAGCGTGTTCCTCCGGGGTGGTCTTCGAGTTCAATGCCATTTTCGAGGAGTTGGTTTCTGATGGCGTCGGCGCGGTTGAAGTCTTTTTCCTTTCGCGCCCTGTTCCGTTCTTCAATGAGCCGCTCTATCTCTTCAGTTGAGATGGCGGCCTTGTTTTTTTCTTCGTTGAAGAATTCTTTCGGGTCTTTTGTGAAGAGTCCGAGAAAGTTCCCGGCCTCCCTGAAGAGGGCGAGGATAAGGGCCAGTTCTTTCCGGGCGTCTGTACTGGTGTCTTTTCCACGCATTCCGTCCATTATGCGGTTGGCCCGGTTTACCTCTTTAAAGAGGAGGCCAATAACCCCGGCGGTGTTGAAGTCATCATCCATGGCCTCTATTATGGGGGCCATGCGTTTTTTGAGTTCTTCGTCAGAAGGGGCGTCTTTTTCTGTAACGCCTGCCTCTTCGCGCGCCCTCTCAACTGTTTTATAGAGTTTTTCAACGGCTGTGCCCGCCTCCCTTAGCGACTCGGCGCTGTAGTCCACGGGTGAGCGGTAGTGGGCCGAGAGGAGAAAGAACCTTATGGCCTCTCCTGTGACTGCTTTGAGGGCGTCGCGCACGTTGAGGATATTTCCAAGGGATTTACTCATCTTTTCTTTTTCAATGTTTACAAAGCCGTTATGGAGCCAGTAGCGCACAAAGGGCTTAAGCCCCGTGGCAGATTCGCTCTGGGCGATTTCGTTCTCGTGGTGGGGGAAGATGAGGTCTTTTCCTCCGCCGTGTATATCGATGGTGTCGCCGAGCCACTTCATGCACATTGAGGAGCACTCGATGTGCCAGCCGGGCCTTCCCGGTCCCCAGGGACTTGGCCATGACGGTTCATCTGGTTTGCTCTTTTTCCAGAGCGCGAAGTCCAGGGGGTCTTCTTTTCTCTGGTCCACGTCAACTCGTGCGCCTGATTCGAGGTCGTCTATGTTCTTTCCCGAGAGTTTGCCATAGTCCGGGAGTTTGCGGACGGAGAAATACACGTCTCCATCGAGTTCATAGGCAAAGCCCTGCTCAATGAGCCTCTTCGCGAGTTTGATTATCTCGTCCATGGTCTCCGTGGCCTTTGGGCGTATGGGCGGGAGGACCACGCCGAGGGCGGCCATGTCGGCGTCAAAGGAGAGGATGTTATCCTCGGCGAGTTTTTTGGGGCTTATCTTTAGTTCATTGGCGCGGGCTATTATCTTGTCATCAACGTCGGTGTAGTTGCGCGCATAGGTGACTTCAAGCCCGCTGTACTGGAGGTAGCGGTAGATGACATCAAAGGAAACGGCGGAGCGGGCGTGACCTATATGTGCAGGGGCGTATACCGTGGGGCCGCAGACGTACATCCTTACCTTTCCCTTTTCAGCGGGGATGAATTCCTCTTTTTTCCTTGTCAGTGAGTTGAATACCTTGAGCGTCATAGTGCCTCTTTGTTTGTATGTTTTTTGATAATTTTGCCGGATTGGGCGGGATTCTGCCCAAGTTATTGTTTTTCGTGCTCTACCCAACTTTTGGTGGGCTACAAGTTCTTACCAATGGCCGGAGGCCATTGGCATTGGTTTTCTTTGTCAAACTTTCTTTTTTCCAAAAGAAAGTTTGGTATTTTAATTGGTGGGCGCAGCCCACCACCTCCCACCCTCTTTTTTTCTTTTCCTTCTTCTATAGTATCTCTCTTATTCTTTCCGCTGTTTCCCGGGGGCCGAGGACCTCAAATATTTTTTTTAGTTCTATGCCTTTTGTCTCTCCGGTGAGAGCGCATCTAAGTCCCATGAAGAGGGTTCTGCCCGAGGCGCGCGTCTTTTTTTTCACGTTCTTTACCAGTTCTTCATAGGAGGTCACGCCCTTGTCGAGTTCATGGAGAAAGGCCTTGAGTATGGCACGGGCCTCTTCAGTCTTTAATATGTCCTCGGCGTCGGTGGTCATGGCCGGCCTTTTTACGAGTCCTCCTGCAAGGCGTTCGAGGTCCTTGAGGGTCTCGGCGTTGGCCCTTACGGCCTCCACGGCCTCAATGAGGGCCTCTTTATTATCCGAGAGTGCATGGAGCCCTGAGGGCCTTATGAGTTCATCGGCGGAGAGCTCGTTCATGGCCTCTTTATTTAGCGCGAGTAAGGCATGGGGCTCGAAGATTGAGGGGCTTTTCGAGAGCCTTTCTGGAGAGAACGCAGAGGCCAGGTCTTCAAGGCCCATGAGGAGGGGGCCCGGCGCCCAGCCGAGCCTTGCCGCGGTGTTGATAATGGCTATTGGAAGAAAGCCCTCTAACCTGAGTTCTTTAATGCCCGCTCCTTTGTCTCTCTTACCAAGGGGTTTACGGTCAGGGCCGAGTACAAGGGGGATGTGGGCGTATTCAGGGACCCTCATGCCGAGGGCCTCCATGATAAGGACCTGGGCAGGCGTGTTAGAGAGGTGGTCATCGCCACGGATAACGTGCGTTATCTCCATGAGGCCGTCGTCCACTGCGGCGGCGAAGTTATATGTGGCCTGTCCGGCTGGTGTCATGATTATAAAGTCGCCAAGGGCGGAGGCGTTAAAGACCCTTGGGCCGTGGAGAAGGTCATTGAATGAAATCTCTTTCTTTTCGGGGACGCGAAACCTTACGGACGAGGCATCTTTTGTATGCCGGAGGCCTGCGTCGCGGCATTTGCCGTCGTAACGCGGCGGAAGGCCTTTTCGGGCCTGGGCCTCTTTAAGTTCAGCGAGACGCTCTTTTGTGCAGTAACATCTGTAGGCAAGCCCTTTGTCAAGGAGTTCTCCCGCGTATCTCTCATAGATGCCTCCCCTCTCTGACTGCCTGTAGGGACCCAGTGGGGCGTCTTTACTCTCCGGTCCCTCGTCCCAGAGGAGCCCAAGCCAGCGAAGGTCTTCCATGATGGACCGCTCGAACTCGGGCCTTGAGCGTGCCCTGTCCGTGTCTTCCATCCTCAGTATAAAGGTCCCGCCGCGGCCCCTTGCGAAGAGATAGTTGAAGAGCGCTGTCCTGACACTGCCCATGTGAAGGGCACCCGTGGGACTGGGCGCGAAACGTGTCCTTGGCTTCACTTCTTCTCAATCTCCGTAATAAGGGCCACGGCATAGGCGGCCATGCCCTCGCGTCTTCCCGTAAAGCCAAGGCCCTCTTCAGTGGTGGCCTTTATGCTTATGAGGTCCACGCTACAGCCAAGGGCCGAGGCCACGGTGCGCCTCATGGCCGGAATGTGGTCTTTAAGCCTCGGTGCCTCGCATACAATGGTGGAGTCGATATTTGTGAGTGTAAAGCCCTTTTTGGCAAGTTCGTCCCTTGTCTTCTCAAGGAGGGTAATGCTCGGTATGTCTTTATAGGCAGGGTCGCCTGGCGGAAAGTGCAGGCCAATGTCGCCGAGACCCGCGGCCCCGAGAAGTGCGTCGATCATGGCGTGAAGGAGCACATCTGCGTCGGAATGGCCGGCAAGACCAAATTCATGGGGCACACGCACGCCTCCGAGCATTAACGCCCGGCCTTCTGAAAACCTGTGAACATCGTAACCAAATCCGATTCTCATGGAAACACCAAGATACAATAAGGACAACACGCCCGCAAGAAGAAAAAAGACTTCCGTACTTTCTTTTGGAAAAAAGAAAGTTTTTTGATTGGGCGGTATGACACCGTGGTTTGATGTTGTCCTCAAGTGGGTGGGCACGGCCAGTGGCAGGGTGGGCACTGCCCACCAAAAAAAGTGGCAAGTTGAACCCGTGGGGCAAGGCACAACCCAACAAAGAGTAGCGGCCAGAGGTTTCAGGCTTGTTTTTTCTCGATGATGGACTCTGCTATGAGCAGGTCCTCGGGGGTGGTTATCTTTATATTCTCGTAGGACCCAGGAACTATGCTCACCGGGAGGCCGAGCCTCTCAACGAGAGATGCCTCGTCCGTGCCCCTAAACCCGCACGACACCGCCTCATCAAAGGCCCTTTTAAGGAGGTCGGTACTGAAACCCTGTGGTGTCTGAACGGCACGGAGGGTATCACGCTCCGGGGTCTCTCTGATGGCCCCATCCGCCACAACCTTCACCGTGTCCTTGAGGGGCACCACGGGGACGGCGGCCCCGGTCTCACGGGCCTTATTAATTATTGCCTTGATTAGCACTGCCTCTACAAGGGGACGGGCGCCGTCATGGACAAGGATTAAATCATAACCACCGGCGACTCTCTCAAGGGCATTACGCACAGAGTCCTGCCGTGTGGCGCCACCCGTAACTGGCGGAAGGACCTTTGTGAATGCAGGGTTGTCTCTTATCTCTTCATCAAAGAAACGGGCCGTATCATCCGAGACGGCAAGGATGATGGCCGTGACGAGGGGACAGGTATCGAAGGCATCGAGGGTTCGGAGCAGAACGGCCCGGCCCGCAAGGGGCAGGAGGAGTTTGTTTTTAACGCCCATGCGCGTGCCGCTACCCGCGGCGGGTATGATGACAGCGGTCCTGGGGATTGGTCTCTCAGTCAAGGGGGGTAACCTGTAAGGAGAATGACTATGTTGGATTTCGCAAAAACTGCTTTTTTTAAAGAAAAATTGTCATAAATCGCTAAAAAAAGGCTTTTTTGTTAAATTATGGAGGTGCAGGGGTGAGGCTTTTTTGCCAATAATATGGTAAGGAGTTTTTTTTAAATTGCCTCAAAAACGCGGAAATCGACCTAAAAATGAAGAAACCGGCCCTCTTTTATGAGAAACCGGCTTTTTTGTTGATAACGGTGTTTTTAATGTGAGAGTTGTGAACCCACCTGTTGCTTTAAACTTATCTAGTGATTGTCATGGCCACGGTCCGTTGTTACGGTTCTCTTCTACCCTTGAGAAGGGCCGCTGAGAAGGGCCGTTAAGCCTATTCCTGCAAGAGCCGGTAGAGTTCTTCTTCTATCTTGTCCTCATTGGTCTTCTTTGCCACAGAGAGTTCTTTAACGAGAAGCGTCTTTGCGGTATCGAACATCTTGCGTTCGCCAAAGGATAGTTCCTTGTCAAACTTCAGTGCGTAGAGGTCTCGGAGGACCTTTGCGAGTTCCATGACGCTTCCGCTCTTTATCTTGTCAGTGTACTCACGGTAGCGCCTGTTCCATGTCTGAGTGTCAGCGGCGCTCTCGTCGCGGTCTTTCAGTATGGCGTATACCTCGGAGACCTGGCTCTTTTGCATTACCTTTCGGAGCCCCACGTGGGTGGCGTTCTGCACCGGGACCATAATAGTAGCGTCCGTGTCCAAGACCTTGATTATGTAGAATGAAGTGCCTATGCCCGATACCTCGCGAGTCTCCACCCCGATTACCTTGCCTACCCCGTGCGCGGGATAAACGGCGAGGTCCCCGGTTTTAAATGACTGATTTATCTTGTTTGACATGAGGTCCCTTTTGTTTTGGGTCGCAGAACGTTATGGCCGGCGCCGTGATTGGATAGGTATATATACCATAAAAGAGAGGGTGAGTCAACAGGGAAAGATTTTTTTTATTTCAATCTTCGTCTTTGTGGCCCCTGTCCTTTACGCCGCTGTTTATCTTAACGTTAAGATATTTAATAATAAGTTTATAACCGTTTCCCTCTATGGCGATTGTGTAAGGCAGTGAGAAGCCGTCTTTTATGCGGTAGTCGCTGAGTACTGCCCTGTATAGTTCCTCTCCATTATCCTTTAAGCGCCTTACGCTCCTTCCTTGGGGCAGGTCTTTTGTGATAAAAGAGGCGTCTTTGCCCGCCGGGTTTAGCCTGCCGAGAAGTAAGGAGACCACTTCATTGGCGCTCATATTGAGGGGCAGACGCGGGTCTGTTGCCTCGAAGGTCTCTTCTTTTCCCCGTGAGATGAAGGTAAGGCCATTTTCCCCGCCCCTTATAAGGGCAATGGTTGCTCCGAGGGGGCCCTTAATCTCTATGGTGAAAGAGTCCGGGGCCTTGGCCATGATAATCGCCCGCCCCTTTTCCGTCTTGTTTTTCGTAAATTCGACTATAGCCGAGGCCTTGATGGAACGAAGCGCTCCGGCTCCCGTGGTAGTTGCCTTTATATTTACCCTCGGGGCGCAACCCGCGGCTACTGCGATGAGGATCGCGGCCAGTATGGGCCTCAGGGGCTTGCTCACTTTATTGGTGCGGTCCCGCCGCTGGTATCGCCTTTTTGAGGGCCTCTATCTTGGTCTTGATGCCCTTGTTCTTTGTGTTCAGGTTAGAGGCGTTCTCGTAGAAGGTGAGGGCCTTTTCCTTGAGGTTCTTCTTGAGGTAGGCGTCGCCGAGGTGCTCGGCTATTACCGGGTCCTCGGGCAGAAGTTTTACGGCCTCTGATAGGTTCTTGATGGCCTCGTCGTACTCGCCCTTCTTGTAGTATATCCAGCCAAGGCTGTCGAGGTAGTATCCGTTGCCGGGTTTTATCTCCAGGGCCTTTTTGAGGTATGCTTCGGCCTTGTCGAGTTTTATCCCCCTCTCGGCGTAACTGTAACCAAGATAATTGAGGGCCTTACTGTGGCGCGGGTTCAGTTCAATCGTCTTTTCCATGGAACTGAAGACGAGTTTGTCGTCGCCCTTGTCATCGTAGATTACCCCGAGAGTGAAGTAGAGGTCAGCGTTGTCCGGGTCTTCCTGAAGGGCTGTCTTCACGAGCCCTATTGCCTCGTCATATCTCTTTGCCTCACGCATTACCGTGACGAGGAGCCTTATGAGGTCAGGGTCATTTTTTTTGGCGGCAAGGGCGTCTTTCAGTTCTTTAATGGCCCTGTCCGTGTCGCCCTTCTGCTGGTAGAGGTACGATAGGTGTACCCTTGAGTCAACGTAGCTTGAGTCGTCAAGCGGTATGCGTGAGAACTCCTCCAAGGCCTTCGCGTTGTCGCCCTTGGCCTCGTAACTCGTGGCGAGGTAGTAGCGCACCTTGTTGAGTTTTGGCTTTTCTTCTATTATATCGCTGAACTTCGCTATGGCCCTGTCGTAGTCCTTCTGCTCGAAGTATATGAGGCCTATCTTCGCCATGGCGTCGTAGCGGGTCTCGCTGTATCCCTCGAGCTGTTTGTATACCTTGAGGGCCTCGTCAAGCCTGTCCTGCTTGATAAGGAGCGTGGCGAGTCTTATCATGAAGCCTTTTGGAGACTGGATATGGCTGATGGCCTTTCTGTAGGTCTTCTCGGCCAGGTCCGGTTTCTTGTCGGCCTCATAGGTCATGGCGAGCTCTGAGTATGCCGGGGCGAACCTGTTGTTGAGCGTGATGGTCTTTGTGTAAAACCTCTCGGCCAGACCAAGGTTGTCTCTCTTTACCTCGATCTTTGCCATGTAGTAATAGGCCATTATGGACTCAGGGTCTTTCTTGAGGAGTCTTTTCAGAACGGCGATGCCCTTGTCGTACTCGTCTATTCTTGCGTAAAAGGTGGCGAAGTAGAGGTAATTGCTGTGTTTGTCGGGTTCGAGTTCAATGGCCCGTTCGTAGCTCTTGGCGGCCTTATCGTTCTCCTTGAGTATGGTGTAGAGCTCGGCAAGGAGCACATGAGCAGGGGCAAAGTCCTTGTCTTCCTTTACGGCAAGAAGGAGGTGCTTTTTCGCGGACTCGTAATCACCGAGCTGGAGGTAGAGTTCCGCTATCTCGTTATGGAGGATAGTTGAGCGGCTGTCAATTTCGAGGGCCTTTTTATAGAGGTCCAGTGCGTCTCTTGTGAAGCCGTTTTTCTTGAGCGTATGCCCTGAGAGGTAATAATAATAGGCCTTGCTCCTCTCCACTGTTGTGGTGGAGTCGGTATTTTTTTTAATGACGTTTTTTATACCAAAGGCGAAGGCCGAGGATGAGAACATGAGCCCCATGGCAGTTGGAATGGTTATGAACAGGGAAATGGCCTTGGTTTTTTTTGTCATTCTTTTTTTCACTCTTAAGGTCTCCAGAGAGTTTTGGTTCAGGCGCCGCGGGTGCGCCTTGATACATATAGAGGGGGACGGGTTGCAAGGTCGTGACGATGGCTTCAATTGAGACGTGTTGCCAGGAGCGGCTCTCGGCCCTTATCCCGGGCCCGGGGTAAGGATAGACGCTACCAGGACGTTTATTTAAAAAAACGTCCACTTTAAAAGTTTAACATTTTTATTAGTTCAAGTCAAATCTTCCGTTGATACGTCTTTCAGGGGTGGGCGGCGGCCTTCGAGCCTCTTTCTGATGGCATCGGGTATGTGAATACCCTCTGTGTCGAGGCGCGCAAGGAGGCCAAGGAGCACCTCGGCCCGTTCTTTTGTGGAGAGTTTCTTGTGTATGAGGATGCGTTGCTCGCCCTTTAGCGTAAAGAGGCCGCCGCTGGTTCGTACCTCGCCCTTGTGGAGGTCGTCGTAGTCGACCTTTATGGAGAGCCTGCGGGCTGTTTCTTCGAGTTTCTCAAGGAGGAGTTCCGCTTTCATGGTATATATTGTCCATCTTCATGGTTTTCATGTCAAGAAGGATATTAAGGCCTCTCTGCCGGCCCTGCAAATAAGGTGTTGACAGTGTATCTCCATTTATTTATATTACATCAAGGTCACACGCTTTTTTATTTTCAAGGATCCTTAAAGTATAGAAGGAGACACACATATGTCAGAGAAGGTCATTCACGTAACTGACTCGAACTTCGAGAGCATTGTCCTCTCATCCTCGAGGCCTACGCTTGTTGATTTCTGGGCCTCCTGGTGCGCCCCCTGCAGGGCCATCGCCCCTGTTGTGGAGGAGATAGCCGGAGAGTACGACGGCAAGCTCATTGTGGCGAAGATGAACGTTGACGAGAACCCGGCAACACCGGGCAAGTTCGGCGTAAGGGGCATTCCCACGCTTATCCTCTTCAAGGACGGCAACGTAGTTGACCAGGTGGTAGGCGCTGTCCCGAAGAAGCAGATAACAGACCTTGTGGACAAGGCCGTAGGCTGATTATCCAATCCACCTTGGGAAAGTCTGATTAATTCAGGGACGAATTATTCAGAGGTTCCCTTAAAGAATCCGGGCAAGGGCAGTCGCTCACGGCTGTCCTTTTTTTGCCCATCTACTACTCTGTGTCAGAGACCCCTAATGAAAAGAGAAGCATGAGAGTCCCGGATCTCTTAAAGGCGTTGAGAGTAAGGTGGATATTGGCTGTTCTGATTATCCTCCCACTCATCTCCCTTTCAGGGTGCTCCGGCTCTGGCGAGGGTCCTTCGACGCCATCCAGACCGGCCTCGGGCGGCGACGTCTTCTTCGTTGGCGAGGGGTCTCTTAACGCCACTGGCGAGCGTGCCATAGACTTCACCATAAAGACCTTTGGGGGAGGGACATTTACGCTCTCAGAGCACGCCGGAAGTCCGGTGCTTATAAACTTCTGGGCCTCGTGGTGCGGCCCCTGCAGGCTCGAAGGGCCCATGCTCCAGAAGTTATACGAAAAATACGGCAGGCGCGGTCTTGTCTTTGTGGGCGTTGCCATACAGGATAGCGAGAAGGGTTCCAGAGGGTATCTCAAGGAGAACGGCTGGACCTTCCCGGCAGGCCCTGACAGGGACGACCGCATCATGGACGCCTACAGCGTGCGCGGCATCCCAAAGACCGTCATCATCAGGCGCGACGGCACGGTGGGGTATATACAGAGCGGCGTCATGCCGGAAGATTATCTTGCGGGAAAGATAGAGGAAATACTGGGTCAATAACTCCTCCCTGCCGCCCTCTCAAGGGCGCGCTGATATTGAATGAATGGAAAAGAGGGCTGAACTCTCATGAAAATTTCACCGTCCATACTCTCGGCGGACTTTACAAGGCTTGGCGAAGAGGTGCGCGCAGTCGAAGAAGGCGGGGCCGATTACCTCCATGTGGATGTAATGGACGGCCGCTTTGTCTCAAATATCACCATAGGCCCCCTTGTGGTTAGGGCGCTAAAGCGCGCGACGGCCCTTCCCCTTGACGTGCACCTCATGATAGAGGAGCCAGAGCGTTATGTGCGGGAGTTCGCCGACGCAGGGGCCCATATCATAACCGTTCACGCCGAGGCCACGCGCCATTTGCACGGCACGGTTCAGCTCATAAAGGCAAACGGCGCCCTTGCCGGGGTATCCATAAATCCCGCCACCCCGGTGAGCCTTCTTCACGACATTCTCCCGGATTTGGACCTTGTCCTTGTGATGAGCGTGAATCCCGGCTTTGGAGGGCAGAGTTTCATTCCAGTGGCCCTTGAGAAGATAAGGGACCTTCGAGCGCGGATAGACGAAGGGGGCCTTCATGCAGAGCTCGAGGTGGACGGCGGTATAAAAGTGGAAAATATTGCAGAGTCCGCGCGCGCCGGGGCCGATGTCTTTGTATCGGGTTCGGGAATATTCGGCTCGACGTCTTCTTACGCCGAGACCATGAGGCAGATGCGCGAGGCGGCGTCCGCGTTGTAAATAAGGTGGTCCCGTCATACTTCCCCCCCCCTGTATCCGCGCGCCTTCTACCCCAAGACTCCTTAACCCATTATACCCCCATCGCCTTTTGTTCCCTTTGTCCGTTCCTTGGGCCTCGTCCTTCTACCCCGCTGTCCCTCCACTTTTCCCCCCCACTTTCCCCCCCCACCCGGTTCACGCCCGCTTTTGCCACCTGTCAGACTACGAGCAACGGTGACTTCTTGAGCTGTTCACGCACGGCATGGATAATTTCGGGTATGTCGTCAAGTGAGGCGCCAAGGGACTTCCACGCTGAATCAATATACTCGTTTGTCCACCCCTCCACGCCCCCGCTGATACCCTCGTTTGTGCATGTGTAGTCAGCAACGTGAATTATCTCGGCGATATGATGGCTTTTTTCTGTCGCAAGGGGGCTGTGGTGCTTCTCCACTCCAAGGGCTATCACTTCTGGCAGGTGCCACCTTCGTAGAAGAAAGGCCCCTGTCTCAGCATGAGTCACGCCAAAGTTCCGTTGCTCGAAGACATTGATAGGTATGGGATTGCCGGCGTCGTTTTCGTCCACAAGGCGTCCGTAGGTGCCGGGCATGTATTTTTCGAGGACCAGGACGCCTATGTCGTGGAGGAGGGCCGCCGTAAAGGCGGCGTCAGTCACGGATTTATCGAATGTTCCCCGTCTTTTGGAGGAGATGCTGATTATGGCCTTTGAGGCGTGAGCCACTGAGATGCTGTGGTTCCAGAAGCGCGTAAAGTCAATACCATGGGACGACTTCATGAGGTTGCACATTGAAGTCGTGAGGACGATTTCATATATCTCCTTGAGGCCAAGCCGCACCGCTGCGTCGCGTATGCTGACTATCTTGCGCATTGAGCGGTACAGTGGAGAGTTCACCACCTTAAGAACCGTCATGGCTATGGGAGGGTCCTCGGTTATGATGCGCGCTATTGCGTCAATGCCAACCTCGGGTTTATTCATCTCCTGCTGAAGCCGCAGGACTACACGCGGCAGAGATGGCAGGTCTCTTATCCGGCTAAGGTCCTCGAATATCTCTTCGCGCGTCTTCATGTCCGTCTCTCCTTGGAGGTCTCTGTTATCTCTGGTATATGGGGCCGCACGGACCAGTTGAAACCATAATGTCCGCCCCTATCTTATTATCGTAGAAAAGGGGAGTTTCTTTAATGAAGGTTGAGAAAAGGGCTGGAATGAGACTGAAGAGCCGGGGGGACGGAGCGTGGCAAGAGAGAGAAGGGCAGGGCTGGCATGGCCATGTCGCTGATATTGGAAGGGAATCGCGCCCTGGGTGAAGTAAGGCGTAAGGCAAGGAAGAAACTACCCGGACTCACCAGGTGACGAGGTCTATAAGAACCCGAGGGCCCGTACCGCGGCCTTTATTACATTACCCTCGCCAAGGTCGAGGTCGCCGCGCGTTATCTCTCCATCATCGGAACGGTTTATCACGCCTGTCACGCACCCCCCCTCAAGGCCCATTGAAGAGGTCATGGTAAGGAGCGTGGCCGCCTCCATCTCGTAGTTGAGTACGCCGAGTCTGCGCCACTCTTCCGTGGAGCCGCGAATGGCCCTTATGGTGTATTCCCTGAAGGCGTCGGATTTTTCCTCGCCCTGGTAGAAGGTGTCAGACGATGCCGTGATGCCGGTGTAAAAAGGGACCTTTGCTTTACTTGCGCCCCTTACAAGGGCGTTCGTTACCCTGAGGCTCGCCACGGCAGGGTACTCAATGGGCGCGTAGTGCCGGGAAGCGCCGTCGAGGCGCACGGCCCCGGTGGTAATAACGCAGTCGCCGTTCCTTAGATAATCCTGTATGGCCCCTGTGGTGCCGACGCGGATAAAGGTTTTTACACCGATACGCGCGAGTTCTTCCACGGCTATGGAGACCGAGGGGCCGCCAATGCCCGTGGATGTGACTATAAAGGGTGGACTTTCAGGAGCAGTGGTCATGAAAGTAGTAAACTCGCGGCGCGAGGCGAGTTCCTCGGCCCTGCCGCCAATGGCCCGGCCTATCTCCTCTGCTATCTTTCCCGCCCTTGCCGGGTCTCCGGGCATAAGGACCGTCCCGGCACCTTGAATGGCATCTCTTGTGAGACCAAGGTGATAGAGTTCGCTCATTGCCCGGAACCCTTTCGTACGTATATGGTAATGGCCTCCTTGCCCTCGATGACGCGCTCCACCACCTCGAGGACGGTGTTGCCCGTGCCGCTGGCCCAGAGGGGAAGGTCTTTTTTTGATACAGGATCGTCTGTAATTACCTCGATTACCTCGCCCGGGGACATGTCCTCGAGCGCGAGGGCCGTCTTTACCGAGGGCATGGGGCATGTCATGCCGCGGGCATCGAGGCGTTTATCCGGTCTTATATTCTCCATGGGCGCATTATAATGTATTTTTGGCCTCGCTTCCACCTTAATCAGCTCCTCCTCAAGGCCCGGATATTGTCCCCATCTCATCTTTGATTTCTTTTTGGAATTGTGTGATAATGTGCAATCATCAGATTTCACGGAGGTATTGCTCTATGAAGCAGGGATTCATGAAAAAAATCGCGCTGGCCCTTGTCATGGTACTTGGCCTTGCCTCTTACGCCTCGGCCCTCAGCATATATGATGTTGAGAGGGTTACGCCCGAAGAAGTCATGGCCCGCATGGACAGGGGCGAGAAGATAGTCATACTGGATATTCGCTCCAAGGGGGCATATGAGGCAGGGGATATAAGGATAAAGGGCGATATAAGAATAGCCCCTGATGACCTTGAGAGCAGGATGTATGAACTCCCCATGGGCACGGAGATAATCACCTACTGCACGTGACCGCACGAGGCTTCGAGCGCAGGTGCTGCGTTCTATCTCATGAAGGCGGGTTTCAGGAGGGTGAGGGCCCTCAAGGGTGGGCTCGCGGCCTGGGTAAAGGCCGGAGGTCCAATAGAGAAAAAATAGGTATTTTTGGCTGTTTTTTTGCCATTTTGCATCTTTTTTGGCCTTTTTCCCCTGGTTTATCGTTTTCTGAGCGTTGTCCACGGGTCTTTCCAGCGGCCCGCAGGGCCGCTGGTACTGGTTTTCTTTGACTTAGTCTGCCGGGTTAGGGACCATGCGGCCTGCCTGGTGGACATCTTTGCAAAGGGCCGCGCAACCCGAACAAAAGACTTTCTTTTTTCTAAAAGAAAGTGGAAAAAATCTTTCTTTCTTTTTCTTCTTAATAGAGAGGGCCTTTCTCATGCTGCGTTTTTTGAATGCCGGCGAGTCGCACGGCAAGTGTCTTACGGCCATAGTGGAGGGTATGCCCTCGGGTCTGAGAATTGATGCCCCTTCCATAAACGCTGAACTCAAGCGCCGCCAGTGCGGTTATGGCCGGGGCGCGAGGATGGCCATTGAGTCGGACTCTGTGGAGATAACATCTGGCGTGCGCGGCGGTGTAACTCTTGGCTCTCCCATCACCCTTATAGTGAATAACCGCGACTGGGAGAACTGGCAGGGTGTAATGGGCCCAGAGGGGCCTCTTCCCGGCGCCTCGGCAAAGGCCCTTTCAAGGCCGAGGCCCGGACACGCGGACCTTGCCGGGGGGCTCAAGTACGCCCATAAAGACCTTCGCAATATCCTCGAGCGCTCGAGCGCACGCGAGACAGCCGCGCGCGTTGCCGTTGGCGCCCTTGCAAAGGGGCTCCTCGGGGAATTCGGCATAGGGGTCTATTCCTGGGTGGAGACCATAGGCGGTGTGACGTGGCGCGCGCCAGAGGACGCTGATCCTGCGCGCCTCTTTTCGCGCGCCGAAAAGTCTCCCACGCGTTGCCCTGACAGAAAGGCCACCACGGCCATGAAAAAGAGGATTGACGAGGCGAAAGAGGCAGGTGACAGCCTTGGCGGCATATTCATTGTGGCCGTAACCGGCGTGCCGCCGGGACTTGGAAGCCACGTTCAGCATGACCGCAAGATGGACGGACGCCTCGCAGGCGCCCTCATGGGGATTCAGGCCATAAAGGGCGTTGAGGTTGGCATAGGCTTTGAGGCCGGCACGAGGCCCGGCTCCACGGTGCATGACGAGATATTCTACAGAAAACCAGCGCCCGCGCGTCCGGCCCACCACTGGCCCGCGCGCCATCCACTTTACAGAAAGACCAACCGCGCAGGCGGCATTGAGGGGGGAATGACAAACGGCGAGACACTGCTCCTTCGGGCGGTAATGAAACCCATACCAACGCTCTACAAACCGCTCCGCTCCGTTGACCTCAAGACAAAAAAGACAATAAGGGCCGGGGTGGAACGCTCCGATGTCTGCGCCGTGCCGGCGGCCTCGGTGGTGGCCGAGGCCGTGGCGGCCTTTACCATCGCCAGCGCGTTTCTTGAAAAATTCGGCGCAGACTCCATGAGGGAACTCAAGAGAAACACTGCGTCCTATATAAAACAGACACTTACTTTCTTTTAGGGAAAAAGGTGAAAGCACATTTTTCGAAAAATGGAGTCAGATTGTATCTTGGCGATGCCGTTGATATGTTAAATCAATTGCCAGAGGAGAGTATTGATCTGATTTTTGCTGATCCACCTTACAACCTCTCAAATGGTGGCTTTACTTGTCATGCCGGTAAGAGGGTTAGTGTGGATAAGGGAACGTGGGATAAAAGCAAGGGGGTTGAATCAGATTTTCTGTTTCACTATGAATGGATAAAAGCATGTAAGAGAGTATTGAAGCCCAATGGTTCTCTATGGATCTCGGGCACATATCATTCTATCTATGCCTGTGGCTATGCGCTTCAAAAGCAAGGATGGCACTTCATTAATGATATATGCTGGTTTAAGCCAAATGCCGCCCCTAATCTGGCCTGTCGTATGTTCACGGCAAGTCACGAAACATTGCTTTGGGTAAGAAAAAACAAGAAGGCAAAGCATACCTTTAATTATGATGCCATGAAGAATGGTGATTTTCCATATGACTTCTTGAAAAAACCTGGAAAACAAATGCGCAGTGTCTGGGCCATAGGAACACCTAAAAATGGAGAGAAAAAATACGGAAAACACCCGACACAGAAACCATTATTCTTGCTTGATAGAATAATAACAGCGTCATCCAATAGTAACGATATTGTGCTCGATCCTTTTTGCGGTAGCGCAACCACGGGAGTTTCTGCCTTGAGGAATAATCGCAGGTTTGTTGGCATTGATTCGGAAAAGGCATATTTAGACGCCTTGGCTGCTCCACGTATTTTGGATGTTTTGAGTGATGCGCAAAAATCAAGCGCACTACACCACGTTCAAGAAGACGAACCGGTCTATGGTGTTTTGCCATAAGGGGTGGTTATGGATAGAAATGATGCCGTTAAGAAACTGCATAAATTAATAGGAAAAGAACTCCATGAATTAGCAGAAGATCTTGGTGTAACAGTTTATAAGAATGGTAAAGTTAATAAAGGTTGGGCCGGACATGTATGTGAAAGATATTTGGAATTGCCTATTAACTCCGCACAATCTCCAAACTTTGGTTCATGGGAACTGAAGTCCATCCCCATAAAAAAATTGAGAAATGGCAAGTTAGTCTTTAAAGAGACAATGGCCATTACTATGATAGACCCTGTGAATGTATGCCAGAAGGAATTTGATGAAAGCCACCTGCTTGCAAAACTTAAGAAGGCAGTTGTTGTTGCAAGGATTGTCGGAAAAACTGTTGATGAACCAAGTTACATTTACTCCATTGTTGAATTTGACCTTTCAGGACGTTTGTATGATGCGGTGAAGGCGGATTATGACTTGGTGAGGAATATTTTGCTCATTGACCCTATAAATGGTTTTAATAGATTAACGGGGAAAATGGGTGTATACATACAACCAAGGACCAAAGGTGC
>CAYYJQ010000011.1:0-59262 GCA_964472295.1 uncultured Thermodesulfobacteriota bacterium | reverse complement strand
GGCTTTATTGAGCAAGAATCGGGCGAAGATGTCTTTGTCCATTATTCCGCTATCCAGGGTGAAGGTTTTAAGACCTTGAGAGAAGGTCAGACTGTAGAGTTTGAGATTGCGCAGGATGCAAAAGGCGCCAAGGCAGTAAACGTAATACCCCAGTAAGCGTGTAATCACTGAACCAAAAAAGCCCCCTATCGAAAGATGGGGGGCTTTTTTTGGTGCGCCAGGCGCCAGGCATGGCGCCTGGCAGGAACCGCCGTGGTACGGAACCGTATGCCCGGTGGTGTGGGAGGACGGCGGGGGCAACCCCGCCTCCTACCCGATTCTCCATTTTCAGGTCGCTACAGTCATCTTAAATTCCACGCCCTGGCTTATTTTTCTGGTATATCAGGCGATTGGGCTGATTTGCCTTAGGGGCATCTAAATATGAGAGAGTTGCTTCAAGAGTTCTCTAATAATACTTTAACCTTGCATTGCTATAATGGTAGACGTAAGCAGGTGAAATGGATTTTTACTTATAACTGGACAAGTGGCAGGACAAGATGAGAAAGAGATTGGACGAGGTAGTCATACTAATAGGCTTTGGCGTTAACGTAGCCATACTCTCTGTCGTTGTCTTTGCCCTGGCCGTGACATACCTTGCTCCCTGAACCTCCTTGATAGTGAACCACCCAGTGCCCTTGAATTATTAATTCTCCTCCTTCATCACCCTCAAACCGGGCAGGCGGCCATAAGGCCGCCTGCCCACCTCCTTTTAAGGGACCTTTATCTCCATGCAAGGGCCTCTTTTATTTCCCGTGGCACTTCTTGTACTTTTTACCGCTCCCGCAGGGGCAGGGCTCATTTCTCCCGGTTTTTTTCCCTCCTGCCGCCTCGTCCTCACTCTTTGTCTCCTCGCCGCAGAAGGCCCGCACCTTTTCCAAGGCCTTTCTTGCCGCGTCTCCGGCGCTGGGCACCCCCTCTGAGAGGTACTTTTGGGTAGTCTTTTTTTCAAGTTCAATGGCCTCGTCCACCGAGGTGGAGGCATCCGCCAGGTCTTCGCTCATAACGGCAGCGGAGATGATTCGGCAGAAACCTTCTTCGCCCTTTCTTGCCGCTACAGTCCCGAGACGGGCGCAGTGGGGCGGGCGTATGTCGCGGCCTTCTAATGCGGTGGGGTGTATGAGGCAGGTATTGATGTCCGAGAGAAAGCGGCACCTGAAGGCAAACATCACGATTAGGTCCAGTCTCAGGAGGGGTCCTTCTTTCTTGATGTCCCGCAGAATAAGGTTATAGGCCTCGGGCCTTCCAAAGAGCGGACGTGGAGGGCTCTCCTTCGTGACATATGCCTCGCGTATCCTCTTCTCGCGTTTTTCAATGCCATGGACGAGTTCTCTTAAAAGGGCCTCTTCATTGGCAGGCGAATAACTCTTTTTGAGGCTGTAGTGGATAACCCCCCACCAGGGGTCGCAACAGGCTCCACCGCATCTCTGGACGCAGATGCTGGAGTAGTCCCTTTCTTTTATGGCGGCTTTTGTCATTATTTTTTTGGCGGGCAGTGCCGAGTACTTTTTGATGGGTTTCGCTTACGCTCCACCTATCCTACAAGTTTTATCCAATGGCCGTGGACCATTGGATATGGTTTTCCTTGACGTAGTTTCTTCCCTTGCAAGGTCTGTCTATCCTGCACAATGACCCAGAAACCCATAGGGACATTGTAACCCTATTATAAAACCTTCTTTTTTATTATACCAGAACTTGAGGCCTGCTTAGTCCTGCCAGCCGATGGCCTTCAATATATCCTCCTTTCTTACCGCCCCCTCTCTTAATATGAGAGGCTCTTTACCTCGCGCGTCCACCACGGTGGAGGGCGGTCCTCCCGCGAGCCTGCCGCCGTCAATGATGATGTCCACCTTGCCGTTGAAGTATGCCTCAACTTCCGCGGCGTCAAGGGCAGGGGGCCTACCCGTGGGGTTCGCGCTTGTCGCGGTAAGTGGACGTCCAAGCGCATTAAGGAGCCTCAGACAGAGCGGGTGAGGGGATATTCTTATGCCAAGGCCGTCACTATCCCCTCTTACGAGTTCCGGCAGCCCCGGCCTGGCAGAGAGGATAAGCGTCAGCGGACCGGGCCAGAATTTTTTAATCAGTTTTTCTCCAATGGTGGAGATACGACTTGAGGCGGCACGCACCGAGTCCATGTCTCCCGCGATAAGGGGCAGGGGCTTGCCACGTGCGCGGCCTTTTAGGACGAAGAGCCTCTCAAGGGCCGCCTCGTTAAAGGGGTCCACGCCAAGGCCGTAAAAGGTCTCGGTGGGAAAGGCGATAACCCCGCCGTCCGCGATGGCCCGCAGGGCCGGCGAGAGGTCGTCTGAAGCGTTTATTGTGAGAGGTGATGAGTCTTGGTCAAGGGCCATGGATAAAGATGTTTTTTGAAATTTTTTTGATAGGGCTGCGATGTTCCTCTTGATTTTTGGAATATTGTCAAAGAGAACCAATCCCATGGGATCAGTCCTTTTCCATCTCCCTGGCGCTCTCAAGCACGGCCTTTGCCATTACCGTCCTCTGCCTCTTGAGCCTTGTGCGTATGGTCTTGTCCGAGGTGGCGAGTATCTGCGCCGCGAGGATCCCTGCGTTCTTGGCCCCTGCCCGTCCTATGGCCACTGTTGCCACGGGAATGCCTCCAGGCATCTGAACCGTGGAGAGAAGGGCGTCAATGCCCTGAAGAGGGCCCGAGCCTACAGGCACCCCTATTACGGGCAGAAGGGTATGCGACGCCACCACGCCGGCAAGGTGGGCCGCGCCACCGGCCCCGGCGATGATTACGCGAATCCCGCGCCTCTCTGCCCCGCGCGCATAGGCCGCTGTCTCCTCAGGGGTCCTGTGGGCCGAGAGAATGGTGGTCTCGCTCGGTATCTTCAGCGCGTCAAGGACGAGTTCGGCCTCGCGCATTATGGGTAGATCGGAACTGCTCCCCATGATAATACCCACAAGGGGTTTAGCATCAATAGACCTGGCAGACATATGAAAAACCTCCTCTTGTAAAAAGAAAAAAATTATTTCTTACTTTCTTTTGGAAAAAAGAAAGTAAGACAAAGAAAACCAATAAGAGCGGGTAATTCCTACTCTTAATAAGAAAGCAAGGAGATAAAACCCTCAATCTCCAATGGCCTTCATGGCAATATCCTTCCTGTAATAGGCGTCCTTGAAGGAGATCTTCTCAACTGCAGCGTAGGCCCTTTCGCGGGCCTCTTTTATATCGCCTCCAAGGCCGGTAACGCCAAGGACACGTCCTCCCGAGGTGACGATGCGTCCGTCATCAGCGTCCCTGGTCCCGGCGTGAAAGACGAGCACATCTTTCATGGCCCGCGCGTCATCGAGACCGCTTATGGGAAGGCCCTTTTCATAGGCCCCGGGGTAACCTCCCGAGGCCATGACAACGCAGACGGCATGGTCAGGCGACCAGCGGAGCTCTTTTGTCACAAGTCCTTCGCCTGCGCACTGGTAAAGGACCTCAAAGAGGTCGTCGTCAAGACGCGCGAGTATGGGTTGTGTCTCGGGGTCTCCGAAGCGGCAGTTGAACTCAAGGACCTTTGCCTCGCCGGACTTGGAGATCATGAGCCCCGCATACAGGACCCCTGAGTATCTTATGCCAATGCTGTCCATGGTCTTTATAAGGGGCCTTATAATGGACTCAAGGATTTTCCCTTCCAGTTCGGGGGTCACGATGGGCGTGGGACTGTAAGCGCCCATGCCGCCCGTATTGGGCCCGTTGTCGCCGTCGAATATGGCCTTGTGGTCCTGCGCCGGGGCAAGGGGAAGGACTTTTACCCCGTCTGTGAGGGCAAGGTACGAGGCCTCCTCGCCTTCAAGGAACTCCTCTATAATGATGTTGTCTCCAGCCTCTCCAAAGGCCCTCTCTTTCATGATGAGGTTAATGGCCTCGGTTGCCTCGTCGCGTGTCCTGCATATTATTACGCCCTTTCCTGCGGCAAGGCCGTCGGCCTTTACCACGAGAGGCAGGGCCGTGCTTTCAAGGTGCGAGACAGCCTCGCCGGGGTCGTTAAAGACCCTGTAATCCGCCGTGGGGATGCCTGCGCGCCTGAGCATCTCCTTGCAGAAGGCCTTGCTACCCTCAATGGCGGCGGCCTCCTTTGTGGGGCCGAAAATGCGCAGACCCACCTCGCGGAAGGTGTTCACTATGCCGAGGGTAAGCGGGACCTCCGGCCCTACGACAGTGAGGTTTATGCGGTTATCAATGGCGAAATTTCTGAGTCCCTCGATGTCCGTGGGTGAGATGTCGATGTTTTCTCCGTGAAGGGCTGTGCCGGCGTTGCCGGGCGCTATGTATACTTTGCCAACAAGGGGGCTGAGTGAGAGTTTCCAGGCAAGGGCGTCCTCCCTTCCGCCGCTGCCTATTACAAGGGTCTTCAATCTGTGTGGCCTCCGTCTTCTTATTTGTAACACTCTCTGCTATTCATGCCTGAAAATCCAGAGTGCGTAAAAAGCAGGTCCTCAATGCCTGAAGTGCCTCATGCCCGTAAATACCATTGCAATGCCGTGCTCGTTGGCGGCGGCTATGACCTCTTCGTCCCTGATGGAGCCTCCAGGCTGGATAATGGCCGTAATCCCGTTCTCCGCCGCAAGGTCCACGTTGTCCCTGAAGGGGAAGAAGGCGTCCGAGGCAAGGACAGAGCCCTTTACTGTGAGCCCGGCCTCTTCTGCCTTCATGAGGGCAATGCGCGTGGAGTCGATACGCGACATCTGTCCCGCTCCAACTCCCACTGTCATGGAGTTCGCGGCAAGGACAATGGCGTTGCTCTTGACGTGGCGGCAGACCTTCCAGGCGAAGACGAGGTCCGCAAGTTCCCTCTCATTGGGTTTCCTATCTGTGACAGCCTTAATATCCGATGCCTCCCCCCGGTCGGGCGTCTGAATGAGCACCCCGCCTGAGACGAGTTTTACCTCCATGGCCTCGGCCCTTCTGGTATCCACGCTGGAAGTGCCAAGTTCAAGAAGGCGTATGTTCTTCTTTTTTGTAAGTATTTCAAGTGCTTCCCTGGGGAATGCAGGGGCTATCACGGCCTCCACGAATATCTTGGATATTTTTGTCGCTACATCCACGCTCACGTCTCGGTTCAGACAGATGATGCCGCCGAAGGCGGATTTACTGTCCGTTGAGTAGGCCTTTTCATAGGCCTGGAGTATGCCCGCCTCTGATACGGCCGTGCCGCAGGGGTTGGCGTGTTTGATGATGACAGCCGCGGGCTCGCTGAACTCCGCGGCAATGGAAACCGCCGCGTCAAGGTCGGAGATATTGTTATACGAGAGGGCCTTGCCGTGAAGCTGGCGTGCGTCGGCAAGGGGGCCGCCGCCAGGTATCCTGTAAAAGGCGGCCTTCTGGTGGGGGTTCTCGCCATAGCGGAGGCTTGATATTTTCTCGTACTGCAGGGTGTATGTCTCTGGAAAATCGTCGCTTGTGTCAGCAAGGTCATCACCTATGGAGCCGAGGTAATTGGATATGGCGCCATCATAGCGCGCCGTAAGGGAGAAGACCTTTTTTGCCAGACCAAAGCGCGTGGATAATGCGAGGGCCCCGTCATTAGCGCTCATTTCCTCGATTATCACGTCATAGTCAGCGGGGTCGACTACAGCGGCAACGTCCCTGTAATTCTTGGCCGCCGAGCGTATCATCGTAGGGCCGCCAATGTCTATGTTCTCAATTGCCTCCTCAAGGGAGGCCCCTGCCTCGATGGTCTTCTCAAAGGCATAGAGGTTTACCACCACCATGTCTATGGGCAGTATGCCGTATTCCTTTGTCTCTCTCATATGTTCGCTGTTGTCTCTTATGGAGAGTATGCCGCCGTGTATCTTGGGGTGCAGGGTCTTGAGTCTGCCGTCGAGCATCTCGGGAAAGTTGGTGTAGGCGCTTATGGGTATGACCTTTATGCCCGCTTTTTTAAGGATTTCGCCGGTGCCGCCTGTGGATATTATCTCCACGCCAAGCCCGGCGAGCTTTTGTGCGAACTCAACGACACCGGTCTTGTCGGTAACACTGATGATGGCCCTCTGTACTTTCCTCATTACATCTGCCCCCTTTGTGTTTTTTATATGCAGCCCTCTTCAGGGGAAATTACTGTACCTCAGGGCCGGCCATTTTCCGGCCAGCCCCTTTTTCATCTCTTCAACGGCCCCTGACGTGGAATTTGAGGGACACATCTTAACATATTTTTTGAGGAAAGAAGAACTAAAGATTTTGATTTTATGATGATTTTTTGCGGAGGGCTGTGCTTCAGCCGCACTAAAAGCCTGCGTGGGGCGCGTGGCGCGTCATAAGTGTCACCGTGGTCTTTCCCCTATTGGTTTTCTTTGCCTTGCTTTCTTTTTTCCAAAAGAAAGTATTTTATCCGGCCTAAGAACCTCAGCGGCAGTGCATTGGTCCCAAGTCCCCCTTGTTTTTAATCCTCTGCCGGCCTTTTTGGGAAGTTCATCTCTTTTATGAATTCTCTCTCAAAGAGTTTGCCGCCGGAGAGTGGTTGATATGTGGTATTGGCGGCTATCCATTGGGCTTCGTCCTTTTTTTCATCCACGAGGGCCATGGCCGCGCCCTTGAGCGCGGCGTCTCCAGCGAAGTTGAGTCCTTTTTTCCAGAGTGGGTCCATGAGCCCCACGTCAAGGAGGCCCCTTGTGGAGAGGTTGCTCCCAAAGGCTCCGGCCACGTGGACCTTTGATATGTCGCGGGCCTTGAGGCCGGCCTTTTCAAGAAGCGCGGTAATTCCCGCCCTTATGGCGGCCTTTGCCACCTGGAGGGCCCTTATGTCTTCCTGCGTAATGGTTACGCAGGCCTTTGCGCTCCTCTGGAGTATGAAGGAGTTGCCTTTTTCTTCCTCTTTTATGCGCGTGGAGAGGTTTGATTCAACTTCATGGGCGCCTCGAATTCTACCCGAACTATCTATTATTCCCGCTCGAAGCAGGGCCGAGACAGTATCAAGGAGGCCGGAGCCGCAGATTCCACGTGCAAGGACGCCTCCCATGACCTGCAGGTTGAGTCTGTTGTCTTTAATTTCAACACGGCTTACGGCGCCTTTGGCGGCGATCATGCCGTGGGTAATACCCGCGGCCTCGAAGGCGGGGCCGGCGGCGGCGGAGGTGGCGAGGAGCCTTTCCCCTGCCTTGAGGATTATCTCGCTGTTTGTGCCAATGTCTACAATGAGGGTGTTCTCATCTTCGTCCTTTATCCCGAGGGCGAGGGCCGCGGAGACGGCGTCTCCGCCAACAAAGCCGCCTATGAGGGGGAAGACGTATACTGGGGCTCTGTTCGCGGCCTTGAGGGGAATATCGCTGGCGGGCAGGGTGCGCGCCTCCTTGAAGAGGGGCTTATAGGGGACCTCTGCCATGCACGTTGGTGAGAGGCCGAGGAAGAAGTGCTCCATGATGCTGTTTCCGGCAATGGTTATTGCTGATGGCGGGGTATGAGGGCAGAGTCTTTCTATGAGGGAGTCACAGGCCTCGATGAGGCTGGTTGAGAGTTGCTTCAGGGCGTTGGGGTCAGCCTTTACGGCATTTACTCGCTCAAGGACATCGGCCCCGCTCTCTATCTGCGGGTTTGGCATGGAGAGGTCCTTGATGACCCTGCCTGTATCAAGCGAGGCAAGGGCCGCGGCGATGGTGGTTGTGCCGATGTCAATGGCTACGCCAGTAGTATCTTTCTCTCCTAGGGGGGTCACGTTGTTCTGCCTTTATCTTTTATGGGACCTCTCCATGAGTTCGGCTCAGAGAGGCTGGAGGGTATTATCTGAACGAGAGTTTCGGCACGCTCGTAAGGAGCAGTTTGAGGTCGTCGTCCCTGAACTGGAGGCCCAAGCCCACGAAAGATGAACCAAGTCCTATCTTGCTGATGAAGTCATCGGCCCCGCCCGTGACATAGAAGTATTTATTAAGGAAGAAGGTGGCCCCTACCTTGAGGTGGGGGTTGCCTGTCTGGTTGAAGTTGAAGGCCTCGAAGCTGAACTTGAGCCTGCCCGTAAGGAGACTGTAATCGAGGCCCACGCCTGCCTCAGACTCTATGAGTCCGCCGCGCAGTGTAAGGGGGCCGAAGCTCCGGGCGATTTCGGCGCTGAAGGTGAGTTTGTCCTCAAGGACTGTCTCGGTGTGAGTGACCTTCTGGGTGCCTGTAATGGTCGTGCCCCTTCTCTCAACAATTCTGCCACGGGGGTCGTCAACCACCTCGAAGAGGTAGTAATTATTGGAGCTGGGCTGGACCCTCAGGGAGAAGAAGCTCTTTACATCTGACTCGTCTATGAGGTACTCGCCGCGGTAACTTAGAAAGATGTGCATGTCCTCGGCGCGTTTGAGATATTTGCTTATCCCTGAGATAGTCCTGTCGAGGTCTTCCCCCATCTTTTTGTCATTAACGAGTTTTCCGAGGGGGCCCTCGCCCTTGTCTATCTTCTTTGCTATGCTCCCGAGGGACTTCATGCCAGGACCGGCCTCTTTTACGGCCTTGTCTATGCGCTCCATGGCCCTGTTGAGTTTTTCCGAGGCGGCGCGCAGGTTCTGAAGGCTTTCCTTTACGTTGGCCCTGTTCTCGCCAATGAGGGCGTTGAGGCTCTTTCCCGTCTCAACGAGCACGGTGTTAAGGTTCTTGATGCCCTCCTGAAGGTCTCTTGTTATTGTCGGGGCGCTCTTGTTGAGCGTTGTTGTGAGGCGGTCAAGGTTTGAGAGGATATTCTCGAGTTTCTGGTCGTTTCTGCCTATGATGGCGTTAACATTGGAGGTTATATCCTCCATGTTGCCTACTATGTTCTTGAGTCTCCTTGTACCCTCTGGCCCGCCCAATGCCTCGCCTATGGAGGCGGTAATCTTCTTAAGGTCCATGGAGAGGCTACTGATGGAAGAGATGAACTGCTCCATGTCCATGTACTTGCCTGTACGGGTAATCTCTTCGCCGTCCTTGAGGAGTCCTCCCTTTCCGGGACCAGGCACGAGTTCTATGTATTTTTCACCGAGAAGCCCGGTCGAACGGAGCGTTGCGGTAAAGTCCCTTCCTATCTTTACCTCTGGGCGCATACGAAGGACAATGCGCGCCCTGTTGCCCGTAAGGGCGATTTTTTCCACCCTGCCCACTTCCACGCCCGCTATCTTCACCGATGAGTTCGGGTCTATCCCGGCGGCGGAATCAAAGGTGGCATAGAGGGTATATCCCTCTGATTTCCCTATCCTCAGCCCCCCTACCTTGAGAGACATGAAGACAAGAAGGGCTATGCCAATAAGGACAAAGGCCCCTACCTTTGCCTCCGGGCTCAGGAGAAATATGCTGGAGCGTCTTGGCGTCACGTTATATATTTCCCGGGTTTAATGGATTATGCCGCACTTTTTAAAAGACCTTGACAGGCCCTGTTGAGCGCCCTTCGAGGAACTGTCTTACCACGGGGTTGTTGTTGTCCTGCATCTCTTTTGTGGAGCCCTCGGCTATTATCCTGCCCTCGTGGAGCATGGCTATCTTATCGGCTATCTTGTAGGTAAAGGGCATATCGTGAGTAATGAGCACGTAGGTGGTCTTAAGAGACCTCTGCGTCTCAAGTACAAGGTCGGCGATGGAGGCGGACATGATGGGGTCAAGCCCGGTGGTGGGTTCGTCGAAGAGGACTATCTCGGGGTCCATGATTATGGCCCTGGCAAGCCCCACTCGCTTCATCATGCCGCCGGAGAGGTCCGAGGGCATCATCTCCTCCACGCCCTTGAGCCCCACGCGTTCGAGTTTATCCCTTACAGACTTCTCTATGTCTTCGTCAGAGAGCCCGGTGTGCTCCCTCAGGGCAAAGCCCACGTTCTCGCCCACGGTCATGGAGTCAAAGAGCGCCGCGCCCTGAAAGAGCATTCCAAAGCGTTTTCTTACCTCATTGAGTTCCCGTTCCCTGAGGGCCGTAATCTCTGTTCCGTCAAGGAAAATTTGACCTTCGTCGGGCTTCAGAAGCCCTATGATATGTTTGAGGAGCACGCTCTTTCCGCCGCCGCTCCTCCCGATGATTACGGTAATCCTGCCGTCCTCGACCTCGAGGTCAACGCCGTCGAGGACTTTTTTGGGGCCGAAGGCCTTTTTTAATCCTTTGATTTGTATCATGAATATTGATTGTTTTCAAATCAGGCCATGAGCGACGAGATGATGTAATCAGAGACAAGTATCATTACGCAGCCCGTGACAACAGAGCCTGTGGCGGCCTTTCCAACGCCCTCGGCGCCTCCCCTTGCGTTGTATCCGTAGTAACAGGCGACAAGGGTGGTTATGAGGCCAAAGACAACGGATTTAGCGAGCCCGCTGAAGAGGTCCCCGATGTTCACAAAGTCTATGGTCCTGCCGATGTACACGCCGGGGTTTATGCCAAGCATCTTGACGCCAATGAGGTATCCGCCCACGACGCCCACGAAGGATGTAACAATTGTCAGCACGGGAAACATGATTATGCCAGAGAGTATCCTGGGGACGACAAGGTACTTGATGGGGTTTACAGCCATGGTCTCAAGGGCGTCGATCTGCTCGGTGACGCGCATGGTCCCGAGTTCTGTGGCCATGGCGCTGCCGGCGCGTCCCGTGACCATTAGGCCTGTGAGCACAGGGCCGAGTTCACGCGCCATGCTGAGGGCCACAGTGGGGCCAACAAGGCTCTCGGCGCCAAACCTCTTCAGTGCGTTAAAGCCCTGGAGGGCAAGGACCATGCCCGTGAACGAACCCGTGAGTATAACTACGAATAGGCTCTGCACGCCCACGAACTCCATCTGCTTGAAGAGGTTTCTCATCTTCAGCGGAGGTGTGATGGCGTGGCGGAACGTGAGGACAAGCATTATGGCCATGCTCCCCGCGGCCTTTATGAAGCGCGCCGCCGCAAGTCCTATCCTCTCAAGGTAATACTTCAAGGAACAATCCTTATCATAAGCCGATGAGTTTTTACAGGGTCTCCGGCGGCGTATAATCCCATTAGGGCCGCCTGCTGGAGACAAAAATTCTTGTGACGCGTTTTGAATTTTTTAATAAGACCATGTAATCTTTCGCCCCTCCCATTGCCCCTATCTGGTGATAAAAAACATGGTACAGGCCGTGAATTTTTTACGAAGATTTTGTAGCCTTTCGCCCCTCCGTTGCCGCTATTTGGTGATAAAAACTCTTTGAACCCTTTTTGAAAATTTTGCGAAGGCTTTATAAATTTGTCATGCCCCCATGGTCCCTATCTGGTGATAAAAACCCTTGGCACGCGTTTTGAAATTTTTAAGAAGACTATGTGATCTTTCACCCCTCCGTTGCCCCTATTTTGTGATAAAAATCCTTGGCACACGCTTTGAAATTTTGCAGAAGACTTCGTAACTTATTGTGCCCGTCATGGCGGCTATATCCTCGGCCCTTACCTCCTCCGTGCCCTGTCTGCCGATTATCACGGCCTCGTCGCCGGGCCGGACGCCCTTGATACCCGTAACATCGCAGACAGTAAGGTCCATGCAGACAAGACCTCTTATGGGGGCCCTCTGCCCCCTTATGAGCACATGGCCCCTGTTTGAGAGCGAGCGCGGGAGGCCGTCGCCGTAACCGACGGGCAGGGTGGCCATGATGGAATCGCCCTCGGTGATAAAGGTCCTGTCGTAACTCACGGGGCTCCCGGCGGGGAGGTGTTTTATTTGCAGGACCTCTGTCTTAAGTTCCATTACGGGCTTGAGGTCAATGGCCTTCCCGAGGTCAGGGGCCGGGTATGAGCCGTATAGCATTATGCCCGGGCGCACCATGTTAAAGTGCGATTCACTGAGGCGCACTGTGGCGGCGCTGTTGGCCATGTGTGTGTATTTAATCGTAAAGCCGAGGCGCGCGGCAAGGGCGGCGCTATCCTTGAAGGCCCTTAGTTGGACCTTGCTGAAGGTGCTGTCTTTTATCTCGGCCTCGGCAAAGTGAGAGAGCATACCCTCGAGGTTAATATTTTTCATCTCCCTGAGCGCCGCGAGAAACTTTGGGGCCTGGTCCGGCCTTATGCCCATGCGGGCCATGCCCGTGTCTATCATGAGGTGCACGGCCTTTTTAACGCCCCTTGCCTCTGCCCATTCCTGCACGAGCCCGGCTGATTCCGCGTTGTGGATTACAGGGGTGAGGTCTTCGGTGAAGATAAGGTCCCCGTCTTCCCTGAAGACGCCGCCGAGGACGAGTATGGGCGAGGTGATGCCGGAGCGCCGGAGTTCCGCGCCCTCGGAGGCAAGGGCAACACCGAAGAAGGGACATCCAAGCCTCTCAAGTTTTGAGGCTACCCTTAGAGCGCCGTGGCCGTAGGCGTCGGCCTTTACCACGGCTATTATCCCGGTCCCGGGAGCGAGGCGGGAGCAGAGGCTCTGGTAATTGTGTCCAAGGGCGCCAAGGTCTATGATAGCGCGTGTAGGCCTGTTCCGCAAGGGCAGTGGGCCTCCTGTTATCTGCGTTTTTTTACGGCTATGCAAATTTTTCGCCAGGTGACGGGCGCACAGATTGAAAAATATTATTATACATGGATTGGGCGAAGAAGTCTTGTCTTAAACAGAGCCATGCAGACGGACGCGGACCAGCATTTTTTGGAGAAAAAAAGGCAGGAGGCGCTCTTTAGCGGTGGACATGGGGTAGGTTATTATAGTCAGGTCTTTTAGACGCGGGGATAAGAAAAAAGGAGGGCACGAGACCCTTCAGGGAGTAGAGGGTTAGTTGAAGTGGGCGAGGAGTTCTGGCCTTGAGGAGAGTTTCCTGCCCAGTTTTCTGAGGGCCTCGTTTTCTATCTGACGGATGCGCTCCCTGCTTAGCCCGAGCTTTGCGCCAAGGGTCTTCAGGCTTGCGGGCTCATCGGCCATGACCCTGTCCTTTATGACAAGGCGTTCTTTTTCATTAAGGGTCTGGAGGGCAGTGCCTATCTCTTGCCTTGCCAGGGCCATTGTCTCGGCCTCGGCCAGGGCGTCGTCCTGCGCGGGCCCTTCTGCGCTGAGCATATCCTGATGCGTTGTGGTCTCATCGCCTATCTCGGCGTTAAGAGAGAGTTCCTTTGTGATGCCGCCCTCAAGGGAGCTGGCCTCACCGGCGGTGAGCTCGGGGTTTCTATAAAAGAGGGCCTTTTTCATGGCCCTTGTACCGCGCTTGACAAGGCCCACTGTCTTTATTATGTAGTCCTGTATGTAGGAGCGGATCCACCACGTGGCGTATGTAATGAAACGGAACCCCTTGTAAGGGTTGAACTTTTTAAGGGCCGCCATAAGGCCTATGTTACCCTCCTGAATGAGGTCGGCGAGCCTGCAACCATATTTCACGTACTCGCGGGCCACCTTTACCACATACCTGAGGTTAGAGGTAAGGAGCCTGTGGGCGTCCTCAAGAGACCCATTCTCATAGTACCGTATGGCAAGGCTCCTCTCCTCAGCGGGGCTGAGTATGGGGTACTTACTTATCTCGGCGAGATAGATATCTATGGAATCGGCAACTACTGGAAGATTCATTGTAACTACCTCTCCTTGTCTTTTTTTAGCATTCCTTATCCTAGAGTGCTAATATTATAGGCAAAAATAGCCCTTTTGTCAAGTCCGCGCCATGGTGGAATGTATTTCTTCCGCCATGGCGGGAAAGGAGAAAGAGAAGATTTATTTGATTTATCCGGGACTGATTAGAGACCCCTTAAGAGGCAAGAAACCGCTGGCCGGTGTATGACGGACTCCTTAGTGGGACTCTTCCATGGCACTCCCGAAGTACATCATGGAGAGAAGGGCGAAGATAAAGGCCTGTATGAGTATGACAAGAATGCCCAGCAGCGTGGAGACGATAAGCAGGGGGAAGGCGTAGGGCATTATCCTGAGGAGCACGCCCACTATCTGCTCGTGGCCCATCATGTTGCCAAAGAGCCTGAGGGAAAGCGAGAGGGGCCTTGCCAGGTGTCCTACTATCTCGATGGGTATCATGAGCACGGCCAGTGCCCAGACAGGACCTACGAAGTGCTTGAAGTACTTTAGGCCGTGGGTTTTCAAGCCGATGATATGCGTAATGACAAATACGATGAGAGCCAGTCCCACGGTGGTGTTGAGGTTGGCAGTTGGGGGCACGAAACCTGGTATAAGTCCAAGTGTGTTGCTTAGGAATATATAGAGTGTCAGGGTGAGGATAAAAGGCTTGAAACTCTTGCCTCTTTCGCCCATTGTCTCGTCAACTATGTCGGAGAAGAAGCCTATGAAGAGTTCGAGTATGCTCTGGAGCTTGCCCGGCACAATGGAGAGCCGTCTCGTGAAGATAAAGGAGAATATGAGCAGTCCGACGATGAGGTAGATCATCAACGCCGTATGATTTGCCAGTCCGAAGGTTGGTAGAAGTATGGCTTCGTGCATCTTACTTGAACTCCTCTTTGGCTAAGAAAATTAGGGCTCCCATGGAGGTAAATACCGAGAGGGCGATACCTGCAAGTGGCGGCCACGGCGTGCTAAGCACGCCCCTTGAGATCAAAAGAGAGATAAGCCCGGCTGTGATGACAAAGCGGGCGAAGTACCTTTTCGAGACAAAGCCCATGGCCTTTTCAGGGGTCATTGCCATGCCCTTTCTGACTATGCGGAAGAGCCAGAGAAGGTTTATGAATCCGAGTAGATAGCCCGCGGAAAACCCCGCGCTGAAGCCCTTTAGCGTAACGGCGGTGATAATGGCTACGGCTATTCCTATGGCAAGATTAATGAGGGCCGCCTTGTAGACCCCAGGGAGCGTAACCCCCATGGAAAGACCTTTAACCTGAACCGCCATATCTCTTCGCCATCTTGTACATGTTTAGGAAACCCGCTGTTATGCCAAGGACAAGGAGGGCCAACGTAAGCCAGGGGGCTGTGCCGAGTTTCCTGTCGAGGTAGTACCCGATGGCAAGCCCGGCGAAGGTGCATGCCACAAGTTGCGTGCCCAGGGCTATGAGTTGAAAGATGGCGGCAGGGGCTTTCTTCCCCTTCATGCCGTCCTTGGCCTTCCCAACTTCGCCCTTGCTCTTGTTTTTATGGTCTCTGTCTGTCCTTATGCCTCTTGCCTCCGGGCCTTTTTATAGGCCCCTGGCGTCAGCCACGCGCGTATCTTAAGCCCTGCGGGCCGGACGGTGTAACGCCCTGACTTTTACCATGGGAAGAGGGGCCAAGTCAATATTTTTTCGGTCTGAAGGATACCCTCCTGAATCTCCTCTTTCCCACCTGGAGGAGAAAGCCTTTGTCCGTCTTCAGGCGGGTCTTTTTGTCCGTTATTTTTTCTCCATCGACCTTTACGCCGCCCTGCGCCATGAGGCGTATGGCCGCCGAGGTGCCATCTGTCATGCCTGCCTCAACTATTACACGCGGGAGCCATGTCTCGGTCTCGTCTGTCTCTATTACAACCTCTTCAATTTCATCAGGGGTCTTCTTGTCCTTGAATAATGAGCAAAAGGCCTCCTGCGCCTCGCTGGCGGCCTGCTTGCCGTGAAAACGCGCTGTAAGTTCAAGGGCAAGGTATTCCTTTGCCTTCTTTGGGTGCATATCACCCTTCTTAAGGGCCTTTATCGTCTCCAGTGGGGCTTCGGAGAGGAGTTCGTAGTACCGTACCATGAGTTCGTCGGAGATGGACATGACCTTGCCGTATATCTCCGGGGCGGGCTCGGTTATGCCGATGTAGTTACCGTAGGACTTGCTCATCTTCCTGACCCCGTCGGTGCCCTCGAGGAGCGGCATGGTAAGGACGCACTGCGGGGCCTGTCCCATGCCCTTTTGGAGTTCACGTCCCACGAGGAGGTTGAAGAGCTGGTCTGTGCCGCCAAGTTCCACATCCGCGCCGAGGACCACGGAGTCATAACCCTGAATAAGGGGATAGAGGAACTCGTGTATGGCTATGGGGAGGCCCGCGCGGTAGCGTTTCTGGAAGTCCTCGCGCTCAAGCATCCTTGCCACCGTGTACTTTGACATGAGGCTGATGAGGTCGGTTCCGGTGAGCCTTCCCATCCACTCGCTGTTATAGACAACCTCGGTTTTTTCGCTGTCGAGTATCTTGAAGACCTGGTCCGTATAGGTGCGGGCATTGGCGGCTATCTCTTCTGGTGAGAGCGCCGGGCGGGTCTCATTACGGCCCGTGGGGTCGCCTATCATGGCCGTAAAGTCGCCGATGAGGAGGATTACGTGGTGGCCGAGGTCCTGAAAGCGCTTGAGTTTCTGAATGAGAACGGTGTGCCCGAGGTGCAGGTCCGGGGCCGTGGGGTCGAAGCCGGCCTTTATCTTGAGGGGCTTTTTATCCTTGATGGAGGCCTCGAGTTTTTTCATGAACTCCGGCTCCGTGATAATATCCTCGGCTCCCAGGCGGATAATATCGAACTGTGTCCTTGCGTCCATTTTTCTGTATGGCTCCTGCTGGCCCCTGGAGCGGGGCAGATGAGAGGGGTTAAGTTTTTTTAAGTCTTTTTCTTATACGTCTTATATCAATGGCGCGTCCGTTTTCGGGGTTCACCTCGACGAAGACCCCCTGAAGTTCCACGTTGCCCTTTGCCACTTCGAGCCTTACAGGCATGGAGGAGAGGAACCTCTCAAGGACCTTTTCCTTTCTCATGCCTATGACAGAGTCCATGGGGCCCGTCATTCCTGCATCGGTAATAAAGGCCGTGCCATTGGGGAGTATGCGTTCATCGCTTGTCTGCACATGCGTGTGCGTGCCGATTACGGCGCTTACGAGGCCATCAAAGTGCCAGCCAATGGCCGCCTTCTCGCTGGTGGTCTCGGCATGCATGTCCAGAAGGATTATCTTCGTCTCTACGCGGAGTTCTTCCACAACCTTGCGGCCCACTGTGAAGGGGCAGTCAACGGCGTTCATGAAGACCCTGCCAATGAGGTTCACGACTCCTACCTTAAGGCCCGAGGCGCATGTGAATACAGCGTTGCCAGTGCCGGGAACGTGTGAGGGATAGTTCGCGGGACGAAGGAGATCGCCGCTGTTATCGAGGTCTTCAACAAGGTCTTTTCTGTCCCAGATATGGTTTCCCGAGGTGATTATGTCAATACCGAGGTCCTTGAGTTCTCTGTATATCTCGGCTGTTATGCCAAAGCCACCCGCGGCGTTCTCGCCGTTGGCCACTACTATGTCGGGGCCGAACTCATAGACAAGGTCCGGCAGGAGCCCCCTTACCGCCAGCCTCCCGGGACTTCCTATAATATCGCTTATAAAGAGTATTTTTATAGTGCTAACCTTCATATCGGGCCTGCCTGCCCCGCCTATTCAAGTGGCTATGATTCCCCTGACAAAGGTTCTTAACCGCCGTTGCCATCATCCTGGGCCTGCCTGCCTTGCCTATTCAAGTGGCTATGGTTCCCCTGGCAAAGGTTCTTAACCGCCGTTGCCGCCATCCTGGGCCTGCCTACCTTGCGTATTCCACTGCCCGTGATTCCCTGATGACGGTAATCTTTATCTGTCCAGGATAACTGAGTTCCTTCTCTATCTTCTGGGCAATGTCCTTTGAGAGGACCACGGCCTCGTCGTCGCTTACGCTCTTGTTGCCTACCATGACCCTGATTTCGCGTCCGGCCTGAATGGCGTAACACTTGTCAACACCGGGGAAGTTCTTCGCTATGCCCTCGAGTTCGTCTATGCGCTTGACATAGTTCTCAAGGCGCTCTCTTCTCGCACCGGGTCTTGCGGCGGAGAGGGTGTCTGCGGCCTGCACGAGGACTCCGAGCACCGTTGGCTGGGTGTCGTCGTGATGGCTCGCGATTGCCGAGACTATCTTGCCAGACTCGCCGTATTTTTTCGCGAGCTCGGCGCCTATGGCGGCATGGGGCCCCTCGACCTCGTGGTCAACGGCCTTTCCTATGTCATGGAGGAGGCCGGCGCGCTTGGCCGTCTTCACTGAGAGGCCGAGTTCAGAGGCCATGACCCCGCAGATAAAGGCCACTTCCATGGAATGCGCGTAGACGTTCTGTGTGTAGCTTGTGCGGTACTTGAGCCTTCCAATGAGTTTCTGGAGTTCCTTGTGTATGCCGTGGAGCCCTGTGTCGAAGACAGCGCTCTCACCTGCCTCGAAGATGGCCTTTGAGACCTCTTTTTCAACCTTTGCCACAACTTCTTCGACGCGAGAGGGGTGTATGCGTCCGTCGGCTATGAGGCGCGTAAGAGCCTGGCGGGCTATTTCGCGTCTTACGGGGTTATGGCCCGAGAGTATGACTGCCTCGGGCGTGTCGTCTATGATTACGTCAATGCCGGTTGCCGCCTCTATGGCGCGTATGTTACGCCCCTCGCGGCCTATGATACGGCCCTTCATCTCGTCGTTTGGAAGGTTTACTACAGAGACGGTCTTCTCGGCCACGTACTCACCAGCGTACTTCTGTATGGCCAGAGCGATTATATTTTTTGCCTTCTTGTCGGCCTCGGCATGGAGTTCTTCTTCTATCCTCTTCAGGGTCTTTCCCGCCTCAAGGCGCGCCTTCTGCTCCATTTCCACAAGGAGCATGCGTTTTGCCTCATCGGCGCTCATGCCGCTGAGTGATTCGAGTTTTACGCGTTCCCGTTCAACAAGGACCTCTATCTCGGCCTCCATGTCCTTCAGGCGTTTTTCCTGCCCGCCGAGGGAGCGTTCCCTGCGAGTGAGTTCCTTCTCGCGCCGTTCAACAGAGTCGTATTTTTTGTCAAGGTTGCTCTCTTTTGACTGAAGACGCCTTTCCTGCGAGAGGAGTTCCTTCTGCCGGTCCTTTATCTCGCGCTCGCACTCGGCCTTGCCCTGAAGGATTATGTCCTTTGCCTGTAGTTCGGCCTCCTTGGTTATATTATCGGCCTCTTTCTTGGACTCAGCCACAATCGCCTCGGCCATGGAGGCCGCGGATTTGGCCTTTGTTGCCTCTATTTTCTTCCGTATTACAAAACCAAGCCCCAGCCCTATGCAGATGGCCACAACTGCCGTAACCGCTAGGATTATTCCTGTGTATATGTCCATATTAAAGTCCCCCTGTTGCTGTATATATTAAGGAAGCCGAGGAGGCCGTGCCGGTCCGCCCCTTCCTGCCTCTCAATGAAAAAAAACCGGCTTCCGCCTCTGTAATGGGAGCGGCCCCGCCGCCCCTGTTTTTCCCCTGATACTCTGTCTATGGTTGGTCTGTCTTTATGTTTCTTTTTTCCGTAATTATTGCCTTAACGCTCACATCAAAGGGTTCCCTGGGAATTGAGGGCCTTACCTGAAAGTCATAGGCAAGGGCCACAAGGGGAACTTCAAGGCCTGAGAGGGCCCTGTCGTAAAAGCCCTTTCCAAAACCGAGCCTCGCCCCCCGAAGGTCAAAGGCCACGCCCGGGACCACGATCAGGTCAAGTCCCTCTGGCTCTATGGTCTCTCCGGCCTCTTCGGGTTCTCTAATATCAAAGGCCCCGGCTGATAGCTCGTCAAGGGAGCGTACGCGGATAAACTTCATCGTACGTCTCCCCTTGAAGACCCTGGGGTAATAGACCTCTTTTTTCTTCTCTTCCGCCTCGCTGAATATCTGGTCAGTGAGCACCTCGTTCTGCGTGCTCGAGTAGAGGGCGAGACTTCGAGCGTCCAAGAAGAAAGGACTCTCAAGGAGTCTACTCTGTATGACAGTACTCCTCTGCCATACCTCCTCAAAGGTCATCTCTCGCCGCGTCTCGAGGAATTCCTTCCTCAGGCGCTCCTTGGCCGCGTCAGCTCGCATTAAGTTTTTCTGTTGTGAAAAGGACTGGATTGATGGTGGGTATGTGTTGATGGGAGGGTTTTGAGACTGTCATCTACACGGGGGTATGTGGCCGGAGCGCGGTCCTAATGTAGAAAAGGACCTGTGCCCACGGCGGAACCATACCCTGAGAAGGGTTCAAGTATTGGTATTTCAAGAAGTATATTTTCCAAACCTTCTCTTTATTGTGTATGTAAGACAGTAACCCTGTATCAAAAAAACTCCTCTCCCCCGCCTGTGCCGTCTCGACCGTATTGGGAACCTGTCATGGACAGGTGGGCACCATGATAACTCTTTTCGTCTTTCCCTGTGACGGGACATGACGGCCATGAGTCAGGGATGGCTCCCTCTTTTCGTATATTGGTTCTTTCATACAGGTCGATAACAAACACCGCAGGGGAGAGGCCCCTCAACAACCAATCCTTTTTTCTATGAACTCGGTCAGTGCTTTTGAGTCTTTCTCTATCTTTTCAAGTTTTTCTCTTGTCTTCAGGGCTTCTCCCGTGATGTTCAGGGCAGCAAGAAGCGTTATATCCAGCGTTGAGACTGCCCTCGTGTTCTCCTTTACCTCTTCTATCTGCTTGTTGAGGTAGGCTTCAACGGCCCTCATGTACTCCATGCCCTCGCCGCTCTTGACCACGAGGCTGTGGTTGTTTATCTTAAGTTCCGTCGTATCCCCCATCTTTCTTTACCTTATGTGCCGGAGACAAAACCCTCTATGTGGTTGATGAGTGCGTCTACCTTCTCCTTGACAAGGGCCCGTTCATTATTGAGTTTCTCGAGTTTCTTTCTGAGCCCTTTTATCTCGAGTTCTCTCATATTGAGCCCGTCTCTGAGTTCCCGATTTTCCGAACTGGCTACCTCATACCTGCTTACCAGCTCTTTAATACTTTCTTCAAGCCGTTTAAGCATTTTTTCCCCTTTTTCGATGTTATAATAATACGATTTTTGCCTAAAAAAGTCAAGGTTAATGTTGGTAACAAGGGGGCCTTCGAGGTCCTGAGAGGGTGGCGGGACAGGACGTCGCAGAAGGCGGGTTTGCGGCGCAGTCTCCCTCCTCCCTGGGGGAAAACTACGCCTTGGGACAAAAATTTAATCTGCCCGGAGAGGCAATGAGCGGGCTACTCAGTACGCGTACAGACGGCCATAGGGCCTTGAGGATACGGGGAGGAGTTTACAGAACTTGCGGCTCATTATCTTGTCAATGTCCAGCGAAAAATCAGAGCAGAACTCTGCGAGGTATTTTTTCAGGGTCTTCATGTCGTCATCGTCAAGGTCGAGTATGCCTACTTCTTTTCCGCAGTATTTTTCCTGGACCTCGCCGCGGATGAATATCTGACCGCCGTGCATGCCTGTGCCGAGGTAGTCGCCGACTATGGGGGCGCCCTCCTCGGAGTTGAGCCCAAGGAGGATGAGTATTCCGCCTGCGAGGTACTCGCCGAAGAAGTCACCCGCAGTTCCTCCGGCTATGATGCAGGGGATCTGCCTGCCAAGGCCCTTCATGTGTATGCCCACGCGGTAGCCCACGTCGCCGAGTATGTGGAGTTTTCCGCCGCGCATCCCGTAGCCGAGCACGTCTCCGGCGTTGCCGTGTATAACGACCTTGCCGCTGTTCATGGTGTTGGCTATGTTGTCCTGGGCGTTGGCCTTTACGATGAGCGTTGGGCCGTCCATGAAGGCGGCCATGTCATTTCCAGGCACACCCTCGATTATTATGTTGGCCTTTTCCCGGATGCCGTCGCCAATATAGTACTGGCCGTTTACGTTCTTGAGGGTTATATCCTTATGACCCCCGGCTATTGCCGAGCGCACACTTTCGTTGAGGTCTCTATAGTACATGTCCCGCGCGTCTATTACGTGCATTATCCTTATGTCTCCCTGAATCGCCGTGTTAATCTCTTCAGTCTGTTTTTCCTTTGAAGAGGAGTCCCTCGTGCTTTTTATATTGGTTTTCTTTGTCTTACTTTCTTTTTTCAAAAAGAAAGTAAGGAAATCTCTTTTCTTTTGACGGCCTTTAAGTCCCCTTATTTTCCGCTCCCCCCGTTACCCTCCCCTTGGCCCCCTTAGCGGCCCGCTGGTTTTACACCGAGCATGTCAAGGGTATGCTCATCAAGGCCCACTCCGCGAAGCCGCTCGCGGTTACCGCGGAGGCTCTCAATGGCATTTAGTCCCAGGGCCCCGAGGATTTCCTTAATCTCGTGGTCCCAGGCGCGAAGAAGGTTGGTAAGGCGCTCGGCAAATACCTCGGGGTCGAGTCGCGCCGTGAGTTCAGGCCTCTGGGATGTAATGCCCCAGGAGCAGTTTCCGGTGTAGCACTTTCCGCAGACCGTGCAACCCATGGTGATGAGTGCCGCGGTGCCGATGGCCACTGCGTCGGCGCCAAGGGCTATGGCCTTTACGGCGTCGGCGCTGGAGCGGATGCCGCCCGCGGCTATGATGGAGGCCTCGTTGCGGATGCCCTCCTGGCGGAGCCTGTCGTCCACGGCGGCGATGGCGTGCTCGATGGGGATGCCGAGGTGGTCGCGAATGATGGAGGGCGCGGCCCCTGTGCCGCCGCGAAAGCCGTCAAGGTATACCATGTCGGCGCCTGCGCGCACTATGCCAGAGGCTATGGCCGCCACGTTATGAACTGTGGCTATCTTCACGGATACGGGCTTATAGTTCGTCGCTTCTTTTATGGCGTATATGAGCTGACGGAGGTCTTCTATGGAGTATATGTCGTGCTGGGGCGCCGGGCTGATGGCATCGGTGCCAACGGGTATCATGCGGGCGCCGGCCACCTGCTTTGGTATCTTCTCGCCCGGCAGGTGCCCGCCTATGCCGGGTTTGGCGCCCTGTCCTATCTTAATCTCCACGGCCACGCCAGCGTTCAGGTAATCGGGGTTAACGCCGAACCTGCCCGAGGCAACCTGAACGATTACGTTTTTACGGTATGGGCGGATTTCATCATGTAGCCCGCCTTCGCCTGTATTCATCACTGTTCCGGCGTTGGTGGCCGCCATGGCAAGGACCTTCTGGGCATTGAGGCTTATGGAGCCAAAGGACATGGGCGAGAAGATTACGGGGAGTTCTATCTTTACCTGAGGGGGTAGCGGCCCCTTGAGCTTTACCCCGCCCTTGCCGTCTTTTTCGAAGTCAAGGCTCGACGGTTTCTTCCCAAGGAAGGTGCGAAGCTCCATGGGTTCCCTGAGCGGGTCTATGGAGGGGTTCGTTACCTGGCAGGCGTCGAGGAGCAGGTGGTCGAAGAGTATGGGGTAGGGCAGATCGCTCCCCATGCCAGAGAGCGGTATGCCCCCTGTCTCGGCCTGCTTCTTGATGTTTCTTATATTGTTGAAGCTCCAGTAGTGGTTTGACTTGAACTTCGTGGGGTTATCGAGGATGTTTATGGCCTCGGTGGGACAGTAGTGATAGCACCGGAGGCACTTTACGCACTTCTTCGTGTCTATCAGTACCCTGTCACCGCCCCAGGAGTAAACGCTCCAGCCGCAGTTACGTATGCAGCGCTTGCACCTGATGCACTTATCCGTATCTATGGTCGCCAGGTAATCGGGCGGCGCAAGACTCTTGAACATGATATATAACCTCCAGAAATACTTTTATGGTCCCCGCGGGGCGCGCCGTGAGCCGCACGAAAGCGCGGGGCCTCTTTTTTTTGGCAGACAAAAGACCGCGAGCCCCTGCACGTCTCGGAACAACCTGCGGAGCCGTGGGCCTTATGCTTCGAGGTTTACTATCACCGGGTCACCGGCCCTTGGGGCCCAGACTTTTTCCGGCGAGGGGCAGATGGCCCGTATGGCCGATTCCTCGCTTGCCATGTATGTGAAGTCGCCGTCTTCCGCGGCCACGAGGGGCCGCAGTTTAATCCTGTCGTTTATGCCCACAAGCCCATTGCTGTGTCCGAAGAGGAGCGAGAAGGGGCCGTTAAGGAGGGCGCTTCCGTAGGTCATGCGGAGCGCCGTGAGGGTCTCTTTCTTCTCGTCTTCGAGCTCGTCGATGTCCTTCCAGAAGGGGGCCGCAAGGGTGGTACAGGCCGTCTCTATATCGAGGCCGTGTTTTCGAACGAGTAGGTCGAGTATGTAGGTAACCACTTCGGTGTCCGTAAGGAGCATGAGTTTGTAGCCGTACATCTCGAGGTATCTCTTGTTGATGCCGTAAGAGGAGATTTCGCCGTTATGGACTATTGACCAGTCAAGGAGCGTAAAGGGGTGAGCGCCGCCCCACCAGCCAGGGGTGTTCGTTGGAAAGCGCGTGTGCGCCGTCCAGATGTATCCCTCGTATTCCTCTACCCTGTAAAACTCGGCAATCTCCGATGGGTTGCCCACGCCCTTGAAGGCACCCATGTTCTTGCCGGAACTGAATACGTAGACGCCTTCCATCTCGGAGTTTATCTTCATCACCGTATTGACGACAAAGTCTTTTTCGCCCTCTATGGCGCTGAGTTTTTCCTTCTTGGGCATTACAAAGTAGCGCACAAGGAGGGGCGAGATTGGTATGGCCTTTACGGGCGCCGTTGGTATCTCTTCTGTCTTCTCTATGTGAAAGTTGGCCTTTATGAACTCTTCGGCCCCAAAGCGCACCGAGGGGTCGTCGTACATGATGTGAAAGGCGTAGAACTCGGCAAAGTCCGGGTAAATGCCGTAGGCCGCGAAACCCGCGCCAAGGCCGTTGCCCCTGTCGTTCATAAGGCAGAGCGAGCGCGCTATGGCCTCTCCGCTTACCCGTTCCTTTTTCCTGTTAATGAGGCCCGTTAGGCCGCACCCGGATATGTCTTTCTGATAGTTATGGTTCATGGGTCCCTTTTTCCGTAAGTTTTTTTGCTCTTGCGCCGGCTACACCTTGACGACGCGGTGGTTTTCAAGAGAGGGGCCGGGCCTCAGTCCGTAGCCGCACCTTCTTCCGTTGCCTCTCCCCTGAGTATGGCGAGGAGGCGCTTGAGTTCCTCTCCGCCGCTCTCCGTGGCTGGAGGCAGGTCGTATTTTTTTCTACCAGGCCTGTTTGGCTCGCCCAGTTTGCCAGTCTTATCGAACATGGCCCAGCCGCGTTTGACCTGCGGAGGGTATATGCCCTTTTTCGTTGCCAGGAGCCTCATGGCTGTCATGGCGTTCTCAAAGCCATAGTGCTGATAACACATCTCAAGACAGTGGTGGCACTCGAGGCACTGCCAGATGGACTGTGATTCGAGCCATTTTTCGTATGTGCCCTCGAGGATGTCTCTTATGACGGCCCTTGGGTCGTAACCAGGGAGCGCTATGCACGAGGGGCATATGTCGTAACAGGCCCCGCATTTTGAGCACATATCAAGGAGCGTAAAGTCAAGATGAGCCTTTAACATTTCAGATTCCTTTATCCTGTCCCTGTGCGGGGCCGCCTCACGCCAGTGCCCCGGGGGCGTTGAGTTCTTCGTCTATTTCCTCTGAAGGGGCGTTTTTAGCGTGTTGTCTCTTCCATTTTTCAAGGAAGGGAGTAACGTCCACGCGGTGTCCGCCCATGCCGAGTTCCTCGGGGGCCAGCCCAAGGGCAAGCCCCAGGAGTTCGGTAAAGTATATTACGGGCGTGTTAATCTTCTCGCCCTCACGTATCATGAGATACTGGTTGTTATCAAACTGTTGAAAGCACGAGGGGCAGCATACCACAAGGGCGTCTGCGCCTATTTTCTTTAGTTCCACGAGTTTCTCGCGCGCAAGAAGCAGGGCGTTCTCGTGCTGGTCCACCCTGTCGAGTCCCTGTCCGCAACACATCATCTTTGTCCTGTGCGCGAGGGACTCGGCTCCGAGCCATCTTACAAGGTCGTCGAACTTCACGGGGTTCATGGGGTCGTCGTTCTTAAGGGCATGGGAGGGCCTTATCATGTGGCAGCCGTAATGGATGCCCACTTTCATGCCCGAAAAATCTTTTTTAATCCGGCGTTGAATCTCCAATTTGCCCACATTGTCATGAAAAAAGGGCACAAGGTGAAAGAGAGCGGACTTGCCGGTGAACTCCTTGCCCGCCTTTTTGAGGAGGGTGTTGACCTCCTCTTTTTCCTTCGGGTGATGGAGGAGGTCTTCTTTTACCGTGGCAAGGTTGGATACACAGCCCGTGCAGGGGCTTACGAGGTCAACGCCCAGTTTGTCCACAATGCTTACGTTCCTTGCGGCGGTAACGGTAAAGGCCTTTGGGTCGATGTTGTTTATGAGCGATTTTTCCGGGCAGCACGTAAAGCCGTTAACGTCCCTGTAGGGGAGTTTGAAGGCCTCGAGGACCACGCGTGTGGATTTCTCGAGGAAGGGGAAACGCGCCTGTATGGTACAGCCCCAGAAGACTGCGAATTCTTTCATCTTTACACTACACTCCTAATTGTGAGTCTATTAAGGAGTCCTCTAATGGAAAGTTCCCAAGAAGGATAAAAAAAGGCGACAGGAGATTTAAACGGCCATGCCACGGTTCTTTGTTTGCGTGGCACGGCCGGTTTTTTTGCTATCAGAGACTCACACTGCAGTGCCTTGCCGTAAGGCCTCAGGCGGGCACGCAGGCGTCTACGGGACAGACTTCAGCACACTTTGGCTCGTCGTAGTGACCCTTGCACTCCACACAGACCTCGGGGTCGATTACATAGATGTCTCCCTCGGAAATTGCGCTAACGGGACACTCGGGCATGCAGACCCCGCAGGCAACACAATCATCGGTAATTTTTAATGCCATGGCTATCACCACCTTCCATTGAGTTAAAGTAAACCTACCTGAGAGTTGATCTCAACCTACCTGTCTTTTGTATACAGTATACTAACCCAGTAAAAGCAAAAAGACAAGTTTTTTTTTGGCGCGTTGTTTTTTTCTTCCATAAGTGCTAATTTTATTCTGACCCTGGCCTACTGCCGCGGGCAGGTCCCGGCTCCTGGCCTTTTAATGATGAAATATGCTTAAGAAGATAATAAAAATACCCGCGCCCATTGTCATTGTAATACTCGTGGCGCTCATCTACTCCAATGTCTTCACCGCGCCCTTCATCTTCGATGACCTCAAGTACATCGTTGATAATACCTTCATAAGGGATATAAACAACTTTTCAGTCCTCTCTGGCACACGGTATCTTGTCTTCCTGAGTTTTGCGCTGAACTACGCCGCGGGCGGGCTAAGCCCCCTTGGGTATCACATCGTAAATATTGCGCTCCACGCCATTAACGCGGTTCTAGTCTACGCGCTGGTGCGCTCGCTCTTTCTGTCTCCGGCCATGGCAGGTAGTGGGCCGGGGCAGGGGGAGGCAACTGCCACCGTGAAGGCCGCGCCTTACGTGCCCCTCATTACGGCCCTTGTCTTCGCGGCCCACCCCATGGAGACCGAGGCCGTCTCGTACATATCTCAGAGGTTCGCCTCCATGGCGGCCTTTTTTTATCTCCTCTCGGTTACGGCCTATGTGAGGTCGCGCCTTTCTTCCATGCAGGGCAGGGGCCGCGTGGCCCTTGCCTTTTATCTCGTTGCCTTTCTTGGGGGGATTCTCGGGCAGGTATCAAAGGAAACGTCCTTTACGCTCCCGGCAACGATACTCCTCACCGAGTTTCTCTTTTTTCAGCGCGCCCGCTTTTCAATCCGCGCCCTCAGAACGGCGCTCCCATTTGTGGCCCTCTTTGGTGTCATCCCAGTGCAACTCTTCCATCCCTTTGGCGGAGGACCCGGAGGCATAGCGCAAAAACTCCGCCTCCTGCAGATCGAGGAACTCGCCACACTCTCAAGGCACGATTACCTCGCCACCCAGTTCCGTGTCATTCTCACATATATACGGCTCCTCTTTCTTCCCTTTGGGCAGAGGGGCGACTATGACTACGCTGTGTATCACTCCTTCTTTACGGCCCCTGTCTTTCTGTCCCTTGTCTTCCTCCTTGTTGTCCTTGTCATTGCGGTCTTCACGGCCCTTCGTTCGGCACGGAGCGGCAAGGCCCTAGGGCTTCTTGCCGCCTTTGGTATTATCTGGTTCTTTATCACCATATCCGTCGAGTCGTCGATCATCCCCATAAAAGACGTTATCTTCGAGCACAGGGTCTACCTGCCCTCCGCAGGGGTCTTCATGGCCCTTATTGCGCTGTACTCCTCCATTCTGGCACGAAGGGGCCGATTACCGGCGCGCGTTGCCCTGATACCGCCCCTTGTAGTAGTCGTTGCACTCTCGGCCCTTACCTACCGTAGGAACATGGTCTGGCGCTCTGGGCTCGTCTTCTGGCAGGACGTTGCGAAGAAGTCACCGAAGAAGGCACGGGGCCATAATAACCTTGGCAATGCCCTGTATAACCGCTCCAGGGTGAAAGATGCCATGAGAGAGTATGAAGAGGCCATATCCCTGAATAGAGACTACTACGAAGCCTACAACAATCTGGGTACAGCGCTTCTCGAGACTGGCCGTCCCGCAGAGGCCCTTCTTAACTTCAGGCGCGCCATGGACCTTCGGCCCGATTACGCCCCTGCCTACAGCAACGCTGCCCTTGCCCTCGTTGCCATGAACGAGCCCCTGAGGGCGGCGCGCTACGCCCGGAGCGCCCTTGCCCTCAGGCCCGGCCTTGTCGACGCGCACTCTGCCCTTGGCATGGCGCTTGTGGACCTTGGAAAGACGAACGAGGGAATAGGACACCTTAAAGAGGCCACGCGTCTTGCGCCTTCTTCAAAAAATATCTGGAAGAACCTCGGTCTTGCCCTCCGCCGCGCCGGAAGAAGGCGGGAGGCCGAAAAGGCCCTTGAAAAGAGCCGGTAAAAAACAGAGGAGAAGAAAGGGTAGGGCGGGCTCTGCCCGCCAAAAAGAAAAGTACCTCAACCTTTCTTTTTGAAAAAAGAAAGGTTGACAAAGAAAACCAATCAAATAGGGTCGGCGCCTATTTTTTAGACTTGTGGGCACTACCCACGAAAAAGAAAAAACCTTCCATTTTTTTTGAAAAAAGAAAGTCTTTTGATATGGTTGCTTTCTTCCTCTGGCTCTTTGGGACTGAACGCAGGAACGGTTAGTCTGCCTCAAAAGAGTTTGACAAAGAAAACCAGTGCCAGCGGCCTCTGGCCGCTGGAAAGAACGTGTGGAGTGGGTAAAAAGGGGGGTGAGGCGCCATTAAGACATCAACCCTCTTCAATCTCCACGCTTCCCTCCCTGTGCTTTACGGCCCTTCCGCCTATGAGCACGCGCTTGCCCCGGAGCTCCGTAAGCATCTCGCCGCCGCGCGCCGAGAGCTGGCGAATGTGAATCTTCTTCTGTCCTGTCCGGGACGCCCAGTAGGGCGCGAGCTCTGTGCAGGCAGAGCCTGTTACGGGGTCTTCGTCTATGCCGATACCTGGGGCGAAGAAACGGCAGACAACGTTATTTTCGCCGGAGCGCGCCGTTATGATGACTCCCCGTGATTTGACTTTCCGCAGGAGGTCGAAGTCGGGGCGGGCCATTGCCACTGCCCTTTCGTCTTCGAGGACGAGGATATAATCCGCGGCCTTGAGGCAATCGAGGTGCCTTGTTCCTTTGAAGGCCTCGATGAGGTCCGCGGGCGGTTCGCAGATTTCCGGCGGGTTTGCCGGGAAGTCCAGAGTGATAAGGTCTTTTTCCCGGGTGACAACGAGGGGACCGGACTTTGATTGAAAGACTATCTCGTCTTTATCATAACCGAGTTCATGAAAGACGCACCACGCAGAGGCAAGCGTTGCGTGGCCGCAGAGTGAGACCTCGCTTGTGGGGGTGAACCAGCGGATATGAAAGTCGCTTTTCTCGTCATCCCTTGTGGGGACAAAGAAGGCTGTCTCCGAGAGGTTTATTTTAGCGGCAATGGTCTGCATTACCTTGCCGGGAAGCCACGCCTCAAGGGGGCACACCCCCGCGGGGTTGCCCCGCAAGGGGCCGGAGGCAAAGGCGTTTATCTGAAAGAAGGGTATCTTCATGTTTTTTTGATGCCTTGCTTCACCCGACAAGGGCCTTTTTTTGGTGGGCAGTGCCCATCAAGTTTTTTAAAGCCCCGTGGGGCGCGGGCCGTAACTTGAGCGGGCGTGCGTTCATCCTCTACTGGTTTTCTTTGTCTTACTTTCTTTTTTCCAAAAGAAAGTAAGGTCTTTTAACATGCGGCCAGAGGCCGCTTCTTGCCCTTGCTCTCAGGGTTCCTCCGCATGTTCGCGGCAGGCTTTGAGGAGGGTCTGTATGTGTTCGTCATCGAGTGAGTAGTATGCGAGTTTTCCATCGCGGCGGTATTTTACGAGCCTCATGCCCCGGAGCAGTCTCAGGTGGTTTGATATGGCAGTTCGTCCCACGCCGAGCATTGTTGCGAGGTCGCAGACGCAGAGTTCGCCGTTGGAGAGGGCCTGCACCATCTTGAGACGCGTGGGGTCGCCGAGCATTCTGAAGGTCTCGGCCATGAGTGATACTGTTTCGTTGGGTATCATTTTCGAGGCAATATTTTCAACGGCCTCGGTATTGACGTAAAAGACCTCGCAGAGCCCTTCTTCTGGTTTAGCCATGGGACCTCCTATATAATTCATCATATGATGACTTGAATTATACATAGTATTGTAGTAAGATACAAGGAAATATTACGATGTGAGGAGATTTTTTTAAAGGATAAAAGCGACTTAGGAATATTATAAATGAATAGAGAGATAACTCTGTACATAGAAGGCCTTGACTGTGAGGACGAGGCCCGGCTCATAAGGTCTGCGCTCAAGGGGCTAAATGGGCTTGACTCCTTTGAGATAAATACCGTGGGAGGCACGCTGAAGGCCGCCTTTGACGACGAGGCCCTCAGTGAGGGAGCCCTCGTGAGAGCCATCTCGGGAACGGGCATGAAGGCCCGAAGAGAGAGAAAAAAGCCAGAGAGCCGCCTCTGGTGGAGGGAGCCGAGGATACTTACGCTCTCGGTATGCGGGCTCATCATACTCGCTACCCTCGTCCTTGAGCACATCTTCAGTGTCCCGCACGGGAGCGCCTCCTTTCTGTATGGCGCGGCCACCGTGGTTGGGGGTTATTTCCCTGCAAGGATGGGGATTTCGGCCCTGAGGACACTGAGGCCCAATATCCGCACCCTCATGGTGGCGGGCGCAGTGGGGGCCGCGGCCCTGGGGCTCTGGGAGGAGGCCGCTCTGCTCGTGCTCATCTACTCACTTGGCGATGTGCTCGAGGCCTATGCCTCGGACCGTGTGCGCGGGGCTGTGCGGGCGCTAATGGATATTGTCCCGCGCGAGGCCCTTGTAAGGCGAGACGGTGTGGAGACGGTCATGGCCGCCGGGGAAGTAAGGCCAGGCGAGGTGGTCATAATACGGCCCGGTGAGAAGATACCCCTTGACGGCGTAATAAGGAAAGGCAGGACTTCTGTTGACCAGTCGCCCATAACCGGCGAGTCCATGCCCGTAACAAAGGGGCCTGGTGACGAGGTATTCGCAGGGTCCATCAATCAGCGCGGGGCCATTGAGATAGAGGTTGCGAGGCCCTTCATGGATACTACACTTGGGAGGATTATCCATTATGTCGAGGAGGCGGAGAGGAGGAAATCACGTTACCAGAGGTTTGGCGAGACCTTTGGTCTCTACTATACACCGGCCATGTTCGGCCTTGCGCTCCTTGTCATAATCCTCCCCACGGTCTATTATGGAAACTTCAGCGAGTGGTTTTACAGAGGCCTTGTGGTGCTCGTGGTCTCGTGTTCCTGCGGCATAGCCCTTTCCATACCCGTTGCCGTTGTGGCCGCTGTCGCCAATGCGGCGCGGCGGGGCGTGCTCATAAAGGGCGGGGCATGTCTTGAGGCCTGCTCGAAGATAAGGGCCGTTGCCTTTGACAAGACAGGCTCCATTACCATGGGGCGGCCCGTTGTGACTGATATAGTATCTTTTTCCGCGATGAAGGAAGGGGAGATTCTTGGCCTCGCGGCTTCCATAGAGAGCCGCTCCGAGCATATCCTTGGCGAGGCCATACTGAGAAAGGCCGTGGAACTCAAGGTAACCCTGCAGGAATTAAGCGATTTTGAGGCAGTGCCCGGCATGGGGGCAAGGGCCGTTATAGGCGGCAGGGAGTACTGCATAGGGAGCCGGGCCTTCTGCGAAGGAGTGACAGAGGAGGCCGGGGAGAGGATAGGGGCCCTTGAGGGAGAGGGCAAGACCGTCATGGTCCTGAGCGGCGCGTACGAGGGGCTTCTTGGCATAATAGCCGTAAGGGACGAACTGAGGCCCAGGGCAAGAGAAGTGGTGAGGCTCCTCAGGGAAAGGGGCATAGAACATATCCTCATGCTTACGGGAGACAACGAGGGCGTGGCGCGGGCGGTCTCGGAGGAGGCCGGTCTTGACGGGTTTCTGGCCGGGCTATTGCCCGAGGACAAGGTTGAGGCCGTAAGGGGACTTCAGAAAAAATTCGGCAGAGTAGCCATGGTGGGAGACGGCGTGAACGATGCCCCCGCCCTTGTGGCATCAGACCTTGGCATAGCCATGGGCGCGGCAGGCACGGACGTTGCCATAGAGACAGGAGACGTGGTGCTAATGGCCGATGACCTACTGAAGATACCCCTTGCACTGGAACTCAGCAGGAGGACAGTGAGGGTCATGAGGGAGAATATCAGTATTTCCCTTGGGGTCATTGCCTTTCTTGTGCCCATGGCCCTCTTTGGCTGGATAGGCCTTGTGCCGGGGCTTCTCTTGAATGAGATAGGCGGGGTGCTGGTGATACTTAACGGACTACGGCTGTTGAGGTAGGGGGGCAGTGGGGGCAGGTTGGGTTTCGTTGCGCTGCACCCATCATCAGGTTTTCCAGCGGCCCGGAGGGCCGTTGGAACTGGTTTTCTTTGTCGCGGTTTATTCTTGGCAACGTGCGCCTATCTTGTCTTAAGTCCCAAAATCCAGAGGGACATCGCAATACAATCAAAAAACTTTCTTTTTTCGAAAAGAAAGTAAGGTTTTTTTAATATGCGGCCTTTGGCCGCTTCTTTCTCCTTCCTTTTTTTTTCTGGCGGGCGTAGCCCGCCAGACCTTACCCTTTTCTTTTTTTCTTCTGCCTTTTTCACGGGTTTTTAAGGGCAAGGAGTCTTGGTTCGGTCATCTCCTCCATGGCGTATCTTACGCCTTCTCTACCGAAGCCGCTCTTTTTGACCCCTCCATAGGGCATGTTGTCTGTTCTGAATGTTGGCACGTCTCCGATGATGACGCCGCCCACTTCGAGGTTGTTGTAGGCATAGAGGATGCGGTCCATGGAGTCTGTGAAGACCCCGGCCTGGAGGCCGTAGGGGCCGGAATTCACAGAGGCCACGGCCTTTTGAAAGTCTTCGTAGGGCTCGAGGGTGACGAGAGGTGCGAAGACCTCCTCGGAGCAGACGCGCATGGCAGGCGAGGTATCTGTAAGGATTGTGGGGAGGAAGAAGTTTCCATTGCGCGATCCGCCTGTAAGGAGCGAGGCGCCGCTCTTGACGGCCTCTTTAACGCGTTTTTCCGTGTTTTCAATGGCCTCGGCGTCTATCATTGGAGCGAGTCTCGTGGTCTCGGACATTGGGTCTCCGGGGAGAAGGGCCTCGCATTCTTTTATGAGAGTGTCCCTGAATTTATTGAAGATGCTCTTGTGGGCATATATGCGCTGAACGGATATGCAGACCTGTCCGGCAAAGGCAAAGGCCCCGGCAACGCATCTTTTTGCGGCAAAGGCGATGTCCGCGTCTTCGCATAGGATTACCCCGGCGTTTCCGCCAAGTTCGAGGGTTACTTTCTTGTCGGCGGCCTTTTTCTTGAGGGACCAGCCGACAACCGGGCTACCGGTAAAGGTGATTTTTTTTATTCTCTCATCCGCGGCAAGGGCGCCTGCATCGGTGCCGCTGGCAGGCGTGATGTTCAGGCCGCCCGCGGGCCAGTTGGCTTCTGTTATGATGCGGCCAAGGAGAAGCGCTGTCATGGGCGTGGTTGAGGCGGGTTTTATGATGATGGGACACCCACAGGCCATTGCCGGGGCAACCTTGTGGGCGACGAGGTTAAGGGGAAAGTTGAAGGGCGTTATGCCGAGGACAGGCCCTACGGGGAAGCGCCTTACAATGGCGAAGCGTCCAGTGGCAGGCGGGGTGATGTCAAGGGGCAGGACCTCGCCGCCGAGGCGGGTCGCCTCTTCCGCGGCTATTGTAAAGGTCTGTATGGCGCGGGAGACCTCGCCGCGTGAGTCGAGTATGGTTTTACCGGCCTCAAGTGTGATACTGCGCGCAAGGAGCTCGGCGTGGTCTTCAAGGCCAGTTACGACCTTTTTAAGCACTTTGGCCCTTTCATGGGCGGCCATGGACCGAAGTGTGGCAAAGGCCCTGGAGGCGGAATCAAGGGCCTCTCCGAGTTCTTTTTTGCCAGCCATGTATACGGTACCAACGACGGTCCTGTCATAGGGGTTTGTTACTTTCAGGGTAGTTTCCGATTCAACCCATTCTCCGTTAATGAGCATCTTTTGCGTTTTCTTGTTCATTGCCCTTGTCCCCTTTATTATTTTTGCTCTTCCGTGGTATAATTAAAAAAAGGGATTCAGCCTTTTTCCAGCGGCCCGGAGGGGGCTCAATGGTTTTCTTTGACGTGGTTTAATCACGGGTAAAGTGTGCCTGCTATGCCTGGTATCCCAAAAATCCAGAGAGACCCCGCCGGCCAATCAAAAAACTTTCTTCTTTCCAAAAGAAAGTTTTTTCAGTTTGCGGGCGAAGCCCGCTTCTTGCCCTTTTGTTTCTTTGTTTTTGGTGGGCTGTGCCCACCCTACAGGTTGCTCATTCTTTTCCATAATCACTTGAGGAGGTTATCTTATACCACATTTAGAGGGAAATCTCACTGGTCTGAAGCCAGGGCAGATAAAGCGTTTAAAGAACATATTCAGGCGGCGCGTGGACCGCGAGGAACTCATAACAGCGGAACTCATGCGTTACCTGACGGAGCTCTCGCGTGAGATCTCGCGTCAGATAGGGGTTCTCATAACGAGGGCCGGCGTTGTGGTTTATGCCATAGTTGGCGATGAGCGCGAGATTGTAATCCCGGAGCTCAAGGACTACCCCCTTGGGAAGAAGCACCTTCGGGGGCTCAGGCTTGTGCACACCCATCTCAAGGACGAGCCCTTGAGCAACGACGATCTTACGGACCTCGCGCTCCTCAGGCTTGATTATATCGCCGCCGTGGGCATGGGCGGGCGCGGCCTTCCGGCGCATGTATACACGGCCCATCTACTTCCCTACAACCCCGGTGAAGAGCCCTACTTTGTGGAGCGGCCTCTGCTCTTTCAGAATTTTCATCTTGAGATGAACGCCTTTATCCGCGCCCTTGAGGAGCAGATGGGCAGGGGGGCTCTTCTGGACATAAAGGACGGTCGCGAGGGGGCCATACTTGTAAGCGTCTCAAGGGGGCCGAGGGAGGAGATGGAGGATTCTCTCGAAGAACTCAACGAACTTGCCGGGAGCGCCGGGGTGCGGGTCATTGAGAGGGTCACGCAGAGGCCGGCGCGCCTTAACCCGCGGTATCTCATGGGCAAGGGCAAGATACGGTCTCTCATCATAACGGCCCTGCAGAGGCGGGCCGACATGCTCATATTCGACCAGGACCTTACGCCCACGCAGGTGCGAGAACTTGGGGCCATAACGGAACTCAAGGTAATAGACAGGACTCAGCTTATTCTCGACATCTTCGCCCGGAGGGCGCACTCAAAGGACGGCAAGGTGCAGGTGGAACTTGCGCAGTTAAAGTATCTTCTTCCGCGCCTTGTGGGCAAGGGCACGGCGCTCTCAAGGCTCATGGGCGGCATAGGCGGGAGAGGACCCGGCGAGACGCGCCTTGAGATGGACAGGCGTAAGGTGCAAAAGAGGATTCATCGCCTCGAGGGGCAACTCAAGACCCTCTCACGCGGCAGGTTCGCGAGGAGAAAGCGGCGCGCCCGGAGCGGCATTCCCATTATTTCCATAGCCGGGTATACGAACGCCGGAAAGTCCACGCTCCTTAACGCCCTTACAAAGAGCGCCTCTACTGCCGAGGATAAACTCTTCGCAACTCTTGATACCATGACGCGGAGGCTGCGTTTTCCACGTGAGCGCGACGCCGTCATAACGGACACCGTTGGTTTTATCCGCGACCTTCCGGCGGACCTCATGAAGGCCTTTCGCGCCACCCTCGAGGAGATGGAGGACGCGGACCTTATACTTCACCTTGTGGATATATCGAGCCCATTTTTTGAGAAACACATGGAGGCTGTTGAGGGGATTTTCACGGAGATTGGTCTTGACGAGATCCCAAGGCTTCTTGTCTTCAATAAGATTGACCTTGTGGAGGCACGGATAGTCAAGGCCCTCATGAGGAGATACCATGCCCTTGGCATATCGGCGCGCACGCCAGAGACCCTTGGGCCGCTTCTTGACGCCCTTGAGGCAAGGCTCTGGCCCGGCGAAGGTCAAGGCAGGGCCGTGGGATGGGAAGAAGAGAGAGGCAAGGAAGACGAAGGAGAGATGGCATAGGTCTTGTTTCCTCGGCGCGGAGTCTTTTCCCATCTTTTGATGGGCAGAGCCTATCAGTCTTTCATTCTTTCATTATCGATACCTCTTTACTACGACTTTTGGTGCGCAGAACCCACCCTCTATTCAACAAGTCTTTTCCAGCGGCCAGAGGCCGCTGGAATTGGTTTTCTTTGACATGGTTTAGTCATGGGTAAGGTCTGCCTGCCATGCCTCGTGTCCCAAAATTCCAGAGAGACCTTGCCGCCCAATCAAAAAAATTTCTTTTTCCAAAAGAAAGCGGGAGGTTTTCCTTCTTCTTATCTTTTTTTTAGTGGGCTGTGCCCACCCTTACATTCTCTTTCTTTTTCTCCTCTTTTCGAGGGCAAGGCCCGCCCTTACCCTCTTTACGTCTCAGTGGAGTTTAAGTCCAATGAGTATAGCCTTTGTGTGTCCAGGGGTCTTTTCGAGGAGTTTAAGGGCCGCGGCAAGGGTGGTATTGAATGAATCCGTCTCTTCTTCGAGTTCTTCTGTTCTTACGAGGCAGGCAAAGTCCTGAAGCGTTATTTTTAGTGAGACCTTTGCACACGTTCGTTTCGCGGCCTTGAGGCGCGAGGTAAGTTCTTCTGTGAGCATGTAGAGGGTTTCCTTGAGGACCGGGCGCGTGGCAGGGCCTCTATCAAAGACAACCTCGCGGCTTAGCGTATCGGGTTCATAAAAAGGCCTTATATCCACTGGGCCTCGTCCGTGGGAGACTTCGTGGATAATGCGCGCCGCGTCCTTGCCGAGGTTTTTTTCAAGAAATAGTAGAGGCGCATTGGCGAGTTCATCGACTGTATTTACGCCAAGGGCCCCGAGGCGTTCGGCGGCCTCGTGGGTCATGGCAGGGAGTTCTTCCATGTCCAGAGTCTTTATAAAGGCCTGCGCCTTGTTCTCTGTGACTACTCTCAGGCCGTCTTCTGGCGCGTGGAGCCATGCGAGGCGCGAAAGGGGTTTATTTGGGGCTATGCCAGCGCGGGTAAAGAGGCCGGTAACCTCCTCGACGCGGTCTTGTAGCGATGAGGCGAGTTTTTCGGCGGCGGGGTAGAGGGGGTCAAGTCCTGCCACTTTCTCGCCCCGCGCGCTCATGGACAAAAACGCCCCGTCTGTGCCGAAGGTCTCGATAAGGGGGTTGGCCGTTCCAAGGACATCAAGGAATTTTTCCGAGGCATACTCCATGGCCGCGTAATCGGCGGTACGGGCAGTCACGCCTGGCGCGGCCTTCAGGGCCCGGCGCATCTGCATTCCCGGCCTAAGCCCAAGGGCAAGTGCCCCTGTTGACAAGGCGGCGATATTCCCCTTGCGCGCGTCGCGCGGGTCGTCACCTATGACAAGGGCCTGTCCACAGAGGCCGGGCTCTTTAAGGAGTTCTACCTGAAGGATAAGGTCGGGAATTGCTATGTGTATGATGGCGAGTCCTCTCAATGCCGCTCCTGCTCCTCTAAGGGATGGGAAAGAAAAAGAAGGCCGGGTTGGCCCTCATGGAATATATCACATGGAGGGGGGCATTCATAGACCGAAGCCCATAAGAAGGCCGAGGCGCGAGCGCTATAAAAAACAGCAAGGTCTTAAGGGGGCGGAGGGGGGAAGAAGACCGGCCAGGCCTAAGGGCAGTATTTTCTCACGGAGCGGATTATCTCATCGGCAAAGTAGGGCTTTCTTATGAACTCGTCCACCATGCCCTCTTCCACGCCCTTGAGAATTACGTCTTCAGCGTCCCTGAAGTAGCCGGTAAAGAGTATGACCGTGGCGCCGGGCCTTACGCGGTTTATCTCGCGAAATGTCTCAAGGCCGTTCATGCCAGGCATTATTATATCCATGAATATAAGGCTGAAGTCGCGCTCTTTCACGGCATCAAGGGCCTCTTCGCCGTTTACCACGTACTCGGCCTCATAGCCCTGGTCTTTCAGCATCTCGCTCATGCCAAGGCCAACGCTCTCCTCGTCATCGACAATAAGTATGTTGGTTGAACTAATCTGGTCAGCCATGTCATGGACCTCCGGCAAGGGATTTTTGGGTGGGGCGAGAGAACGTCCCTCAGCAGTGAACCCCCTCTATTGATAATATCGCTGATTATTACGAAGGCTTGAAATAAAAGAGTATGGCATAGGTAGTTTTCCCGGTTTCTTTTGGAAAAAAGAGAGTTTTTGATTGGCCGGCGAGGTCTCTTTGGATTTTTGGGACACGGGCCATGGTAGTCACACCTTACCCGTGACTAAACTACGTCAAAGAAAACCGTCCACTTTCTTTTAGAAAAAAGAAAGTGGAGCAAAGAAAACCAATAGGGAAAGAGTGTAGGCTTATTGAATATGCGTCTCGCGCCCTTGTGGAAAAAAGAGAGTTTTTTGATGGTGTGACATTACATTGTTGTTTGATATACCCTCTTGTAGAGAAACGGCACCTGCCCCAGATTCGTAGGATGGGTGGAGCAAGGCACAAGCCATCAAGGAAAGAGTTGGATGTACTCTCTTTGGTCTGGCCTCACGGGAAGGGTTTTGTTGAAGACAGCCCCACCTGTTGCCTGTAGGGAGGTCCCTCAGGGAAGGGTCTTCGGGGCCGCTGGTTTTTGCAGGCGTGTGGTCTTGTCGCAGTGTATACGGCAGTTCTTCTCTGGCCGGGGCTTGTCGCTTGAACAATGCGCCATGGTGCAGGTCCTGTGAGATGAAGGCATACCCTCTTTAAGCGGCAGGGCCAGGGACGTAAGCATGATGGCCGGCATAAGAAAACTCGCAAGAATGGCGCCCCTGCCGGGCCTCTTGCCGTTCTTTTTGATTACTTTTTCACCAAGGAGACGCTGTATCCTCTCCTCTACGGCGCCGTGACTGCCGAGGATGGAGGCCATCTCTACAGGGCGCTGGGAGAAAGTTCCGGCAAGTTTCAGAAGAGCCCCTGCTATGCTGAAGGGCTCGCGCATACGCGAGACGGCCATGTCATCGGCGCGTCTTTCCTGGGTTTCTCTGATGTGCCTCGATACATAGGCTGTTAGCGGAATGAAGAAGAGTATGTCCTTCAGTATAGTGAGAAGGAAGAATCGCAGAGGGTCCCTGTTATTCTTGTGCGAGAGTTCATGATGAAAGACGGCATGGAGTTCGGGGCCGTTCAGGTCCTGTATAAGGCCCCTTGAGATATAAATTCTGGGGCGGATGATACCATGGGTAAAGGCCGTGGCAATGGAGGTGTCGTCTATGAGGACAAGGTTTGTTCCCTTGTTTTTGAGGGGAAGCCTGCGAAGGGCCTTTCTTGTTTTAAATAGCGTTACAACGGCCTTTATGGTGGCAAAGATGAGGCCAAGAAGGAGCGTAAGCCCCACGCTCCAGAGCGGGGTCATGCGGATGATGGCCGCGTAACCGAGGCATTGGCTGAAGATGCCCTGGCAGAGCCGGGTCATGATGCGGAAGATACTGGCAAGCCCCTCGATGCTGGTGAAGGCCCAGACGAGGAGGGCGAACGAGGCCGCTGTAAGGGCCACAACCACAAGGAGGATGCCAAGAGGCTTCTGCGTCTTTATCTGAGTTGCAGATATTCTACTCATTTTTACATTTTATTTGAAAAACTACAGTATGTCAAAGCCAAAATGCAGTTTTTTTCTGTTTTTTTTCTGGTAATTAGGGGCGGCGGGCTGGGCGCGGTCTCTCAACGGGCTTGCCTGTTAGGGAATATTCCTGTAATATCAAAAAAAATCCATTTCAGGAGAAGGGCCTATCTTTATAACATTCGAGGGCATAGAGGGTAGCGGAAAGAGCACGCAGATGGGGCTCCTGAGGGAGTACCTTGAGAAGAGGGGCGCCTCAGTGCTTACGCTTCGCGAGCCCGGGGGAACGTATCTTGGCGAACGCGTGCGGAGTATGCTCCTTACTGTGGGCGAAGAGGAGATAAGTCCCGTGGCCGAGCTCTTTCTCTACGAGGCCTGCCGGGCCCAACTTGTGGCCAATGTAATCCTGCCCGCCCTCCGGGCGGGCAGGATAGTGCTCTCAGACCGCTTCACAGACTCCACCCTCGCCTATCAGGGGTACGGCAGGGGGCTTGACGCCGGGCGCATAGAGGGCATGAACGAGTTCGCCACAGGCGGCATTGTGCCGGACCTCACTTTTTTGCTCGACATGGAAGTAAAGGCAGGGTTAGATCGGGCCTGGAGCCGTATTGGAAGTGAGAGCGGCGTGAGGGAAGACCGCTTTGAGCGCGAGGACGCGGCCTTTCACGAGAAGGTTAGGCAGGGTTTTCTGGAGATAGCAAGCGCTTCTCCGGGCAGGGTGCGCGTCATTAACGCCATGGGAGAAATCCATTCCATACATGGAGAGATCTGTGTTATCATGGACGAGATGTTGTCATGATATTTAGTGACATAGCAGGACATGCAAGGGAGAAGGAACTCCTTGAGAGGGCCATGGACGCGGGGCGCGTGCCCCATGCCTATCTCTTCGCAGGCCCCCCTGGCATTGGCAAGAGAACCCTTGCCATGGCCTTCGCAAAGGCCATGAATTGCGCCTCACCCGGGCCGGGATACTGCGGTGCCTGCCGCGATTGCCTTGCCATGGATGAGGGTAATCACGAGAACGTAATAGAGGCCGTGCCCGTGGACAGGGACGGCGCTCCATCCGCCACGGGGCTCATACGCATTACCAGGGTTCGCGAGATAATAGCCTCGCTTCGTTTCTCGCCTGAGAGGGGAAGGCGTGTTGTCGTGGTGGATGGGGCCGAGAGGCTCCAGCCAGAGGCGGCCAACGCCATGCTCAAGACCCTTGAGGAACCACCCCCAAGGGCCGTGATAATACTCATAAGTTCCAGGGCACGCATGCTCCTGCCTACCATTATCTCAAGGTGCCAGATACTCAACTTCAGGCCCCTCGGTGCGGGTGAGGTTGAGAGGTTCCTCGTGGAGGAGAGGGGCGTTGCCCCTGAAGACGCGCAACTATGGGCAAGGTTCTCGGACGGCTCAATCGCCAGGGCCCTCTCCTGCGAGGACTCGGGGGCCATGGAAAAGAGGCGCGAGGTCATGGAGGGCCTTCGCGACGCCATAACTGGAGGGGAGAGGCAGATACTGGGCCTCGCTGAAAAACTCTCAAAAGAGGATGACCTCGACGGCATACTGGAGTTTCTCAAGACCTTGTGCAGGGACATGGCGCTTTGCTCCGAGGGTATGGAGAGGCTCGTGGTGAATAGAGATATGATGGCCTTCATGAAGGCCGGGCCTCACCTTGGGGTGGCCCTTGGGATGTACGAGAAGATAGAGGCCGCAAGGGCGGCCATCGCGCCACCGCGCTACGGGAATAAACTCCTTGCAATGGAGACCCTCCTCTTGGACATGGCCGGGGAAAGGCTCTTTTCCTGAGGTTTTTTTAGAGGATAGTAGATATGAAGGTTGTTGATATAAGGTTTAAGAGGGCCTGCAAGGTCTATGAGTTCGACTGCGGCGGACACCTTGACCTCCTGCCCGGTGATTTTGTCATAGTAGAGGTAGACAAGGGCCTTGGTATGGGCACGGTGGTATCACCACCAAGGGAGAACAATGACGCCAGAAAGGGGCGTCCGCCAAAGAAGGTGATAAGGAAGGCAGGCCCCGAGGACATGGAGCGCCTCGAGTTCAACACCAGGCGCGAGAAAGAATCCATGAGGATATGCATGGACAAGATAAAGTCCTACGGCCTTCCCATGAAACTCGTAAAGGCAGAGTATCTCTTTGATTCGAGCAAGGCCATATTCTACTTTACCTCTGAATCAAGGGTGGACTTTAGAAGGCTCGTAAAGGACCTTGCCTCGTCCTTTCATACGCGCATAGAGATGCGCCAGATAGGGGTCCGGGATGAGGCCAAGATGCTCGGAGGCATAGGCCCCTGCGGAAGGGAACTCTGTTGCTCGTCCTTTCTACCTGATTTTACTCCCGTTACCATCAAGATGGCCAAGCAACAGAACCTTGCCCTGAACCCTTCGAAAATATCCGGCGTCTGCGGCAGGCTCATGTGTTGCCTTTCCTATGAGCACAGGGGCTACGGCGGCGGCGGTGAGAAGGGAGGCAGGCGTGGCAGAAGGTCCGGCGGTGGGGGTAATGACCGTGGCAATGGAGGGGGTAGTGGCGGCAGAAGACCCCCGAGGGGCAATAATAACGGCGGGGGTGGAGGCGGCGGCAAGGGGCGTGGACAGTGCGGGGGATGCGTCAGACATTAGGTTATCACGATATTTGTTTTGAAGTTTGATGTATTCGTTTCCAGCGGCCAGAGGCCGCTGGAATTAATTTTCTCTGTCTTACTTTTTCTTTCGAAGGGCCATTGTGCCGCGCATGGGTAGTGTGCCTGTCGCGGGAAGGGCGAAGGCACTAATATCGGTTTTCTTTGACGCGATTTCTTCCTGGTAAAATGTGCTTATTATGTGTCATGGTCTGAAGGGCCGAAGGAATATGCACACTCGTTCAAAAAACTTTTTTTCCAAAAGAAAGCGGGTTATTTCAATATGCGGGTAGCGCCCGCTTCTTTCTCTCTTCTTATTTTCTCTTGAGAGGCCTCTTGATGAGCGATAAGACCTTTTACATTACCACCCCCATATACTACGTAAATGACGTGCCTCACATTGGTCATGCCTACACCACTGTGGCCGCTGATGTACTTGCCAGATACAAGCGTCAGAGGGGTTTTCGCGTGCTCTTTCTTACAGGCACGGACGAGCACGGGCAGAAGGTGGAAAAGGCGGCAGAGGCCGCTGGAAAAAGCCCGCAGGAGTTTGCCGACAGCGTGATGGTGCGCTTCCGGGACCTATGGGAGCGGCTCAATATTTCCAATGACGACTTTATCCGCACTACCGAAGCAAGGCACGAGGACGCTGCCCGAGCCTTCTGGAAGCGCGTCGAGGAGGCAGGGGACATTTACCTTGGCGAGTACGAGGACTGGTACTGCACGCCCTGCGAGAACTTTTTGACGGAGAACCAGCTCGACGATAAAGGCATGTGTCCTGATTGCGGCAGGGCCGTTGAAAGACTTCGCGAGGAGAGTTTTTTTTTCCGGCTCTCAAAGTACGGAGAGAGGGTCCTCGGTCATATAGAGGCCAACCCGGGTTTCATAGGACCAGATAGCAAGCGCCGCGAGGTACTGGCCTTTTTAAGGGAGGGGCTTCGCGACCTTAGCATCAGCAGGACGACTTTCAGATGGGGTGTGCCCGTGCCAGGTAGTGAGACACACGTCATGTATGTCTGGTTCGAGGCCCTCATTAATTACCTTACCGCCGCGGGCTACCCCGAGGCCCTGGATGGGAAGGGGGTCTGGCCCGCTAATGTCCATGTCATAGGAAAGGACATACTGAGGTTTCATGCTGTATTCTGGCCTGCATTTCTCATGAGCGCGGGGCTTGGGTTGCCGAAAAAGGTATTTGCCCACGGCTGGTGGACAGTTGACGGGAAGAAGATGAGTAAATCACTTGGGAACGTAGTTGACCCCGTGGAGGTAATAGATAAATACGGCGTTGACCCCTTCAGGTATTTTCTCCTCCGAGAGGTGCGCTTTGGCCATGACGGCGATTTTTCCATCAAAGCCCTTGAGGGCCGTATAAACAGCGACCTTGCCAATGACCTTGGGAATCTTCTTTCCCGCACCCTTGCCATGGTGGTGAAGTACAGGGAGGGAGTTCTGCCGGGACCTGACGAGTCAATGGACAGGCCCGGCCTCGAAGTAACGGTGCGGGAGAAGTTCCGCGCCCTTGCCCCTGTATTTAGCGGGAAGATGGAGGAACTCAATTTTTATGACGCCCTCTTTGAGGTCTGGGGTCTTATAAGCGAGTTGAACGGATATGTTGAGCGCGCGGCGCCATGGAAGGAAAAGGACGGGGACGTGCTCTCTAATATCCTGTATACCCTTGCCGAGGGGCTACGCATCCTTGCCGTCTATATCTCGCCTTTTATGCCCGGTTCGGCCGAGAAGATATGGTCTTCCCTTGGTGTTGCGGGCTTGCCTGCGGAGGCGGACTTTGAGCAAGAGACAGAGTGGGGCGGCCTGACACCCGGCGTAAAGGTCGAGAGAATTGCGCCCCTCTTTCCAAGGATAGATTAGTCAATACCAGCGGCCCTTCGGGCCGCTGGTATTGGTTTTCTTTGTATGTTTTTTCACGTGCTGTAGTGTTCTGTGTTTTTGATGGGTTTCACTCTGTTCCACCCATCCTACAAGTCTACTATTATGGTGGGCAGTGCCAGCCCTATTGGTTTTCTTTGTCTTACTTTCTTTTTTCGAAAAGAAAGTAAGGGGTTTTTTGTATGGAAAAGACTCTTTTCATAGATTCCCACGCCCATCTTGGGGACAATCGATTTGAAGGGGACAGGCGCGGGGTCATCAAGCGGGCGAGGAGCGCGGGTCTACGGCGCATCATAGACGTTGGTTGCTGGTCTGATGAAGGCGGGTTTTTGGACGTCGAGGCCCTGATGAAGGACTATGACTTTATCTACGGGGCCCTTGGCGTGCATCCCCATGACGCGGCAAAGGTCGACGTGAGTGCCGCCTTTTCGCGCATAAGGTCACTTGTGCTTTGCCCCGGCGGCGAGGCGCGCGGGGCAAAGGTTGTTGGCATTGGTGAGACAGGCCTTGATTATCACTATGACAACTCGCCGCGAAGCGTGCAACAGGAGGTCTTCGCGCGTCACCTTGCGCTGGCGCGGGAACTGAACCTTCCTGTAATTATACATACAAGAGAGGCCTGGGCCGATACAATGCGCATCCTCGGTGACGAGGGCTTTGGCACGGGTGAGGCCGGCGAGGGTGTGTTTCATTGTTTTTCCGGCGGGCCCGAGGAGGCTCGAAAGGCACTTGAGATGGGTTTTTATATCTCCATCTCAGGTGTAGTAACCTTCAAGGGGGCGGATAATGTGCGTGAGGCCGTGAAGGCTACTCCCATTGAGAGGCTTCTAATCGAGACGGACTGCCCATACCTTGCCCCAGCGCCGAAGCGCGGAAGGCGAAACGAGCCCGCATTTGTTCTGGAGACGGCACGGGCCGTGGCGGAGATAAAGGGCCTGTCTCTTTCGGATGTTGGGCGCATTACCACCCTCAATGCCGAGGAGGTCTTCGGCCTCACGGGTAGTCAGGAGAAGGCCCGCATCGCCTACCCCATAAGAAATTCTCTCTATCTTAACATCACGAACCGGTGCACCAACAGGTGCTCTTTCTGCGCGAAGTTCAGGTCTTATACAGTAAAGGGGCATTTTTTGAGGCTTGGCGAGGAGCCTGACTTCAGCGGGGTCATAAGGGCCGTGGGTGAAAGCCCGGAGCAGTATGACGAGATAGTCTTTTGCGGCTATGGAGAGCCTCTCATAAGGCTTGACCTCGTGAAGAAGGTGGGCATGTTCCTCAAGAGACGGGGGTGCAGGATACGGATTGACACGGACGGCCTCGCGAACCTTGTGCACGGCAGGAACGTCCTACCTGAGCTCATGTTCGTTGACACCATATCCGTTAGCCTCAACGCGCCGGATTCAAGCACATACCAGAAGCTCATAAAGACCCCTTTTGGTGATGCGGCATATCCGGCCATTCTGTTCTTTCTCCGCGAGGCGAAGAGGTATATAACCCGTGTGGTGGCCTCTGTGGTGGCTGTGCCGGGCCTTGACATCGAGGCCTGCAGGCGTGTCGCCGTGGAGGACGCGGGAGTTGAGTTCAGGGTAAGGGAGTATAACGAGGTGGGCTGAGTGGCTCTTCGCCGTGGTTCTCCTCTTGGCCTGATTCTTTTTATCCCACCCTTCCCACGGCCTGTCTTTAACGATAGGGTTTTTGCGAAATAGGCCAAAAAAGAGCAAAAATAGGCCAAAAATAGCGAAAAAAGGTAAAAAAAGACGAAAAAGAGGCCCCGCTTTTTTGCGCGCAAAGCAGGGGCCCAGGTGCAGGGTCTTTTGACTGGCTTTTTCAAGGAGGGGGTTATTTAACCTCTACCTTTATCTTCTTGGTCTTTACCTCCTCGGCCTTGGGCAGGTTTATGGTGAGAATGCCGTTCTTTAGCCCGGCCGTCACCTTATCGGAGTTGACCTTGCAGGGGAGATCCACGGTGCGGGAGTAACTCGCGTAGCTCCTCTCGCTGTAGTAGAAGTTTTCCTTCTTCTCTTCTTTCTCCCTCTCGATCTTGCCCGATATGGTAAGGGCGTTATCGTGGAGCGAGATGTCCACGTTGTCCTTCTCCACTCCCGGAAGTTCGGCCTTCACCACGATGGCCTCGGGCCTGTCTATTATGTCTATGGCCGGAGGCGCGGTGTCCTTCTCCATAAGGGCCTTTACAGGGAGTTCTCTCAGGAACCTCCTTGAAGTGGGGAACACCTGGTCCCAGAGCCTGTCCATATCCTTGCTCATCCTGTCTAGCTCCTTGAAAGGACTCCATTTTTCTATTGACATGATCCTCACCTCCCGTTCAAGTTCTCATGACAATCCTGCGAGTAAGTTCTCGTATTATTTCCTTCCACTTGAAAGATAGGTACACTCTGGACTCTTGTCAAGTATCCTGTATGAGGGCGCGGGACCAAGGACTTACGTTGCGAGGAGATCGGCAAGGACAAGGAGCAGGCCGCAGGAGAGATGGGCGAGTATAATGGCCTTTATGCCGGGAACAAGGGCCGGGCCCTCGCCGTTGGTTTTGCGCAGGATAAGGGCCGCCCTTATGGCAAGGGGTGCCGGGAGGAGCGCCAGAAGCGATGGGAGGGGGAGATAACCCGTAAGGACAGCGCCTGTGACGGAGATATAGCCTGCGGCGATGATGGCGTAAAAACCCCTTACAGCCATCTTTTTGCCGAGGCGCACTACGAGGTTTTTTTTCCCGCAGGCCCGGTCTGCCTCTATGTCGGGGAACTCGTTAATGTATAAGATGGCCGCTATGAGAAAGGAGATGGGAAGAGAGGCAAGCAGGGGTTCAATAGATACTCCGCCGGTCTGCACGATAAATGAGCCAAGGACCAGGAGGACGCCGAAGTCAAGGCCCACGGTAAATTCCCCAAGGCCGCGTCCGGCAAGGAACAGGGGAGGTGCCGAGTAAAAAAAGCCCGAGATGAGCCCCGCGCCCCCGATGAGAAAGAGTAGCGGGCTCGTTGTTATGGCAAGGTAAAGGCCGAGAAGAGACCCCGCGCATACAAGGCCCGCACCGAGAAAAAGCGTGGCGCCCGGGGTCATACGGCCAGATTGAATAAGGCCGCTCCCGCCCGTAAAGGGCGGTAGCGGGGTCCTGTTCATGTTGTCCGTGCCATTGAGATAGTCATAGTAGTCATTTAGGACGTTCATGCCCCCGTGCAGGGCGATGACGGCAAGCACTGTGAGCGCCAGATAGGCGGGATTAAAAACGCCGCCAACGCGCCAGGCCGTTGATGCCCCGAGAAGCGCGGGCAGAACGCTTGCCGTGAAAAAGCTCGGCCTTGTGGCCAGAAAGAGGGTCTTGAGGTTCGCCATATTAAAGATAGAAAAAAAGTCTTAGAGGCGGTGTGCGATAAAGGAAAACCTTCCACTTTAGGACAGGGTTCCTAAAGAGAGCACCCCCTTTGTGTGCCCTCTCCGCCAAGGGAGTCATGAGATCAAAAAATCCCCGCCGAGTGGAGGACTATGTAGACAAAGATGAGGTAGAGCGCGCCGTTTACAAGGAGATGCGCGGGCCTTATGCCGCTGGTCTTCCTCCGCGAGAGAAAATATATCCAGAGCGCGGCGCAAAGGGTGACTATACTGCTTGTCATGACCGTGAGGTTCACGTGCCAGGGCGTAAGGAATATGCCTATGGCCGGAAGAAGGCTTCCCTGAAAGACCATGGCCCCGGTGATGTTGCCCATGGCAAGGGTGTCCTTTCCGCGCCGAGTCCATAGTATGCTGTTTATCTTCTCCGGTAGTTCCGTTGCTATGGGCACGATGAGGAGCGAGAGGGCTATTATTGGTATGTGAAGCGGCCCCGCAAGGTGCTCGACTCCCGAGACAAAGCCCTTGGCCCCCACGATGATGAGAAAGAGGGCGAAGAGCATCTGAAGAAGCACGAAGACAAGGTGCTCCTTGAATATCAGGGAAATATAAAGGGCCTTTGGCTCCTCGGTGGCGTGGCCGTCTTTTACAAGAAGGGAACTTGCCCTGATGGTCTCAAGAAGGTAATAACAGTAGGACAGGACAAGGACAAAGGCAACGAAGAGCCTGAGTCCCCGGTACGCCTGCGGAGTAAAGGCTACAAGAAAGGCGAGGCCAAAGGAGAAGAGAAAGAACTCCATGTCGCGCCTTAGGCCGCCTGGCTCCGGGCGTATCTTTTTTTTATTTCTCTTTTTTCTGTATCGCCAGGCCGCGCCGCCCACAAGGAACAAGGCAAGGGTGGAGAGCATGAAGGGGGCACCGAGTATGGCCCCAACGCCGACTTCCTGGCCTATGGCCTCCTTGTGCCCTGTTATTATGGCCACAAGAGGGACCATTGTCTCGGGTAAGGCCGTTCCGACTGCGGCGAAGATGCTCCCTGTAACGCCCTCGGAGAAGCCGAGCCTCGCCCCGAGGGTCTCGATTGCATTGGTAAATAGTTCACTTGCCCCTACGATTACCAGTAGGGAGACAAGGAGTATGATGAGTTCCTCGGTCATGGATTGGCCTCATTTGCTTCTCCGGGGACTGCCATATGACTTATCCGTGATGGCCTTATGAGCTCGGCCTTGCCGCGGCCAAATACGAGGAGAAGGACCATGCCGAGGAGGAGCATCGAAGAGCCCGCTATGACAAGGTAGATGCCGGGGTCCTTGTTTATGGTAAGCACGACATAGGGACTTACGACAAAACCCGTGAAGCGGGCCTCCCCGCCATTTATGGTAACACTGGCCCCTTCCTGGCCTATGGGCAGAAAGGCCTCCTCGCCACTGGTTGTGAGTCGTACGTAGGGGTTTACGAAGCGGTCGGATTGGCTGTATGGCCTGCCCGCGCTGTCACGGGCAAAATCAGGGTAAAACCCGGTTATCCTGAGGTCATTGGCTTCTCTCTCGGAAGGCGCGTCCTCAAGGGCGAGTTCCCGCACGCTCCCCTTCCAGAGGACCTTAATGCCCCGCGGGGCCATGCCGTCGTCGTTATAATAAAAGGCCACGCCCCTGTAGATGAGGGGGTGGTTGGGGCTGATGCCGCCGCTCTTTACCTCTTTTCCGTCCTTCAGGAGTGTCACCGAGGCCTGAAGGTAGTCCCTTTGCCCGAAGGCGTTCTCGCGCGTGGAGAAATCATCAAGCCTTACACTGAGCCCTTTTTCATGGGCAAGGGGAGCGGGTTCGCCCTTGAAGAGTACGTTCCCAGAGGTCTTGAAGCCCGCAACGCTCCCCAGAAGGTGCCCCGTAAGGGCGATGAGGAAACCCACATGCACTACCTGGGGGATGAGACTGCGGCGCGGGGCGCCTCGGCTTATAATGGCCGCTACTTTTTCAAGGGTGCAGACAAAGGTGTTGATAGCGAAGAGGAAAATAAGGAATATGAGGGCGAAAATCCAGTAGACCTCTGGCCGGCCGCTGAGGTCGGAAAGTCCCTGAAAGAGCACCCTGTGGTCAAGATAACGCATCATGGCGGGGTTTTTTATGGTAACGAGAGAGCCCGCCACGGATACAAGGCAGATGAGGACTATGAGGACTATGGTAAGTATGAGGGAGGAGAAAAAAGCCCGGAGTTTTTTTGTCATAACGCGCTTTTAAGAAGCAAGGTAGGGCCTTCCTGATTTCACGATAGACCTCTCTGGCCCACAGAAGAGGCAGGGGTTCCTGCCCGGGGCAGGGCATGGCCTTGTCTGCATTTGTCCCCACCGCCCCCTTGGAGAGGGGGCGGGGACATTAAAAATCTATCTCTTAACGGGGTTGGCCTTGAACCACTTGATGATGTTTCTCGAGAGCCTTGCGTTGTCGCCAACATTGATGAAGGCGTTGGCAAAGGGCGCGTCATCGGCCACAACTACTACGCGGCCAGAGCCGAATTTTTTAACGGCTACGATGGCGAAGGAATCAGTGGGTTCGTCCTTGTCCTTTTTCCTGTTGCGGTTAAGGTCTGCCCAGGCCTCTTTCGAGGTCTTTGCCACGGCCTCGGCGCCCCTTTCTGGCAGAAGGGCCCAGGTGCCGTAAAGGGCTATCTTCTTTAGGCCAAGGGTCACTGGAGAGGCCGAGATGTCAGTTACATAGAAGTCCTGTGATCTACCCTCAATGGTATTCTTTTTCTCGGAGACCACGAAGTTTGAGACAATGATACCGAATGATTCCGTGAGCCTGGCCACTGGCGCCGAGATGTGAAGGAGCACAAGGAGGGAGCCGCCATCATGGACAAAACCCTGCAGGGCAATTATCTCCGGCGTGATAAAGGGGCTTGCCGGTCCGGCTATTACATAGGCGTCAAGGTCCTTCATGATTTCAGGAGTTATCGTCCTCATGTTTACGCCGGCTTTTGCCCCGGCGTCCTTGAACCCCTTGTAGAAGGTAGAGTAGTGGAGCCTGCCGGTGTTCTCAGGTGAGAATATCTCGTTATGGGACAGGTCAAAGGCAACCTTGAAGCTTGCGGTCTTTTTGGCGGTTGCGGCCTCTGCCTTGGGCCCTTCTGCCGCAGAAAACACAGGCGGCGTCATGAGGCCCATGGTGAGAAGAGCAAAGGAAAAAAAGAGTGTGATCTTGTTCTTCAATATGTTTTTCATAGATACCTCGCTTTTTTTAAGTGGCCTTTCAGGATAAATGTTCAGGGGGGGGGTGTCAAGGGATAAAAGAGGGAGTGGGGCTGGTATGAGGGGCTGACAGCAAGAGGGCCGCATCATTGAGGCGGCCCTCTGTCATTCGAGTGAGATGCTCTTTTACCTTCTGAAGCCGTTTTCAATGAGGCGCCACGATGTATGCGGGTTCACCATGGGGGCCACGGGGGCAGTCACGTTAAAGTTTGCGTGGGCCTCGCTCACCACTATGGTGGGATGGAATGAACCGGTAAAGGCATTCAGTGTGTAAGTGCCAAGAGGCGCGCTTACTGGCACGCCGTGGGTGAGGTGGGCGTTCTGACTGGCCCCGGCGGGGAGACAGGTATTAACGGGCCCGAAGAGCGCGCCTGTGGCCGGGTAGGTGGAGCCATTTGGCAGGGTGACCTTTTCCCAGTAGTCAAAGCACTGCGTCGTGGCCGTGGTGTTCGTGGCCGTGACTGTGTAGCCAAGGGTCGCGCCCCGGGGCACCGAGGGCGCGTCGAGGGTTATGCCTATAATAACAACAGGCTGGGCCCCGCCGCTTATCTTGCTTACAAAGGCGTCTAAAACGCCGCCAAAAGCGCCCTGCATTGGGGAGGCGAGGGGAAAATCCGAGGACATGGTGGTACCCGCCACATATGCCGCGCCCGAACTGTCAACGGCTATGCCCTCGCCGTAGTCATCATTACTTCCGCCAAGATAGGTGGAGTATACAAGGGCCGAGCCGGAGGGGTTTATCTTGGAGACAAAGGCGTCCCAGAGTCCTGTCCCGTGGGCGCTCTGTACAGGGGTCACGAGGGGAAAGTCCGTGGAAGTTGTCTGCCCCGTGACATATGCCGCGCCCGAACTGTCAACGGCTATGGCAAAGGCGCCGTCTGCATTAAAACCTCCAAGAAAGGTGGAGTATACAAGGGCCGAACCAGTGGGGTTGAACTTTGTGATAAAGGCGTCATCAGTGTATAGGCCGGGGCCCTGCAGGGGGTTGGCCAGCGGGAAGTCGCCGGAGACGGTTCAGCCCGTGACATATGCCGCGCCCGAGCCATCAACGGCTATGCCGTAGCCGTCGTCCTCACCGCTTCCGCCAAGGTAGGTGGAGTATGCGAGGGCCGAGCCAGAGGGGGTGAACTTGGTGACAAAGGCGTCAACACCGCCTCCCAGCGCGCCCTGTACCGGGGCCGAGAGGGGGAAGTCCGCCGAAGTTGTCCGTCCCGCGACATGAGCCGCGCCTGAACCATCGAGAGCGATGGCGTGGCCCTCGTCGGTGCCGGACCCGCCAAGATAGGTGGAGTATACAAGTCCCCCCCCAGAGGGGGCCAATTTCGTGACAAAGGCATCCCATGTGCCGCGCATCGTGCCCTGAAAGGCGCCGGCGAGGGGAAAGTCCGTTGAGTACGTATAGCCCGTAATGTAGGCCGAGCCAGAAGCATTGACAGCAATGGCAAGGCCTCTATCAGTGCTGGACCCGCCAAGGTAGGTGGAGTATACAAGGGCCCCTCCAGAGGGGGCCACCTTTGTGACGAATGCGTCTCCAAGTCCGCCGCCAGGCAGGGGCTGCAGGGGGTTTACCACGGGAAAGTCCGTGGCCCAGGTGTAGCCTGTTACGTATGCCGCGCCCGCGCCATCAACGGCTATGCCGTAGGCCTGCTCAAGGCCAGTACCGCCAAGATAGGTGGAGTATACAAGGGCAGTGCCAGAGGAGTTCATCTTTGTAATAAATGCGTCCCAGGACCCGGCCCTCGATGCCTGAAGCGGGCCTGCCGTGGGAAAGTCGTTGGACCCGGTCTGGCCAAATATATATGCAGAGCCGCTATTGTCAACGGCAATGGCGTGGCCGTAATCGTCACTGGTTCCGCCAAGATAGGTGGAGTACGCAAGCACCGGGTCTATGACAAGGTCTTTTGTGTGGTCATAGGAAGCGACCTTGAAGCCATATGAAAAGGAGTTGCCTTCTTTTCCAAGGAGGGTGTATCCACCCGCCACCAATACGCGCCTTCCGTCTATCTTCTGATAGATTACCGGTTTGTTCTCCAGCACCGTGCCGCTCTCAAGAATGACCTCGAGGTCTCCGTCTTCAGTGACCTTCAGACCCTTGGCGCCCTTACAGGCGAATTTTACTGAGAGTGGATCGCCGCCCGGCCTTACTATTACGTCGTGTTCGAGGCGCTGGTTGTTGCCGTAAAATTTTATGTCGATATTTTCATAAATATCTTTGTATGTAACGGCCCCATAGGTGGGGATGTTTGTGCGCCACTTTTTCCTGTCGTTGCCGATAAAGTAGTTTACCTTGCCAGCCATCTTGTCATCGGAGATTATCTTTGCATTATTATCGGCCCCCAGAAAGGAGAGGCTTACTGCCTCGGAGATGTGCTTCGTATTAGTGTCACTGGCGCGGTGGGCTCTTGCGTCTTTTTTGCGCTCGCCTCTCGTAAGAGAGAGGACCAGGCCCTTTTCGGTGAAAAAGGTGGTGTGTCCCGCGCCCTTTTCATAGAAGATTACCTGCCTGTCCAACTGGCCGCTGTTTTTAATGAAATAAAGGGGCAGTCTTCCGTATGAACTTATGACACGAGCCTCTCTGGCCTCGTTCTTTTCTCTTTTATCCTGAACATGACCTGGAGGTTGTCCGCCTCCATCTGAAGCCATTGACGAAAGGGGCAAAAAGATAAGTGCCTGCAGCAGTAGGGCAAGAAGGATTTTCATGTCGTGTCTCTCCCCTGTTTAAGGGTTGTAAGTTTGCGGGGCCAGGGTCTTTGTTCCATGCCGTCTTAACCCCAAGATATCTTTTTGCAGGAGAGAAACTGCGCAAAAAATAGGGAGGGGGAATGCGCGAAGGTTCCGACGATTATAATCACTTCGCAGGGGCATTGTCAATCCCTCTTAAGTAGGGTTTTATATTCCCTTGCAGAGTGAATTCCTATATATTGAGAGTATATTGGTTTTCTTTGCCTTTACATCTTCAGAGGCCTTGGGCCTCGCACTGTGGTTGGGAGTTTCGATGTGATAGCCTTTTTTCCCCATTGGTTTTCTTTGTCTTAAACTCTTAAGAGGCCCTGGGCCTCGCACTGTGGTTAGGAGTTTCGATGTGATAGCCTTTTTTTCCGATTGGTTTTCTTTGTCTTACTTTCTTTTTTCTAAAAGAAAGTAAGGGGGTTGCGATGATACGCTTTAGGAACTGGCGAAAGGTCTACATCTCCACCTGGCTCTCCTGGGCCATGAAACTCCTCATGGTGGGGATGATACCCTATGAGGTCCTGAGGGGCGGGTATCTCTTCCCGGTGCTGATACTCATCGCAGTGCTGGCCTCCCTTGTGCCGAGCGTTGTGGAGAGAAACTATAATATATCGCTCCCCTTTGAACTCGACCTCCTCGTCACCTTATCGTTATTTCTTCATATCTTTCTTGGCGAGGGTCTTGAGTTCTATAACAGGTACTGGATATGGGACAAACTCCTCCATGTCTACGGGAGCGGCGTAATAGCCATCATAGCCTTTGTGGTGGTCTACAGCCTCCATTACACGAAGAAGCTCCGCCTCACCCTTCCCCTCATCATGCTCATAACCTTCTCATTCGCCATGGCCATGGGCGCAATGTGGGAGATAGGCGAGTTCCTCGTTGACGTGACCTTTGGGAAGCACGCGCAGAAGGGCCTTACAGACACCATGGTGGACCTCATAGACGATCTCATCGGCGGTGTCATAGTGGCGGTCATGGGCGCACTTTACGTAAGGTTCAGCAGGCCCGAGACAAGGAAGCGGCTCGCAAGGCCCCTTGGCGAGGTCTTTGGCCTTGGCCAGAGGGTGGACCGCGTGAAAGAGCGGCTTCGCGAGAAATTATAAGAGGGTAGGCGTCCCCGGCGGCTTAGGGGCGAGGCCTTTTTGCGGGCGGCAAAATATCAGAAGAACTTGAGTTTTCGCCTGTAGTGGATGCTGTTACGGTCTGTGGGGTCCACTTCAAGGGCCTTTTGGAAGTAGGCCGCGGCGCGGTTGAAGTTTGTTGCCGCGAAGTAGGCCCTGCCTATGAGGTTGAGCCTTCCTGCAAGGTATTTTTTCGTCAGTTTCTCATTGAGGGCACGCGTGTCAGTTCCATCTGGAAGGCGCAGGTATGGCATTACGGGTTCGCGCAAACGCACGAACTCGGCGATATTTGGCGAGATGGTATTGATGTGAAGGCTCTTTGGGCCCGTGAACTCCACGACAGGCATGTTGTCCGTCATGAGTGGGCCGTCGCCGGCGTATTGACGCACCCTTTTTTCGTTCATTATGAAGGTAGTCAGGAACTCCGCCGGGTCCTCGAGGTCTATGTCCGAGAGGAGCCTCTTTATATTGGGCCTATTGAGTTTTTCAATAAGCGCGCCATAGTCAATGGTGAGTTCCCTGTCAGAGCCTAGCATGAATATATCCGTATTGGCAAGCCAGATGGATGTGTGTGGAAAGACAGACTGAAAGGTGCGGACCATGAGCCGCACGTCGTCCACTGTGAGGTTATAGAGCGGTATCCACTGCGACATGATGCCGCCCTTTCTGAGGTGCGCCCTGGCGAGTTCGTAATACTCTTTTGTATAGAGGTTTACTACGCCCGCAAGGGCCGGGTGCATGGGTTCCTCTGTGATTACGTCGTATTTGTTCTTTGTTACGGCAAGAAAACTCCTTCCGTCGTCTATGTTTATCCTTGATACGGGGTTATGGAGCACGTCCATGTTGGCGTCCTTGAAGTAGGACGCGCCGCCTATGACGGCCCGGGCTATCTCCACGTTGTCCACCTGCTTTACTGGAAACTGGCTCAGCGTGCCGAAGGTCGTCCCCGAGCCAAAGCATATTACGAGTACGTCCCTTGGGGCGGGGTGTATGACCATTGGGAGGACGCCCTGAAAGCGGTTTATCTGAAGGCCCTCGTAATAGGCGGCTGTTGCGCGGTTGCCGTTTACCCAGAGGCGCTTGTTGGATGCCTCGATGCCAAAGCCCTTTCTCTCGGCTATCATTACCGTGGCCGTGGCGCCCTCTTTGTAATAGAGTATCTCCTCGCCGCGGTGAAGAAGCGACTTATGGAGGCTGAGGGGCATGTTGGCCGGAAGGGTGAAGACAAGGGCCGCCATGACGGCTATGCCGGCGGCTGGTATGATGAATCTTCTGGAGCGCCCGCCAAGGGGGTTTGATATTGATACTACGAGGCCTATGAGTATGTTGAGCCCCGCCGTAAGTATGATGGCCTTCTGCATCCCTATAAAGGGTATGAAGACAAAGCCGCTTATGAATGAGCCCAGGATGCCGCCCACGGTGTTAAGAGAGTATATGCGCCCTATCTTCTCGCCAACGCTCTTTGCGCCCCAGTCATAGACCTTGCAGATAAGGGGAAAGGTGGCGCCAAAGAGAAAGGTGGGGATTATGAGCGTTATGAAGGAGGTAAGGAAGTTGAGATACACGAACTCGCCCCAGTTGGGCGTGGAGTCGAGGCGCGCGTAGAAGCCCATCCCGGGGAGTTTGTCGTAGAGGATGATGAGGGCAATGGAACTGAGCCCTATCAGGACCTCCACGGCGGAGAATATGTATATGACGGCGCTTCGCGAGCGGATTTTATCCAGAAAGGACGAGAGCACGAAACTCCCAAGGGCTATGCCAGTGAGGAATACGGCGAGGACCACGGCAAAGGCATAGACCGTGCCAGTGAGGATGAAGCCCAGGACCCGCGTCCAGATGACCTCGTAGCAGAGCCCGGTAAAACCGGAGAGGGCGAAGCCATAGAGCATGATGTTGCTGAAGTAAGGGGGGAGGTCTTTTGCTTCGCGGCCCGCGGCCTCTATGGCTGGCTCTGGCGCGGCCTCGGTCATGTCCACTTCGGTTGCTGCGTGGGTCCTGCCAAAGAGTATGGCCGAGATGCCGATAATGAAGTTCAGGACCCCGGCGCCGTATAGTATTGCAGAGAGCCCGAAGGAGGGTATGAAGACAAAGGCCGCGAGCACGGCCCCGGCAACGGCGCCGAGGGTGTTCACGGCGTAAAGGCCCCCTATGTCCCAGGCAAAGGTGCGTGTGCCGCGCGCCAGGGTCTTGCTGAGTATGGGCAGGGTCGCGCCCATGAGCGTGGTTGGCACTATGAGAAGAATGGCGGAGAGGACGAATTTTATGAGCGTTAGGCCTGCGAAGCCGGAGCCCGTTGCCTGGGCAATAACGACGTACGCGCCGTTATTGATGTATAGGAAGAGGCCGAAGAGAAGGGCGTATATGCCTATTAGTATCTCCGCGGCGCCGTACCAGAAAAACCCCCTCCTGTGGCGCTCTATCCACTTTCCGCCAAGAAAACTCCCGAGCGCGAGGCCGCCGAAAAATGAGGTGAGCACCGTGCTAACGGCAAGAAAGGTCACGCCAAAGGTGAGGGTGAGGAGTTTTGTCCAGACCATCTGGTAGACAAGCGCCGCGATGCCCGAGGCAAAGAACATGAGATATACAAGTGCTCTCAAGATTCTACTCCAATATAATTATCAAGCCCCGAGCCAGAGTCTTTGCCCGGGGCTACTATAAATTCCGTCGAAAGTACCTCTTATATTTAAACATAAAAGAACGTTACTTTACAACCTTGTCTTGCTGGGTCCCCTGAGCAAAGGCGGGCTCATGCCTCTCATGCTTCTTCTTTTCAAGGCCCCTTGTTTTACAGCCCCTCTTTTCAGGTCTATACTTTAGATAAGGGATATGGTGTAGTCTAATAGGAGGGCGCTTTTAATGAAGAAGATATGCGAGCAGTGCGGAAAACCAGAAGACGAGTGCGTCTGCTGTCCCGAGTGCGGCCACGAATGCCCCCTTGACGCCGGAGAGGATTACTGCCCTGTCTGCAGCCCAAGTGTTGAAGAGAAGAAGGGGAAGTAGAGGAGGGGTGTCATGGCACGTTTTGCTTCATGTATTGTGATTTATACGGACGCGCCTTCCTAACCGCCCCTCTTAAAGAGGTCCATACCCTCAAGGGGCGCGCGCTCTGTAGCGGGCCGGGCCTCTGTTTCCAACTCTTCATCTGCCGGGCGTCCTGAGGTGGCGGGTTTTTCCTCCCCTGATGTGTCTTCCCCGCGGCCAATGAGGCCCGTGTAAATGGGACGCTCGAACATCCTCTGGTAGGGCGTCCAGTTGGAGCCCTCTTCCACGCCTTCAGTCATGACGCGGAGGGCCGCCATCTTGGCGTCCATGTCATCGAGAAAGGAGAGGATTATGGCCTCCGCCATCTTGGGCCTCTTTGGAGAGCCGAACTCGAGGACCCCGTGGTGGCTTAGTATTAGGTGGTTGATGGCCATGCGCGTATGTTCGGGAAAGCCGGGGATAGCGGCGGCCTTTTTGTTTACGAGTTCCACGCCGAGGGTGATGTGGCCTATGAGTTTGCCCTGGTCCGTGTAGTCAAAGGAACTGGTGTAAGAGAGCTCAAAAATCTTCCCAATGTCGTGGAGTATGGCCCCGGCCATGAGTATGTCGCGGTTCAGGGCCATGTCGTCCCTGTAGTGTTCTACTACAAAGTCCACTATCTCGGAGATGGATAGGACGTGCTCGATGAGCCCGCCTATGAAGGCGTGGTGCATGGCCTTTGCCGCCGGGGCTGTCTTGAAGCGGGCGCGGACATCGCTGTCCGAGAAGATGGCCTCGAGGAGGGTCCTTACCCATGGGTCTTCAAGAGAGGCTATGACACTATCGAGTCTTTTTATCATCTCCCCGGGGTCGTGCCTTGAGGAGGGGAGAAAGTCCGAGGGCGAACACTCATCTGCAGGGACCTTTTCCATGGACGATACGTTCAGCTGAACTTCGCCCCTGTACGAGAGGGCATATCCACGGGCGCGCACAACGTCTCCCGCCTCGAAGCCGCGGGCCATGGCCTCGGCATTATCCCATGCGCGTGCGTCCATGGCGCCTGTGGAGTCCATGAAACGAAGGTTCAGGTAGGGTTTACCGGCCTTGCTCATGCCCATGTCTTTTCTGGCGACAAGGAATACGTCGTCCACGCGGTCGCGTTCCTTGATGTCCTTTATGAAGGTCTTTTTTGCCGATTTATTCAAGGTGCTTCCCTTTTTGTTTTTTTTGTTGGCAGTGCAAGCCTTGTTTATAGTATTTGTTGGGTTTCGCTTCGCTCTACCCAACTTTTCTTTCTTTCCTTTTGGTGGCGTAGCCCACACGACACTACTTCTTTTCTTTTTTCTCTTCTTCGAGTCTTGTAAGAAACCACTTTACGTACCGCCTGATGCCCTCTTCTATGCCCACCTGGGGTTTGAAGCCAAGGAGGCGTTCGGCCTTTGATGTATCGGCGCTTGTGATGGGCACGTCTCCGGGCACTGTGGGGAGAAAGTCTATCCTGGCCTTTTTGCCGAGGTTTTTTTCTATGAGGGCGATGAGTTCCCTTACCTCCACTGTCCTTGAGCCCCCGAGGTTTATTATCTCATACCGCATGGGTTTATAGAGAGAGGCAAGGAGGCCCTTTATTATGTCACCCACATAGGTAAAGTCGCGTATGGCCGAGCCGTCTCCGTAAAGGGGTATGGGCGAGCCCTCGTGTATGAGGCGCGTGAACTTTGCCACGGCCATGTCGGGCCTGCCCC
>CAYYJQ010000010.1:0-62357 GCA_964472295.1 uncultured Thermodesulfobacteriota bacterium | reverse complement strand
TACGTACGGTGGTGTGGGAGGACGGCGGGGGCAACCCCGCCTCCTACCCGATCCGCGCCCGCGCCCTGCCTCTTCCCCCTCGAGACCTCTCTTATAGAAAATTTCTTGTTTTTTAGGGGCTTATACAGTATATTGCCTCTATGAAGTGTCCATTTTGCTCATACCTCGAAGACAGGGTCATTGATTCCCGCCTCATTCAGGATGGTGTGCTTACGCGCCGCAGGCGCGAGTGCCTCTCGTGCCTCAAGCGCTTTACCACCTATGAGCGCATAGAGGAAAAACTTCCCCTTGTGGTAAAGAAAGATGGCCGCCGCGAGCCCTTTGAGCGCTCCAAGATACTTGCAGGCATAATGAAGGCCTGCGAGAAGAGGCCCGTATCGCTTGGGGAGATAGAAAAACTCGTTGATGTCCTTGAGACAAGACTCCTTGACGCGCCTGCCAAGGAGATAGAGAGCCGTGCCCTTGGAGAGATGGTCATGGACGAGATCAAGAACCTCGACGAGGTCGCCTACGTGCGTTTTGCCTCTGTGTACAGGGATTTTAGAGACATAAGCGAGTTCATGTCTGAACTCAAGGAACTCCTTGATCTCAAGAAGGAGAAGGCCTGATATGCCCCATGAGAGGTTTATGGCCGAGGCCCTGAGGCTCGCAAGGCGCGGCCTTGGCCGCACGAGCCCTAACCCTGCCGTGGGCGCTCTTGTCGTAAAGAAAGGCCAGATTATTGGCAGGGGCTATCACAGAAAGGCAGGGCTCCCCCATGCCGAGATAGAGGCCTTGAAGGGGCTCTCAAGGCGCGAAACCAGGGGCGCGGTGCTCTATGTAACCCTTGAGCCGTGTTGCGTTCAGGGGCGGACCCCTCCCTGCACAGAGGCCATACTCAAGGCCGGTATAAAGCATGTAGTCGTTGGGGCCACTGACCCGAACCCGCAGGTCTCTGGAAGGGGCACGGCGGCCCTCAGGGCAGGGGGCGTAATTGTCACTGAAGGGGTCCTTGCCGAGAAGTCAGCGGCCCTTAACGAGTGGTTCGAAAAATTCATTACAACGGGGCTTCCCTTTGTCAGGCTGAAACTCGCGGCAAGCCTCGACGGGGCCATTGCCTCGTCTTCGGGGCGCTCGAAGTGGATAACAGGTCCAGAGGCAAGGAGATACGTGCACAGGCTAAGGGCCCTCTCAGACGCCGTCATGGTGGGCTCGAATACAGCCCTTGCCGATGATCCGGCCCTTACGGTGCGCTCTATACAGGGGAAAAACCCGGCACGTGTGGTCCTTGACAGCGAGTTCCGCACCCCGCTATCGGCGGCTGTCTTCAAGAACCCCGATGATGGCGTATTCGTATTCACAACAAGACGCGCGGACGGTGATAAGGTCAGAAAGGCCAGGAATCTTGGTGTAAAGGTCTTTTCCATGGGCGTCAGGGGCTCAAAGAGGGTTAGCATGAGGGGCGCCCTTGCAAGGCTCGGAAAATGCGCGGTGGCAACCCTGCTCATGGAGGGCGGCGGAGAGATGGCGGCATCGGCCCTCGGGGCCGGCCTCGTTGACAGGGTCTCTTACTTTATCTCGCCCATGTTCCTTGGGGGAGACTCCGTGCCCGCTGTTGGCGGGCTTGGGATTAAGACACCGGCAGGGGGTATAAAGCTCGAAAAGGTGAGTATCCGGAGGCTTGGTACTGATATTCTCGTAGAGGGGACGCCGAAGAGGGTGGAATAACCTCGAAGCGGTCTTACAGGACCCTCCCTCTACAACGTAATTGGAGAATAGGCACCATGTTCACAGGCATCATAGAGGACGTCGGCAGGGTGAAATCTGTTGAATCGTCTGGTGATTCTGCTAAAATAGAGATTACGACCACTCTCGATCTATCGGACCTTGCAATAGGCGGAAGCATTGCCGTTGACGGGGCCTGCCTCACCATAACCCGTCTGAGGCCCGAGTACAGGAGTTTTACGGCGGACCTTGGCCCCGAGACCCTCTTGGCCACGACCCTTGGAAAGGGGCTCAATGCAGGTAGGTCCGTTAATCTTGAGAGGCCCCTTACACTTGCGCGGCCCCTGGGCGGTCACCTTGTGACCGGTCACGTGGACGCCGTGGGGGTCATAGGCAAGAGGACCATAAGGGGCGGGTTTATTGACCTCATCGTGGAGATTCCAGAGGCCCTCTCAACACAGGTAGTCCTCAAGGGCTCTGTCGCCATTGACGGGGTAAGCCTTACCGTAACCTCCGCCTCCGCCGGAAGCCTTGGTGTCTCTCTTATCCCCCATACGCTAAGGGAGACCACGCTAACGGCCAAGGGCCAGGGCGGGCTTGTTAACATAGAGACGGACATCATTGCCAAGTACGTGGAAAAGTTCCTCGATGCAAAGGGAAGCAAGGAGGGTAGGGGAGGCCCCGCAGGGGACAAGGGGGGCGCAGGGGGCGAGGTGACAGTGGGCCTCCTTGCAAAACACGGTTTTCTCGGCCCAGGGGCTAAATAGGGCCGTCATATGTGAAGGCCCCTCTTCCTGTTTTGCGAAGCAGGACAGGTTCAATGCGGATGGGGGATGCTGGGTCGATAATAAAGCCGCGCCACAAGGCATGGCGCCGTGAGGGCGGCAATAAATTCCTTGATTAAGTACTGAGACATCTCAAGGCCCTGATATGGGCCGTCGAAATAAGGAAAAGGTACATAGAGATGATGAAGAAGAAGATAGAGGACGCCCTTGCTGAGATAAGGGCGGGCCGTATGGTAATAGTAGTTGATGACGAGGACAGGGAAAACGAGGGAGACCTTTGCATGGCCGCTGAACTCGTTACCCCTGAGGCCATAAACTTCATGGCAAAGTTTGGCCGCGGCCTTATCTGCCTCACGCTTACGGAAGACGACGCCGATTCCCTTGGCCTCAGGCCCATGGTGGACGACAATACATCGCCCTTCAGGACTGCCTTTACCATATCCATAGACGCCCGTGAGGGTGTTACCACAGGCATCTCCGCCTCTGACAGGGCCCATACCATAAAGACCGCCGTTGCCGACGGCGCAAGACCCGAAGACCTCTCTCGTCCGGGCCATATCTTTCCGCTCCGGGCCAGAAAGGGCGGCGTACTTGTGCGCACGGGCCAGACTGAGGGTTCCGTGGACCTTGCGCGCCTCGCGGGCCTAAAGCCAGCCGGTGTTATCTGCGAGATAATGAAGGAAGACGGCACAATGGCGCGCATGGCCGATCTTGAGACCTTTGCCGCTGAACACGGCCTCACCATAGTAAGCATAGCGGAAATTATCGAGTACAGGCTCCGCTATGACAGTCTCGTAAAGCGCGCCGGCTCGGCGCACCTTCCGACAAAGTTCGGCGGGGATTTTACGGCCATCGCTTATACAAATGACGTTGATACCAACGAGCACCTCGCCCTTGTAAAGGGCGAGATAACGCCTGATGAGCCAGTGCTTGTGCGCGTACACTCCGAGTGCCTCACAGGGGACGTGCTTGGCTCGAACCGTTGCGACTGCGGCGAGCAGTTAAAGGGCGCCATGAAGATGATAGAGAAAGAGGGCCGCGGAGTCTTTCTATACATGCATCAGGAGGGCCGAGGCATAGGGCTTGCCAACAAGATACGGGCCTATGCGCTCCAGGACGAGGGGCTCGATACAGTCGAGGCCAATAAACGCCTTGGCTTCAAGTCTGATCTACGGGACTACGGCATAGGGGCGCAGATACTCCTTGACCTTGGCGTAAGGAAGATGCGTATTATAACCAATAATCCCAAGAAGATAGTGGGCCTCGAGGGATATGGTCTCGAGGTCACGGAGCGCGTGCCCCTTGAAACGGTTCCAAACAAGCAGAATGTAAGGTATCTCAAGACAAAGAAGGACAAGATGGGACACCTTCTCGGGGCCGTTGACAAGACCGGGGACCTATAGGTGATGGCCCTCTTCTCGATTGGGGCCTTTAAAAAAACACAAGGAGATGGTATGGCAAATATCTTTGAGGGTAATCTTTCCGCCGAGGGGCTGAGATTCGCGGTGGTTCAGAGCAGGTTTAACGACTTCATAGGGAGCAGGCTTCTTGACGGGGCAATTGATACGCTCATAAGGAGCGGGGCAAAGGAGGACGACATAGACGTGGTGAAGGTCCCCGGGGCCTTTGAGATGCCGCTCCTTGCGAGAAAACTCGCTGAAAAAGGCGTCTATGACGCCGTTATCTGCCTCGGCTGTGTCGTGCGCGGGGCAACGCCTCATTTTGATTACATAGCCGCCGAGGTCTCAAAGGGCATAGCCGCCACCTCCCTTGAGACAGGACGCCCCATCTCCTTTGGCGTTATTACCGCCGATACCCTTGAACAGGCCATCGAGCGCGCCGGCACAAAGGCCGGAAACAAGGGGAGCGACGCCGCCCTTACAGCCATTGAGATGGCCAACCTCTTGAAGACTATCGGCAAGGTAAAGTAGTAATGATAAAGGGGCACAAGAGGGCCACGCGCCGTAAAGAGAGGGAACGGGCCCTTCAGATGCTCTACAGGCTCGACATCTCGGGATGGCAGGCCGAGGGCGGCCAGCCCTCCTCCGAGAGCCGTGGGGGAGGCTCCTATGCCCTTACGCTCGCCGAGGGCGTGTCGAGAAACCTTGCCGAGATAGACCGCCTTATTGACAGGGCCTCGACGAACTGGACCATGGCGAGAATGGCAGTTGTGGACAGGAATATCCTCCGCCTCGCTGTCTATGAACTCCTCTACCATCAGGACGTGCCCTGCAGAGTGGTCATGGACGAGGCAGTGGAACTTGCCGGACGCTTCGGCGCCGAGAACTCCGCCTCTTTCATAAACGGCGTCATTGACAGGGCATATAAAGACATACTCTCCTGGCGTAGCCCCTCGGGACGTGAAGCCGGGACCTCCAAAGACCAGGGGGCATGACCAGGGGCCGGGCGGGTAAGGACAAGGCCGCAAGAGGGGGACCGCAAGAAAGAGGGGGTGACAAGGAGCGCAGGGGTGACAAGGCGGACAGGGGGGGCAAGGAGCGCAGGGGGGGCAAGGCGGACAGGGGGGTAAGGCGGACAGGGGTGACAAGAGGGCCGGGGAATGAGCATACATTCAGGCCGTGGAGACAGGCGGCGCGGGCGGACTGAAAATACATGTAAGGAGACATTATAAAATCTTGAAAATCCCTTTTTTCGACCTCTCCAGGCAGTACAAATCCATTAAAAAAGACGTTAGAAAGGAAGTCCTGAAGGTATGCGACTCAGGACGCTATATACTCGGGCCAAATGTGGCCGCCCTTGAAGAAGAAGTGGCCGCCTACTGCGGAGCGGGCCAGGGCATTGGCGTGGCCTCTGGCACGGACGCCATCTTCCTGAGCCTCTTGGCCTCGGGCGTTGGCCTTGGCGACAGGGTCATTACAACGCCCTTTACCTTTGTGGCAACCGTAAGCGTAATAGAAAAACTCGGCGCAAGGCCCATCTTCGTCGACATAGACCCCCGCACATTCAACATGGACCCAGGGGCCCTTGAGGCCCTTTTGAAGCGCCGCTCAAGTAGAATAAAGGCCGTCATACCCGTTCACCTCTACGGCCAGTGCGCTCATATGGCCCCCATCATGGCCCTTGCCCGAAAACACGGCATAAAGGTCATAGAAGACGCCGCACAGTCCATAGGCGCGTCTTATGGAAAAAAGATGGCGGGCTCCATCGGCGACTTCGGGTGCTTTTCCTTCTATCCCACCAAGAACCTCGGCGCCATGGGAGACGGGGGAATGGTAACAACAAGGGGCAAGAGGAACGCCGGCCTCGTAAGAAAACTCCGTGGCTATGGCGCAAGCGGCAGATACCTATACGACATGATAGGCGTAAACAGCAGGCTCGACGAGGTGCAGGCCGCGGTATTGCGCGTTAAACTCAAGCACCTCGATTGCTGGGCCGATGAACGGCGGCGCGCCGCCGCGAGATACAGAGACCTCTTTAAGAGGGCAGGCCTCGATACTCTAATAGAACTCCCATATATTCAGCCAGAGTGCCGCTCTGTCTACAACCAGTTCGTCGTAAGCGCCTCTAAAAGAGACGCACTGAAAAGGCACCTTGCCGCCGATGGCATTGGAACAGAAGTTTATTATCCCCTGCCCATGCACCTCCAGAAGTGTTTCAAGTACCTTGGCTACAGGCGCGGTGACTTCCCCCACGCCGAGAGGGCCTCGAAGACCGTCCTGGCACTGCCCATATTCCAGGGTCTAAAAAAGGCCGAGCAGGCGGCCATAGTGGACTCCATCGCAGGGTTCTACGGCGCCTGATAGAGACGCAGAGTGCCGCGCCCTATCGCGCGCGCTAACATGAAGCAGATACTGTGAGGTATTCATTCCAATGAAAAAACGGGTTCTCGTAACCGGCGGGGCGGGTTTCATAGGCTCGCACCTATGTGAAAGGCTCCTTCAAAAAGGCTTTATCGTCCTCTCACTCGATAACTTCTTCACCGGAAGGAGGGCCAATATCGCCCACCTTCTCAATAACCCCGACTTTGAACTCATAAGGCACGACATCACACAGCCCATACTCCTTGAAGTGGACGAGATATATAACCTCGCCTGCCCTGCCTCTCCCGTGCACTACCAGTACAACCCCGTAAAGACCATAAAGACCAGCATCATGGGGGCCCTTAACATGCTGGGCCTCGCGAAAAGGGTCCGCGCGCGCATACTTCAAGCCTCAACCTCAGAGGTCTACGGAGACCCTACCATGCACCCCCAGCTCGAGGACTACTGGGGCAACGTGAACCCCATAGGCCCGCGCGCCTGTTACGACGAGGGTAAACGCTGTGCCGAGGCCCTCATGTTCTCATATCACAGGCAGAATAACGTGGACATACGGGTGGTCCGCATCTTCAATACCTATGGGCCGCGTATGCTCCCAAGCGATGGCCGCGTGGTGAGCAACTTCATCGTCCAGGCCCTTCGCGGAAATGACATTACAATATACGGCGACGGCACGCAGACGCGGAGTTTCTGCTATGTGGACGACCTCGTCGGGGGCCTTGTCACCATGATGGAAGACAACGATAACATCGGCCCCATAAACCTCGGCAACCCCCATGAGTTCACAATGTCCGAGCTCGCCGAACTTGTAAAGAAACTCACGGGAAGCGCCTCCAAACTCGTAATGAGGCCCTTGCCCGAGGACGACCCCCGGCAGAGGCAACCCGATATAGGCCTTGCCAGAGAGTGCCTTGACTGGGAACCCACCGTGCCCCTTGAAGAAGGCCTCATGAAAACCATTGAATACTTCAAGAATAAGATAGACCCCTGAGCAAACCACCCAACAGGCGGCCTGCCAATACTTTTTGTCTTGACAGGGCCCCCTTTTCCCCGGTATAGATGTAATAGTAAGTTTATTCTCCGGAAATACCCACCTCGACTACACACCATAACAACAAAATAATCATCGAACCTGCCGCTTTCTTTTGGAAAGAAGAATTGTTTGATTGGGTGGCCCGGTCTCTCTTACCTTGGGAACTTTACCCCGGCATCTCTTCATACGGCTGATAAGTTCCTCCAAGAAGACCAGCGCGAGCGGTTCATCTTCTTCTCAAGGTTTTTCTCATATATGCCGATAGACCTATGAGGGGCGCCTTGGGCAGTATAAGGCCGGCGGGGCGAAGGGAGCATGGGTGGAGCGGGGCGGAAGTGGAGATGGGGGTGTCCCGTGAAGGGTATCTGGGCTGTGATGAGGCAGGCCAGTCTGTAAAAAGGGGAGGGGGGCGAGTCCTTTTCCTTCTCTATAAGACCTGACGAAGGGTCGATCCTGGAGGTTATCCTATGAGAGTTCTTATGGTCCATCCCCATCTATCTCCTGCCGGCGGCTCCCTGAGGGTCGTCAAAAACCTCTCACAATGTCTTGGTGAGAGGGGCATCGAGAGTTCCCTCATGACCCTTACGCCCTTCAAGGGCATGGAAGAGGACTTCGCGGGTTCGAGCCTCTACTTTCCCGCGTCTTGCGGTTATAGCGCCCTCTCCGGGGCAAACTGCGTCAGCGAGTCCATGAGGCTCCTCCGTGAGATAAAGTGCCTTGGCGCAATGCTGAGGCGCCATGCCGATGATTTTGACCTCATCAATATCTATGGCTTCCCATCAACCTGGGCGGTCCATGGCATAAAAAAACCCGTGGTATGGATGTTCAACGAGCCCGGAGATATACGCGGGAACCTCCGTCGCTTCTCACTTCTCCGGGGCGTCTACGGCCTTGGCGTAAGGATGGACAAATTCATAATAAATAATTACGTTGATACCATCTGCGTTGGCGATGAATCGAACCGTGACCGTGTAATTAGAAGATACGGGCGTGAGCCCCGTCTCATACCCTATGGCATGGACATGGGGGACCTGCCTTCAAAGAAGAATAGTGACTTCAGGCAAAAACTCGGCATTGAGGGGCGTTTCGTGGTGGTTCAGCCAGGCATGGTCTCGCCGCAGAAGAACCAACTGGAGAGCATAAAAGCCATAGAAAGACTGAGGCAGAGGATACATGACATTGTCCTTGTCATAGCCGGTCTATCGCAGGGTGGCTACAGGAAGCGCCTCGATGAGTACATAAGGCGAAATGGCCTCGAAAGACACGTTATCTTCACGGGCCACGTGAGAGACAAGGACGTACGCAGTCTATACAGCGCAAGTGATGTGGCCCTCTTTCCTGAAAGATCAGATTCCGGCTGGCTCTACCCTCTGGAGGTTATCTCCTCCGGGGCAACGCTCGTGGTTTCCGAGGCCTTTGACGCCTCAAGGCTCATAGCCCGCGAAAGACTGGGCCTTGTAACCAATGATCTCGCTTCTGCCATAGAGTATGTCTTTAAGAACCCCTCAAAGAGCCGCCGTGCCGCTGAGCGCGCCTTTAAGTGGGTGAGGGGCAACTTTGGCTGGGAAAACTACACCGGTAAGATGGTGGAGGTCTTTGAGAGCGTAGTGGCCTGAGAGCGATTGGTCGTTTTATATGCAGGGGAGGCCCGCTACTTGCCATGTTTGTTGGGTTTCGCTTTGCCCTACTCAACCCCACTTTCTTTTAGGGAACCTCTGAATAATTCGTTCCTGAATTATTCAGAGAGGTCAAAGAAAAAGCGCGGTTTTTCTTTTTCTCACATTTTCAATAACTTACAGTTATAGAAAATGGCAACACATCCATGTGTTGCTGGAAAGTCTGAATTTATCAGACTTTCCTTAGAAAAAAGAAAGTGGGACAAAGAAAACCAATTCCAGCGGCCCATGGCCGCTGGAAAGTACTTGTAGATGGGTGGAGCACAATTTGGCAGGGTGGGCACAGCCCACTCTAGCCCTTCTTATTTTCCTTTTTTCTCCTGTCCCCTTCTCTCCTGTTCTCCATTTGACGCTCCATTAAAAATGATATATGATTGAGTATAGCCCATAAAACATATCCATGCGATTTTGCTTTTATTGAGCCAAAACTCATGAAGGAGGAGAACCATATGCCAGGCAAGATAGACGCCATAGCCGAGTTCAGGGAGGACCACAGGAAGGTTAGGGATGATGTCCTTGAACTCTCCGAGGCCCTCGGTAAAAAAGATGTAGTGAAGGCCAGGGAGATACTTGGCCGTCTCGATTCACTTACAGGTCCGCACTTCAGGTACGAGGAAGAGACGCTGTACCCGGCCATGAGGGAGTTTCTTGGTGAGTATGTTGACCAACTCATAAAGGAGCACACGGACATAGTGAACACAGCCAGGGCCTGCGCCGGGCTTCTCTGCAAGGACGAACTTACTGACGAGGAGGCTGTTGAGGCCGAGAAGGCCGCAAGGGCCCTTCTTATCCATGTGAGCAACTGCGACGGCCTTGCCATTCTCTCCGAGCGTTTCACCGAAGAACAGCTCGGGGCCCTTGGCGACAAGTTCTGGGAGGCACGCCAGAAGGACATCTCTCTTCTTGAGTGGGCCGAGAAGATAAGGTCCGCGTGATCATGGCAGGCGACAAGAAGAAATACAGGCTCTGCATCTTTCTTCACTCAGGCTCCTATGACAGGGTGTACCATGCCCTCTCCATCTGCAACGTGGTCCTTGCCATGGGCGGCGAGGTGCGCATATTTTTCAGTTACGGCGCGCTGAAGCGCCTTGTAAAGGGCAACACCGACAAGGTCAGTGTCGAGGGCGAGCCCGCGCCTTTCAGGGAAGAGATAGAGAAGAACCTTGAGCGCGGCACCCTTGACAGCATTAGCGAGATGCTCTCCACGGCCAAGAGGTTTGGCGACATAAAACTCTATGCCTGCACGGCGAGCATGGCTGTCCTGAACATAGCCCGCGGTGAACTCATAGACCTTGTGGACGAGAGCATGGGACTTGTGGCCTTCATGGACCTTGTAAAGGGCGCTGACGAGACGCTCTATATCTGAAGTGGGCCAGGAGTATTGGAGGCAGGGGTAAGGGGGATTGGGGAGCATTGGGGAGACAAGTCTTTACCTGCGTTCCAGGTTGGCCTGCGGCATCGGTATTCCCATGGCGGGTTATTTATCAGGGGTCTTTGCGTCATGATAAGAACAAAGTCCATATATGACCCTGCTGATGAAGAAGACGGCCTGCGGGTTCTTGTAACCCGTTACTGGCCCCGTGGTGTCAGGAAAGAGAGGTCTCACCTCTGGCTTAGAGACCTCGGCCCCAGCCCGGCGCTCATCAGGGCATGGAAGGCCGAGGAGATTACCTGGCACGAATTTTCGCGGGCCTATCTTGAAGAGTTCAGCGGCGTTGAAAAGCAAGAGGCCCTTGATGAGGCGGACACCATCATAAAAGAAGGTATTTCCGGGTCAGAGGGGAGAGAGGCCGTTACCCTCCTATGTACATGCCGTGATGGCACGAGGTGTCACAGGGCCATTTTAAAAGAGATAATAGAGGCGCGGTACGAGAACTCATGAAAAGGGGAGCGGGCTTGTGCGGACCCATTGAATGAGTTTGACTGCCAGAGGGGCCGTTTTTTCTAATCCGGTCCTTTTTTGTATTTCGTGCGCCCCGGGTCTGGCTCAACTATTGGTCTTCTTTGCTCTCTCCTCTCTTATGGTTGGCTGTTGCTATCGTGCACCTTCTATCAATGATAAAAGGGACATGAGAGCCCCATAAAAAATCTTTTTTCCAAGGAAAGCGGGAAAATCTTTTCTCTTTTCTTTTTCTCAACTCTTCCGGGTCTGAGCATGGGCGCACCTCCAAAGAGAATCTCTCTCATAATAGGCACTGCCGGTCACGTTGACCACGGCAAGACCTCTCTCATCAGGGCCCTCACCTCCATTGATACCGACAGGCTCGTTGAGGAGAAGCGCCGGGGCCTCACCATAGACCTTGGCTTCGCCTACATGGATTTTAATGATAATGGCCGCCTCTACCGCGCCGCCATTGTAGATGTTCCGGGGCATGAGCGTTTCATAAGGAACATGCTCGCAGGCGTCACGGGCATGGACCTTGTCCTCTTCACCATAGCCGCTGACGACGGCATAATGCCCCAGACAAGGGAGCACCTTGATATTATCCGTCTCCTTGGCATAAAAGACGTATTTTTTGTTATCACCAAGTGCGACCTCGCCGGCAGCGGGGCCATGGAGGTACTTGAGTCAGAGATAAGAGAACTCATAAGGGATACGCCCCTCTCGGGCGCGCCTCTTTTCAGGGTATCCGTAAAGACGGGCCTTGGACTCGCGGACCTTACAGAGGCAATGAGAAAAAAGGTCCTTGCCATGAAGGTCCGCCCGCAGGGAGCGGGGTATTTTCGTCTGCCCGTTGACCGTTCCTTCACTATAAAGGGTTTTGGCACGGTTGTTACGGGTACTGTTGCCGGCGGCACGCTTCGGAAGGGCGGCACGGCGGCGGTATTCCCAACGGGCAGGACGGTAAAGGCGCGGGGAATGGAGTCCATGCACATGGCCGTGGAATCTGTATCACAGGGAGAGCGGGCCGCCGTGAACCTCTCGGGCCTCGCGAGGACGGAACTCCGCCGGGGGGCCTGCCTCATGGCGGTTCAACTCCTGCCCTATATCAAGATGCCCCCTGTCGTGGACTGTGAATTCGAGTTTATCGGCAAAAAAACGGCCAACAAAAAGGGCGTGTCCGCGGTAAGGAACAGGGGCCTCATAAAGGTGCACCATTACACAGGAGAGGCCCTTGCAAGGATAAGGTTTGCCGGTGAATATCCAGCCGCGCCGGGCGTTCGCATTCCAGGCAGGCTCTTTCTTAGAAGGCCGCTCCTCATGATGCGGGGCGACGCCTTTATCCTCCGCGATTCCGCCCTCAATACCACTGTCGGCGGCGGAAGGGTCGTCTTTTCCTATCCCAAAAGGGGCCTTGTGCCCCCTTTTAAGCGTCTTGCCTCCCTTGCCCGGGGAGGCCCCGGCAGTGGCGGGGACCTTGATGCCCCTGCCGCGCTCTCCATGCTCCTTGGGCCTTTGAGGCCGGGAATGGACATAAAGACCCTCTCACTCCTTTTTAATATCAGAGAGGAACATGCCGAGGTCTTTCTTCGTGAAGAGGTTTTTTTTGCTGGCAAAGAATTTTACCTTAAAGACGGTTTTCTCATCTCAAGACGCTACGCCGATGAGGTGAAAGATGAGATGATGGCAATACTAAGACGCCGTCACAAGGAACGCCCCCTTGAAGAGGGCCTTGCCGCTCTCGACCTTGCCGGGCTCTACGGTGCGAAAATAAAGAACAGGGAAACCATTGAAGACCTCGGCCCCCTTTACATCTCCATCATAAGGGACATGGCCGCAGGGGGGTTGATAGAGGCAAGGGGTTCAAGGTTCTGCCTTCCCGGACACAGCCCCGCCGCAAGCGGGCCCGAGAGCGCCCGGGAAAAAAAGATACAGGCCCTGATAGATGCCCGCGGACTTGCCATTACCAAAAGAGAGGAGATAGACCTGCCCGGCGTCCCTGCGCGTGATATTGAGGGCCTTCTAACCCATATGAAAAAAAAGGGGAGCATTGCGGCCCTTGGGCGCGGGGCCTTCATATCGGGAAAGGTCATACATAAGGCCCGGAAGGAATGCGTGGCCTGCATTAACGCCGAAGGCACGGTTACAGCCGCACGTTTTCGTGATATACTTGGGTGCGGACGGAAACTCGCCATACTTATACTGGAACACTTTGACACAGAGGGCCTTACCCTTCGCAGGGGCGACGAGCGCACCCTGCGGTAACCCTTCATGCTGGAGCGCTGAATGTTCAAGAGCGGAAAAGAGATAAAACTCACTAACTGGGCAAGTTGCGCCGGGTGAGCCGCCAAACTCGGCAAGGATGCCCTGGCGCAGGTCCTGCGCCAGTTACCGGAAGTTAAAGATAAAGACCTCCTCGTGGGCTACAACACCGCCGACGACGCCGGGGTCTACCGCCTGAGCCCGGAGCAGGCCATCATCACCACGCTGGACTTCTTTCCGCCAATCGTGGACGCCCCCTATACCTTTGGCCAGATAGCCGCGGCCAACTCCCTTAGCGATGTCTACGCCATGGGCGGCACCCCGCGCCTTGCAATGAACATCGTCGGTTTTCCAAAGGCCCTTGACATGTCCGTACTCGGCGAAATCCTCCGTGGAGGCATGGACAAGATGACAGAAGCCGGGGTCCTTACCGTTGGCGGACACTCTGTTGAGGATAGCGAGGTAAAGTACGGCCTCTCTGTCACGGGATTTGTGCACCCCGATAAAATCATCACCAACGCGGGCGCCCGGCCCGGAGACGCCCTTATCCTTACAAAACCCATTGGCGTGGGCATAATCACCAGCGCCATGAAGGCCGGAAAGATGACCCCTGCCGAGGGCAGGGAGGCCATAAACTCCATGACAACACTCAATAAATCCGCCATGGAGGCCATGAGAAAGGCCGGGGCCCGGTGCTGCACCGATATAACAGGCTACGGCCTCCTCGGTCATGCCATGGAGATGGCCGAGGCCTCGGACGTAAATCTCGTAATAAGGGCGAGGGACGTAAAGACCTTCCCGCGCGCCCTTGAATTTGTTAAGAAACGCTCCATGAGACCAAAGACAATAGCCTCAACGCGCGAGACGCTCCTCCCTGACCTCAAAATAGCGCCGGACATCACAAAAGAACTGGAACTCACACTCTTCGACCCCCAGACATCAGGCGGGCTTCTTATCTCCATAGCCGCGCCCGGGGCAGAGGGCCTCCTTAATGACCTCGCCTCCCAGGGCCTCGATGCCTCTAACATCGGGTCTGTCGCCCCTCGTGAAGAGGGATGGAAGATAAGAGTAGAGTAGGCGGGCTTTGCCCGCCAAGAGAAGAAAGACAGAAAGAGGGAGGGGATTGCGGGCTTTGCCCGCCAAGAGACAGGAAAATTTTTCAACTTTCTTTTGGAAAAAAGAAAGTTGAGCAAAGAAAACCAATAGGCGGGCTCTGCCCACCAAAAGAAGAAAGAAAGAGGGGGGATTGCAGGCTTTGCCCGCCAAGAGACAAGAAGATCTTCCCGCTTTCTTTTAGAAAAAAGAAAGTTTTTTGTTCGGGCGGCAATGTCTCTCTGGGGCTTTGGGACACAACGCATGGCAGGCGTACTTTACCCACGACGAGACCGCGTCAAAGAAAACCAGTAGGGTGGGCACTGCCCACCAAAAGACTGAAAAAATAGGCGCTGTCCCTATTTTAATCACATGAGCCAGATAAGTATTATCGGCACCGTAACTACACTCAAAAGCGTGCTGAGCGCCACGGACGATGAGACAAAGTCGCTGTCAAGGTTATACCTCTGGCTGATTATGAAGTTTATTACTGCCGATGGCATGCTTGAGGCAAGTATAATGACCTTGCCTGTAACGCCGTGGATGTTGAAAATCTGCGTTATGAGAAGCGCCGCTACAAACCCCCCGCCGATCCTTATGATACTGCTCGCAAAAGTCGCCAATGGGTTGCTTATCTTTGTTGAATAAAGCCTGTACCCGAGGCTCAGCTGCATGAGAGGTATGGTGGCCGTGCCGAGCATGTCTATGGTCGTTAGAAGAGGCCCGGGTATGGCCATCTTTCCTGCGTTCATGCCAAGAGCCGCTACTGCCGCGTATATGAGCGGCAGTTTCAGTACCTCCCTGAAACCGCCTCTGCCGCTCGCTATGTATATACCCACCGTGTACACAAGAATGCTCATTGTAACGTAATAGAGCACCCCAACGGTGAGTCCGTCGGCCCCAAAGGCAAGAAGGGCCAGCGGAAGGCCCATGTTGCCGGTGTTCATGAACATGGTGGGAAGATAAAAACCCCTGAGCCCCTTTTTCCCCGTAAGCCTGAGATAAAGAAAGGCAACAATGCCCGTAACGGCCACTACGGCGCAGGCCGAGAGCGCCACCGTAACGACCAGTTCCGTGTGAAGGGACTTTCTTGATAGAGAGGATATTACAAGGGCCGGGATGGTGATGTAAAGGAGCAGGTCTACAATGGGGGCAAGGTTTATCTTCTTGAGGCGCGCGAAAATATAGCCAATGGCTATTATGGCAAATACCGGAAAGGCGACTTCCAGGGTCTTCAGGAGTACGGGCATGGCATTTTCGCTATTCCTCTCCCTCTATCTCTATGAGCGTCTCATCGGGGTTTACGCTCTCACCAACCTTTACAAGGACCTTCTTCACCACTCCTGCAATGGGCGTGTGTATCTTGTTCTCCATCTTCATGGCCTCAACTGTAAGGACTACCTCTCCCTCGCTCACAACATCGCCCTCGGCAACGCGTATGGACGTAACCTTTCCCGGTATGGGCGTTGTCACGTCTCCATGACCCCTGGCCTTGGGCCTGTAGGACTCTGACATGGGCGGAGTCTCAACCTCGCCGGCCATGGTGGGGATTATCTCCGTCAGGGTCTCTATCATCACCTCTTCAAGGCGGTTGTCTATCATGACAAAAAAGGGACGCTTACCCTCCACCTTGTGTCCGGAGCCCGCTATCTTCACCTTGTAGGACTCGCCGTGCACAGTGGCTATGAACTCCGTTGGAGCGAAGTGCGGCATGGGGGCCTCTGGAAGGGCCTCCTCGGGTGTCTCAAGGGTTTCTGGCTTGAGCGTGCCGGTCTCTCTCTCCTCAAAAAACTCCATGGCCACAACTGGAAAGAGGGCATAGGAGAGGACGTCCTCAATGGAACGGGCCTTGCCGTCTATCTCCTTCATGAGACGGTCGAGTTCGGGTTCGAGGAGGTCCGCCGGACGCCTGTCAATGGGCTTTTCGTCGCCTATGGCGAGTTTCCTCGCCTCTTCGTTCACCGGCCCCGGCGGGGTGCCGTAGAGGTTTCGGAAGTAGTTGCGCGTCTCGCTCGTTATGACCTTATACCGCTCGCCCGTGAGGACGTTAAGAGTCGCCTGCGTTCCAACTACCTGGCTCGATGGCGTCACAAGGGGCGGATAGCCCATGTCTTTTCTTACGCGCGGTATCTCGTTCAGAACCTCGTCCATTCTCTCAAGGGCGTTCTGCTCCTTCAACTGGTGCGCAAGGTTGCTCATCATGCCGCCAGGTATCTGAGAGATGAGTATCTTCGTGTTTATGGCCGTATGCTCACTCTCGAAGCGGACGTATTTCCTTCTTATATCCCTGAAACGCTCCGCAATGCCGGAGATGAGCGAGAGGTCGAGCCCGGTGTCATAGGGGCCGTCCTCAAAGGCCGCCACAAGGCTCTCTGTCGGGGGCTGCGATGTGCCCGAGGCAAGGCTCGATAGCGCCGTGTCGATTATGGAGGCCCCTGCCTCAACGCCCTTCAGGTAACTCATGGACGCGAGACCGCACGAATCATGGGAGTGAAGGTGCACGGGGAGGCTGAGCCTCTTCTTTATCATGGAGACAAGGTCAAAGGCCGCCGCAGGGGTAAGCAGCCCGGCCATGTCTTTTATGCAGATGGTGTCAGCGCCAAGGTCGGCGAGTTTCTCGGCGAGGTCCGCGAAGGACTCGTTGGTGTGCACAGGACTCGTGGTGTAGCAGATGGCCGCCTCGACAAGGCCGCCTGCCTCCTTTGCCGCACGTATGGAGGTGCTGAGGTTCCGCGTGTCATTAAGGGCATCGAAAATCCTGAATACATCAATGCCGTTTTTCGAGGCCTTCTCGACGAATTTTTTAACAACATCGTCGGCATAGTGCCTGTAACCCACGAGGTTCTGCCCCCGTAGCAACATCTGGAGCCTGGTATTGGGTATGGCCTTCCTCAGGGCACGGAGCCTCTCCCAGGGGTCTTCCTTCAGGAACCTCAGGCACGTGTCAAAGGTGGCCCCGCCCCAGACCTCGAGGCTCCAGTATCCGACACGGTCCAACTGGCCGGCCACATCCAGCATGTCGGATGTCCTCATGCGGGTGGCAAGAAGCGACTGATGCGCGTCCCTCAGAACCGTCTCAGTGAGATTTATCTTGAAGTTGGTCTTTGTCTCCATGGTGTCTTTTTTTTTCACAGCCTTGTCTACCAATGAACCCCCCTTTTTCAGCCTTTTACCCCCCTGCCTCTCAGAGCCCGTGGTGCGCGGCTATGGCCGCGGCCACGGCGGCAACAACGTCCGAGGGCTCTCCGTACTCCCTGTACTCCATGAGATGGGGCTTTCTCTGTATATATCCTGTGTCAAAATTACCCTTAATAAAATCAGGGTCTTTCATGATATTCTTAAGAAATGGTATCGTCGTTTTGACGCCCCTTATTATGAACTCATCAAGGGAGCGCTCCATGCGTCTCAGCGTCTCCTCCCAGGTGGAGCCGCGCACTATGAGTTTAACCACGAGCGAATCATAGGTGCCGGGTATGACATAGTCCTTGTATATGGAGCCGTCTATGCGTACGCCTATGCCTCCGGGGGAGTAATATGACGTAACGCGCCCAAAACTCGGCATGAAGTTGTTCTGCGGGTCCTCGGAGCAGATGCGGCACTCCATGGCAAAGCCGTTTATTCGGAGGTCTTCCTGCTTTATGCCAAGGGGCTTGCCGGCGGCAATCTCAAGTTGCTTCTTCACAAGGTCAATGCCAGTTGTCTCCTCTGTAATGGGGTGTTCGACCTGCAAACGCGTGTTCATCTCAAGAAAATAGAAGTTACCCTCATTATCCACGAGAAACTCCACAGTGCCTGCGTTGGTGTAGTTTGCCGCCCTGGCCGCCTTTATGGCCGCCTGGCCCATCTTCTCTCTCATGGCCTCGTCAAGGATGAGCGAGGGGGCTATCTCAATGAGTTTCTGGTGTCTTCTCTGTATGGAGCAGTCGCGCTCGCCAAGGTGTATAATCTCCCCGAAGTTGTCGGCAAGTATCTGAAATTCAATGTGGTGGGGCCGTTCGATGTATTTTTCGAGGAAGACCTTGTTTACCCCGAATGCGGCCTGCGCCTCCTTCTTTGAGGTCTCAAAGGCCTCGCGGACCTCGGTGGCGTCCACGGCCACCCTGAGACCCCTGCCTCCACCCCCGCCAGAGGCCTTTACCATTACAGGGTAGCCTATGTCATCGGCAAGGCGCACGGCCTCTTCCACGTCCTCTATGGCGTGGTCCGTGCCCGGAAGCACGGGGACGCCAGCCTTTTTCATGAGTTCGCGGGCGCATATCTTGTCGCCAAGGTCGCGTATGGTCTCGCTCCGTGGTCCGATGAAGGCAATGCCCTCTTTTTCGCAGAGGAGCGGCAGGCTCGGGTTCTCCGAGAGAAATCCATAGCCCGGATGGATGGCCTCGGCACCCACACGGAGCGCAAGGTCCACAAGGCGGTGTATGTTCATATACCCCTCGATGGGACCAGGCCCTACAAGATAGGCCTCATCGGCCTTCTTTACGTAGAGCGCCGTGGTGTCGTTCTCCGAGTATATGGCGACAGTGGAGATACCCAGCTCCTTGCAGGCACGTATTACACGCGAGGCTATCTCACCCCTGTTGGCTACGAGTACTTTCTTGAACATGAAGTCCTCATTAAAACCTTCCACTTTCTTTTGGGGAAAGTCTGATTAATTCAGACTTTCCAGCAACACATGGATGTGTTGCCATTTTCTATAACTGTAAGTTATTGAAAATGTAAGAAAAAGAAAAACCGCGCTTTTTCTTTGACCTCTCTCCTTAATTCAGGGACGAATTAAGGAGAGGTTCCTTAGAAAAAAGAAAGTCTTTTGAGCGGACGGCGATGTCCCTTTGGATTGCCTGGACTTGGTGCATAATAGTAATACAAGGTTGGGTAGAGCGACAGCGAAACCCAACAAAAAGAATTTACCCCAGACTACGCACCCTTTCGGCTCAACTTGACTCTCCCTGCCCGACAACTCCCCCCTCTACGTCCCGGCCCCTTCTTTTGCCTCCACAAAGGCAAGGGCCTCTTTAAGGCGTCTTATAGTCATGTCCATTCCAAGGGCCTCTATGGTCTCGAAGATGCCCGGAGAGATGGTCCCGCCTGTAAGGGCCACGCGCACTGGCTGGGCGAGTTTTCCAAGCTTAAGCCCAGTGGCCTCCATAATGCCCGTGAAGACCTCTTCGATATTCTCTTCTGAAAACTCATCAAGCCCTTGAAGCCCCTCCATGAGGGTTGCAAAGGGCGCCGTCTTCTCGGGGGTGAGGAACTTTCTCGCCGCCTTTTCGTCGTACTCAACGTGGTCTCTGAAGTAAAATAGTGCTCCCGAGGCCATTTCCTCCATGGTGACGCTCCGCTTCTGAAGCGTCTTTATTATCTTTAACGTCCTCTCGTCCCCTGAGGCCTCTACACCTTGTCTTGATAACTGCCAGAGAAAGGGGCCGCAAAGGTCCCCGGGAGAGAGGGCCTGAATGTAATGCTGGTTCAGCCAGAGGAGTTTTTTGCTGTTGAATACGCCTGATGACTTTCCAACGGCTTCAAGGGTGAATTTTTCAATAAGTTCCCCGAGGCTGAAGACCTCTTCATCGCCGTGAGACCAGCCAAGGCGCGCAAGGTAATTAACAAGGGCCTCTGGCAGTATGCCCATCTCCCTGTAGGCCATTACAGACGTTGCGCCGTGGCGTTTGCTGAGCCTTGTCCTGTCCTCTCCAAGTATCATGGGCAGGTGCGCAAAACCAGGAACCTCGTAACCAAGGGCCCTGTACAGGAGTATCTGCTTGGGCGTGTTGTTTATATGGTCGTCACCGCGTATGACCTCGGTTATACCCATCTCCGCGTCGTCCACCACGACGCAGAGGTTATAGGTGGGCGTGCCGTCGCTTCTGAGGATTACGAGGTCCTCTATGTCACCGTTATCAAAGGATATTGCGCCCTTTATTCCGTCCTTGAATGTTGTCCTGCCCTCTGGCACGCGAAACCTCAGGGCAAAGGGCGCGTCCGGGCGCGGCGCGGCGTCCCTGCACCTCCTGTCATACATGGGCGGCCTGCCATCTTTCATGGCCTCCTCACGTCTCGCGGCCAGCTCCTCGGCGGTGCAGTAGCACCTGTAGGCAAGGCCCTTCTCAAGAAGGGACTGCGCTCGTTCTTTATACAGCTCAAAACGCTCGCTCTGATAAAAGGGCCCCTCGTCCCAATCAAGGCCCAGCCAGCGCATGCCCTCGAGTATGGCCTTTACAGACTCCTCGGTGCTCCGCGCCACGTCCGAGTCTTCCACGCGCAGGACAAAGGCCCCCTTGTTGTGCCTTGCGTAAAGATAGTTAAAGAGCGCCGTCCTTGCTCCGCCTATGTGCAGGTGCCCCGTGGGGCTCGGCGCGAAACGGGTACGTACTGTCACTTTTTGATGTCCTTTATCCCCCGGATTCAGGGAGTTATTTATACTCTGGCAGTTTCAGTTGATCGTAAATCCAGCGTAGCCCACGACGTGTTCCATGTCGCCACTCGTGGCGCCCGAGGTATCGTAATCCAGAAGACGGGCCTCTTTAGCCCCGAGTTTTTTCATGGCAAAGATGGCGATGGCCGCCGGGAAGACGCCGCACATGGTAATATGCTCTCTTGACGTTACCTCAAGGAGTCCCGGCGCGTCGAGTTCAAGGACCTTTTTTATGGCGAGGCTGTCTTTTTCCCGCGTAAGAGAGTCAGATTCGTAGTGGTTCATATCAGAGCTTACCACCACGAGGACCTCCTCGTCTGTTGCGGAGAGCACCCCTGCGAGGGCCTCGCCCATCTCGCGGGCCTCTTCGGGCCCTGTGCTCATGAGCGTAACAGGGACGATGCTGACCCTGCTGTTAAGGTGGTAGAGAAAGGGCAGTTGCACCTCAAGGGAATGCTCGGCAAGGTGTGCCGCCCTGTCCGCTGTAAAGAGGGCCGAAGAGGCGGCTATGCGCTCCGCAAGGGCCCCATTGACAGGAACCCCGCCAAGTGGTATCTCCCAGACCCCTTCTGTCATTACAGCGGCCCTCGCGCCCATGCCCGTGTGGTTGGGGCCAAGGAGCACAACCGTATCAGGGACCTCTATGGAGCCGTATACCGCCCCTGCCACTGCGCCCGAGTATATGTAGCCGGCGTGTGGGCAGATAACAGCCATTACGCGGCTCTTCTCACCCCTTGTGATGAAGCTTTCTACCATCCCGGAGAGCACGTCATCGTCCGAGGGATAGAACGAGCCCGCGACAGCGGCCTTTCTTACGAACTGATTACCCATAATCCAGTGCCCCTTTTTGTCCATGGTCCCGCACACACCGTCATGGGGACGGGCAGGTTCAGGGTATTTCAGGACCAGGGCCTTAAAGGCCATGGCCCCTGATGAGCGCTACGTGTCTGATGATAACAAATGAGGCCCTCTTTGTAAAGGCGTAAGCCCCCTGGGTAATCTCATTGTAGCCTCATAGTCTCTAATGTGGTATGGTTACGGAAACTTCAAAAAGATAAGGAGGCAGACGCTTTAGTGGCAGGCAATCTATTTGTCTTTGACCTTGACGGAACGCTTATAGACTCTTCAGGCGACATCGCCGTTGCCGCGAACAGGACCCTTGAGTCCTATGGCAGGCCCCCCATGGAGAGAGAGGCCATCAAGGAGAAGATAGGCTGGGGGGTAAACATGCTTCTGGCGCAGTTGATGCCAGGTATTGACGAGGCAGTGCTCCTTGAGGCGCGTTCAAGGTTCCTGGCCTTTTACGGAGAGAATCTAATGGTGGAGACTCGTCTTTATGACGGGGTTCGTGAGACGCTCTTTTCCATGAGAGAAAGGGGCAGGGAACTCGCCATCCTTACAAACAAGCCCGAGGGTCTCAGCAGGCGCATAATAAGCGAACTCGGACTCGAGGACCTCTTTGTGGATATTGTGGGCGGCGATACCTTCAGTGAGCGAAAACCCCACCCCGCGCCCCTTCTTCATATTATCAGGGAGGCCGGGGTTGGTACGGATGAGACTATTTTTGTCGGTGACAGCCCCATTGACTGCGAGACAGGCAGGAGGGCAGGGGTCTTCACTGTCGGGGTCGCCTACGGGTTCAGGCCCGTCGAGGAACTCAAGGACGCTTGCTGCGAGACCATAATAGACTCTTTTGGCGCCCTTCTGGAGATGTTTCCATAGGGCTCATCTGATACCGGCTTTTTTTAAGGAAAGTCTGATTAATTCAGACTTTCCTGCAACACATGGATGTGTTGCCATTTTCTATAACTGTAAGTTATTGAAAATGTGAGAAAAAGAAAAACCGCGTTTTTTCTTTGACCTCTCTGAATAATTCAGGGACGAATTATTCAGAGGTTCCTTAAAAGTCCCTTTTTTGTCCTAAAAAGTGATATAATAAAGATTGTCGCTTGATTGAACAGATATCCCAATGAGGTAATTATGTGAAGGGCAAGGCAAAGGATTTTCTCATAGAGGCCGAGGAGATACTCGGCTCCATTGATAGAGATGTCATGCACCTTTCCAGGTGTGTAAACAAGGGCAGTAGCGACCCTACCCTCCTTAACAGTCTCTTTCGTTCTGTCCATACCCTCAAGGGGCTCTCTGGCGTCTTCGAGTTTAGTGATATCGCGAGGCTCTGCCATGCCCTTGAGGATACCCTCGAGCTACTGCGGCTTGGCCGCGTGAAGTTTGATTCCGATTCCATTGAGGCCATAACCCTGGCAGAGGGGCTTCTCTCGAAGATGGTATGCTCAGGGCGCGCATCGGGCTTTGGAAAAGAGGTCGCTTCGGTCATCGAGGTCCTTGGAAAATACGTTGATGCGAGAGACCGTTCAGAGGACATGCACCTTGGGGAGAAGTTCTTTGCCTCGCTAACGGAGTACGAGAACTTCAGGCTTCGTGACAACATGAGGGCAGGCAGGAAGATTTTTGTTGTATGTGCCTCTTTTGAGACAAAGTCCTTTGATAGACTGCACCACGCCCTTACCGAGGAGCTTGGAAAGGTCGCTGAAATAATCACCACTCTGCCTTCCGCGGGAAAGGACCCCGGGAAGATACGATTTGAGATGCTCATTGCCACCACCCTTGGACGCAAAGAGACCGAAGACCTCATACAGGGATTCAAGGGTATATCTCTCCGTGAGATAAAATACGAGTCCATGGGCACTGCTGGAGGGCGTCTGAGTCGCGCAGTGGTGCAGAGGAAGACAGCGGCAAAGCGGGTGGAAACCATGCGGCGCAACACCGGGACCATAAGGGTGGATGTGGTGAAGATAGAGAACCTTATGGGCTGCCTTGACGAACTCTACGGGCTCAAGACACGTCTGAGACGCCTGACCACTGATATGGCTGAGGGGCATTATGTTGCCAGGAGCGCTGATGAGTTCAGGGATCTTGGAAAGAGGTGTGATGAGGTCTTTGACCGTATTCGCGATGGCGTCCTTGCCGTCAAGATGGTGCGTGTGGGAAGGCTCTTCAGGAGGTTTGAGCCCTATATCGAGAGGCTTGCCAATGAGTGCGGCAAGGAGATAGGCATAACAACCTATGGGGGCGATACAGAAATTGACATGTCCGTTATCGAGGAGCTCGCCGACCCGCTCATGCACATAATAAGAAACGTCATAGATCACGGCATTGAGGCGCCGTCTGAGCGCGTTGCATGCGGAAAGTCCTCTGCAGGGGTTGTTACCATGAGCGCATATCAGAAAGGCGGGAAGGTAGTCTTAGAGGTCAAGGACGATGGCCGCGGCATGGACCCCGAGGAGATATGCAGGAAGGCCCTGAGCGCTGGTTTTATTGAGAGGGACGAGGCCGACGCCCTTGGGAGACATGAGAAACTGGACCTTATCTTTCTCCCGGGCTTCAGCACCACGGATGAGGTGGGTCATGTCTCTGGCCGGGGCGTGGGCCTTGACGTTGTAAGGGAGAACATCGCACTTATTAATGGCCTTGTGGAGGTGGAGACCGTCTCTGGCAAGGGCACGCGGTTCATACTTACCATACCTGTGACGCAGACCATGATAGGGGCCCTATTATGCGAGGCTGGGGGCAATTCTTTCGCCATACCTGGTAGTTGCGTAAGCGAGATAATAGCCCTCGGCGATGACGTGTCCCTGAGCGATGGTTTTATTACCATTGACAATACCTCTATACGCGCCGTAAGGCCATCGGAGCTATTCAACCCGGCCAGGGCTGAACCAGACCATGGATCGAGTTACGCTGTCTTGGCAAGCGTCGGGCAGGGGAAGATCTGCATTGTGGTGGACAGGGTTCTGAAAGAGTTTAATATGGTCCTCAGGCCCCTTCCCTTTGAGGACAGGATAAGCGGTGTGCTCGGCCTTGCCGAGGGGCCTGATAACGAGGCCGCCCTGGTACTTGATATACCGGGCATTATGGAGGTACTATCAATCCAGGGCAAGGACCCATGGGATACAGGACAAGGGGGGCACTCCCATTAGCCTTTAATTACCCAGAAAGTTTCTGGGGATGCTTGTTCTTTCGGGCTTTTCTCAGGCGTAAGGTCAGCGCCACCCTTTTTGAGGTTTTTTTTTGCCTTGAGAATGTGAAAAAATAAAAAGGCATTTGTTTTCATCTCTGAATGCTTCAGGGATGGATTATTAAGGAGTGAACTTATGTGGTCAGGGAAAGGAAGTGTCTTGAAATACAGGGACAGGGGGTCTGGCGCGGGGGCTGTCCGTGCGCTCTGGAGGCCTTCTTTCGCCATGGCGCTCTTTATCTTCCTTGTTGTTTCCGGCTGTGCCACGCAGAAGGGCGGGGTCAAGGGATACAGGAACGCCGGGGAGATGTATAACGAGGGGGTGAAACAGTATCACTCCGTTCATTATGAAGAGGCGGAGAAGGTATTCAGCGACCTTATGGAGCGTTATCCCCTTAGTGAATATGCCCTTGATGGCGAGATAATGCTTGCCGATGTCCTCTATGCCGATGAGAAGTACGAGGAGGCGAGGGTATATTATACGGATTTTGTAGCCCTTCATCCCTCGCACACAAAGGCCGCCTATGCCCTGTTTCAGAAGGGCATGTGCTATTTTCGTGATGTCCTTACGGCTGACAGGGACCAGACCAATACGAGAAAGGCCATCATAGCCTTTGAGGACCTTACGAGCAACTTTCCCGATTCGCCTTATAATGACAAGGCCGTGGAACTTATAACTTTTTTACGGAACAGGCTTGCCGAGCGGGAACTTTATGTAGGCAAGTTCTATTTGAAGAAGAAAAAATACAGGGGCGCCCTTTCAAGGTTTAATGTGATACTCAAGGAGTATCCCCGTTCAAGCGTTGTGGATGAGGCGCTATATTTTATTGTGAAGGCCTATGTAAAGCTCGGCGAGGGAGATCGCGCACAGGACGTTCTTTCTACCCTCCAGTCTGATTTTCCCTCAAGCCCTTATACAAGGGCCGCTGTAAGGGCAACGGGGGGGTAGGGGAGGCATGGGGGAATTCTCTACTTACCCTTACTTTCTTTTCGAAAAAAGAAAGTAAGACAAAGAAAACCAATCGGGAATGTGGGTGGAGTGGCATTATAGAGACTCCCGCTCCCAAGGGGATTGGGGAGGATTCTATTTACCCTTACTTTCTCTTTGAAAAAAGAAAGTAAGACAAAGAAAACCAATCGGGAATGTGGGTGGAGTGGCATTATAGAGACTCCCGCTCCCAAGGGGATTGGGGAGGATTCTGGTGGGCAGCGCCCACCAGAAGGCTACCTAACTGTTAGCCCTTCGACAGGCTCAGGGCGAACGCTTGAAAAAGCCCCTGATATGGATTAAAACCATTCACCCTGAGCCCTGAGCTTGCCGAAGGGTCGAAGGGTGGAGGGTTGGAAGGAACCACACCCTACCCTTTTCTTTCTTTTCGTCTTTTTTCAGTTCATTGCTTCTATTATTTCCGTGGCCTTTTCGAGGGCCTCGGTTATTTTGGCGCCATCAGGGCCTCCGGCCTGCGCCATGTCGGGCCTGCCCCCGCCCCTGCCGCCTATGGTTGGGGCGAGTTTTTTTATTATTTCACCGGCGTTATAGGTTGTCGTAAGGTCGCGTGTCACGGCGGCAAGGAGGACTCCCTTGTCTCCTGCCCTGGCCCCGATAATGACTATGCCTGAGCCGAGTTTTGTTCGGAGGTTGTCGGCCATCTCGCGAAGGGTCTTCGAGTCAGGCTCTCTTGCCGTCACGGCGAGGACCTTGACGCCCTTTACTATCTTCGCCTCCTGAGACATCTTGGCCGCATCCGAGGCCGCGGCCTTTTTCTTGAGATTCTCCACTTCTTTTTCAAGGGCCCGGAGGCGCTCCATTACGTGTTTTATCTTCCCGGCCACCTCGGCGCCAGATACCTTTAGCGAGGCGGCGGCATCGAAGAGGACTCTTTCCTCTCTCTGAACTTCATCTATGGCGCTGGGGCCTGTCACTGCCTCTATGCGTCTTACACCCGAGGCCACTGAGGACTCGCCCGTTATCTTTATGAGTCCTATATCGCCCGTGCGTGTAACGTGCGTCCCACCGCAGAGTTCCCTGCTTACGCCAGGTACGCTCACCATGCGGACCTTTTCGCCGTATTTATCGTCAAAAAAGGCCAGGGCCCCGGCCTTTATGGCCTCGTCATGGGAGAGTACATCGGTCGTGACCGTAATGTTCTCTATTACGGCGCTGTTGGCCTTTTTTTCTATGGCCCTGAGTTCGTTGAATGTAAGGGCCTCATAGTGGCTGAAGTCAAAGCGCAGGGCGTCTGGCCGCACGAGGGAGCCAGCTTGGCGCACGTGTTCTCCGAGGAGGTCGCGAAGGGCCGCGTGGAGGATATGCGTTGCCGTGTGGTTACGGCGTATGGCGCCGCGCCGGTCCATGTCCGGGAGGAGTTCCACTGTATCGTCAAGGCGTATCTCGCCTTTTTTTATGCGTGCATGGTGGACTATGATGTCAGGAAGCGGCTTTTGGGTGTCTCTTACCTCTATCTCAAGGCCCGAGGCACCGCGTATCATGCCTGTGTCGCCAACCTGTCCGCCAGATTCTCCGTAAAAGGGCGTCTCCTCGGTTATGATTTCCACCTCATCGCCCTCGGAGGCCTGGTCAACGGCCTCCCCGTCCTGTATGATGGCAAGGACCCTTGATGTGGAAGAGGGGAAGTCATAGCCAGTGAAGGCGGTCTTTACGTTGCTACTCGCGAGGGCGCGGTAGAGGTCCATGCCCTCGGCCCTTGCCCCGCCCTTCCAGGCAAGGCGGGCTTTTTCGCGCTGGGCGGTCATCGAGGCCTTGAAGCCCTCTTCGTCCACGATAAAGCCGTTTTTTTTCACGATGTCAGCCGTAAGGTCCACTGGAAAGCCGTAGGTGTCGTAGAGTTTGAAGGCAAGGGGGCCGGGTATGGTGGTCCTGTTCTCCTTCTTGAGATTATCAACCTCGGCCCCGAGTATCTCAAGGCCCCGCTCAAGGGTCTCAAGGAAGCGTTCTTCCTCGGATCCGGCGGCCTTTTTGACGAGTCCTTCGGCCTCCTGTATCTCGGGGTATACTGGCCCCATTATCTTGATAACGCTTGATATTACAGGTCCGAGAAATGGCTCCTTCAGGCCGAGAAAACGCCCGTGGCGAAGGGCCCGGCGTATTATGCGGCGAAGGACGTAGTTACGGCCCGTGTTCCCTGGAAGCACGCCTTCGGCCATGAGAAAGGTAATGGCGCGGGCGTGGTCGGCGATGGCGTTTAGCGATGATGCGGAGTCCGGGGAGTCGAGCCCTCTACCGGGCACGAGGCCCTTTATTGTATTGATTATGGGTATGAAGAGGTCTGTCTCGTAGTTCGACGGCACGCCCTGCATTACGGCGCTCAGGCGCTCAAGGCCCATGCCAGTGTCAATGGAGGGATGGGTAAGGGGAGTGAGCGTCCCCTCGTTCTGGCGGTTATACTGCATGAAGACGAGGTTCCAGATTTCGAGGTAACGGTCGCAGTCGCACCCAACGGCGCAGTCCGGTGAGCCGCAACCAAGGGCCTCACCCTGGTCTATGAGAATCTCGGAGCAGGGGCCGCAGGGCCCGGTGTCGCCCATGGACCAGAAGTTGTCCTTTTCGCCCATGCGCACTACCCGTTCGGCGCGGACGCCGCGTTTTTCAGTCCATATGCGCTCTGCCTCGTCGTCTTCCTCGAATACGGTTACCCAGAGTTTTTCTTCTGGTAGATTCATGACACGCGTTAGAAAGTCCCAGGCAAAATCCGTGGCCTCGTCCTTGAAGTAGTCGCCAAAGGAGAAGTTTCCGAGCATCTCGAAGAAGGTATGGTGGCGGGCAGTCATGCCCACGTTCTCAAGGTCATTGTGCTTGCCGCCGGCGCGCATACACTTCTGGCAGGAGACGGCGCGGCTGTAGGGGCGTTCTTCCTCGCCGAGAAAGACGCCCTTGAACTGCACCATGCCCGCGTTGGTAAAGAGGAGGGTGGGGTCTCCGGCGGGCACGAGTCCCGAGGAGGCTACCTTCTGGTGTCCGTGCCCGGCAAAGTAATCAAGAAATTTCTCTCTTATCTCGGAACTCTTCATGTACTCACGCCTGTATTCAAGATGATTTTTGTACTATTAATTTTTGGGGCCTGCTAAATGGTTCCTTAAATGTCCCCGCCTCCCTTGATGACTGTGAAAATCAGCCCTCTTGGAAAACCCCTTGACTCAAGGTGTCTGCAGGCCTTTATGAAGTCTCCGCGCTCAAGGCAGGCTTCGGGGTCAAGGCCCTTTTTAAGGGTCCACTTCTGATAGGCCCTCTTCGCGGCCTCCTCTACGAGGTCTTTGTCAAGGCCCGAGACAACGCGCTCCGTAATATCCCCGGGCACACCCTTTCTTTGAAGGTCCAGCCTTATCTTGACTGGTCCCCAGTTCCTGTTTCTTATCCTCGAAGCGGCAAGCTCCCTCGCGAAGCGCTCATCGTCAAGGAGGCCCTCGGCTTGGAGTTTATCGATGACCCTGGAGATTTCGTCAGAGGAGAGGCCCTTTTCCCGGAGTTTTTCCTCCATTGTCCGCAGAGTCCTGTCCCTGTAGGAGAGGATGCGGAGGGCAATGGCAAGGGGCGAGGGCGGGGTGCGGGGGGCGGCGGTCTTTTTGGTGCCTCCCATGCTCCCTCCTCTCAGAACCGCTCTATGTCTTCGATATTATCGTCTCTGCCTTTGTCTTTTTCGTCCTCTTCGCCCTCGTCGTCAGCGCCCTTGTCAAAGCCTTCCCAGTTCGTGTCCCCTGTTGAGACCACGCCCTTTACCTTGAGTTCAAAGTCAGCGGGGTTTGAGGACTGGCGAAGCGCCTCTTCATAGGAAATGAAGCCCCTCTTGAGGAGCGATAGTATGGATTGGTCAAAGGTCTGCATGCCGTAGGTGGAATGCCCCTTGGAGATGGCGTCAAAGAGTTCCTTTGTCTTGTCCTTGTCCTCGATACATTCGCGAACACGTGCCGTGGTCACGAGCACCTCGACGGCAGGGACACGGGCCGAGCCGTCGCTGGTGGGTATGAGACGCTGGGATATTATGGCCTTTGTAACGCTGGCGAGTTGGATGCGCACCTGTTTCTGCTGGTAAGGCGGAAAGGTGGTGACAATCCTGTTGATGGTCTCAACGGCGTCTATGGTGTGGAGCGTGGAGAGGACAAGGTGCCCAGTTTCCGCGGCTGTAAGTGCCGTCTCTATGGTATCCCTGTCGCGCATCTCGCCCACCATTATTATGTCAGGGTCCTGGCGGAGGGCGCCACGAAGCGCCTCGGCGAAACTTACGGCGTCAAAGCCTATCTCGCGCTGGTTTATGAGGCAGAACTTGTCCTTGTGAAGAAACTCTATGGGGTCTTCAATGGATATGATGTGGGCCGAGCGTTTGTTGTTGATGTAATCGAGGACAGAGGCGAGGGTGGTGGACTTTCCGCTTCCCGTGATGCCTGTTACGAGGATTAGGCCCCGCAGTTCCTCGGCTATCTTGTGGAAGACCTCGGGCAGGTGAAGTTCCTCGAAGGATAGTATTTTTATGGGTATTACCCTGAAGACTATGCCCGCGGCGCCGCGCTGGTTGAAGATATTGACCCTGAACCTGCCAAGCCCTGGTACGCTGTAGGCAAGGTCCACCTGATGGTCTCTCCTGAAGGTCTCCTTCTGCGTCTCGTTCATTATGGCGATGGCGGCGTTCGCCACCTCTACAGGGGCAAGGCGTTCGTGGTTTTTTATTGGCACGAGCCTTCCGTTAAGGCGGAGTATGGGGGGCATGCCAGCCTTCAAGTGAACGTCAGAGGCGTTCTGCTTTACGGCGAAGCCGAGTATTGAGGATAGGTCCAGTCCGGCCATGTTTTTATGCCTCGCCTCTCTTCATGTTGAAGTGCTGAAGGATTGCTTCTTCTATGGCCCTGCTTGTATCGGGGTTGTCCTTCAAGAGTTTTCTTACGGCTTCGCGGCCCTGTCCGAGCCGTTCGCCGTTGTATGAGAACCACGAGCCGCTCTTCTGTACGATGTCGGATTTCACGGCAAGGTCCAGTAGATCGCCCTCACGTGAGATGCCCTCGTTGAAGAGGATGTCGAACTCAGCCACCTTGAAGGGCGGGGCGAGTTTGTTCTTTACCACCTTCACCTTTATGCGATTGCCGATAATGGCGTCGCCCTGCTTTATCTGCCCTATGCGCCTTATGTCCATGCGCACCGAGGCGTAGAACTTAAGGGCATTGCCTCCGGTGGTGGTCTCGGGGCTTCCGAAGAAGACGCCTATCTTGTGGCGTATCTGGTTGATGAAGATGACGGAAGTATTGGATTTGCTGATGGTTGAGGTGAGTTTTCTCAGGGCCTGGCTCATGAGGCGGGCCTGAAGGCCCATGTGTGCGTCTCCCATGTCGCCTTCGAGTTCGGCCCTTGGGACAAGGGCGGCCACGGAATCGACTACAATGAGGTCCACGGCGCCGCTCCTTATGAGGATGTCCGTAATCTCAAGGGCCTGCTCGCCCGTGTCTGGCTGGGAGAGGAGGAGCTCGTCTGTATCAACGCCTATGAGGCGGGCATAGGCAAGGTCAAGGGCGTGCTCGGCGTCCACAAAGGCCACGGCCCCGCCACTGGCCTGGGCCTGGGCCGCTATGTGAAGCGAGAGGGTGGTCTTTCCCGAGGACTCGGGGCCGTATATCTCCACTACCCGGCCCCTCGGAACGCCCCCTATGCCAAGGGCTATGTCCAGTGATGGCGAGCCCGTGGGTATTGCCGCCGCGTCAACGGCCACGGAGTCCTTGCCGAGACGCATGATGGAGCCCTTGCCGAATTGTTTTTCTATCTGCCCGATGGCAAGGTCTATTGCCTTGCCTCTTGCCGCGTCCCTTGAGTCCGCCATTGATGAAACCTCCTGAGAGTTAATATTATACGGGGCATTATTGTTTTAATGGGAAGTCTCTTATTACGCTGTAGCGCGCCCCCTGGGGCGTAAGTTCACTTTTATATAATACGAAGCGGTCGGCTGTAAAAGCAACCTTTTTTTCAACTTTGAGTTCTCCTGCAGCCCCGCCAAGGGCCCTTCCCGTCTCTGGCGAGCGTATCCTGCAGATGGTAAGGTGGGCCCTGAAGGGCTTTTTGTCGGCGGAAAGGCCAATCTTTGCGAGTTCCTTTTCAATGGCCCGGCTTAGGGCCATGAGGCCGGGGTTTTCTTCAATGGCGAGATAGAGGACCCTTGGACGCCTCATGGACGGAAAAGCGCCAAGTACGCCTGAGCAGAGTTCAAGGGGCGGGGCGCCTCTTGCGGCCCCTTCAAGGGCCTTGATGACAAGGGGCAAGCGGGCCTCATCTACCTCTCCGAGGAACTTTAATGTAAGGTGGATGTTTTCTGTGCGCACCCAGGAGACGCGTCCGTGGACTCCTTCGAGGTCTTTTCTTATCCCTTTAATCAGTTCCCTTAGGTCTTGGGGTATGTCTATGGCAATAAAGGTCCTTATACCTTGCCTCTTTTTTTTGGCGGGCAAAGCCCGCCTACTGGTTTTCTTTGACAGACTTTTTTTGTGGCGGACAAAACTTTCCTGAATTCATTAAAGAAGCCCGGGGAAGACAGCAACCCAGTCATAAAACTTTCTTTTTTCCAAAAGAAAGCGGGAATCTCTTTACCCTTCTCCTTCTTTTCTAAGAGAAAGTAAGGAGCATATCGAGGGCCGCCTTAGCGGCCTCCTTTCTTATCTCTTCTCGCCTCCCCTTGAGGCGGAATTTTTTAACTTCCGTTGTCTTTCCCTTTGCAGAGAGGGCTATGTAGACGAGGCCCACGGGTTTTGCGGCGGTGCCCCCTGCGGGGCCGGCTATTCCGGTGATGGCAAGCGATATATCGGCCCCGAGGTTTTTTAGGGCGCCCTCGGCCATTTCCCGGGCCGTCCCGGCGGAGACGGCGCCGTGTTTTTCAAGTGTTTCTGGCTTTACGTTGAGGAGTTTTTCCTTTATGTCGTTACTGTATGAGACGACTCCGCCCTTATAGTAACTGGAACTTCCTGGAATATCGGTGAGGACCTTTGAGAGGAGCCCTCCTGTGCAGGACTCGGCAAGGGCGAGTGTGAGTCCTTTTTTTTTAAGGAGCGAGGCCGCGTCTCTTGCAAGGTCCGGGAGGGTCATCTTATTATTGATAGTATTATATGGGCCGATATATTGGCGTATATGCCCGCCGCCGTATCGTCGAGGACTATGCCCGCTCCGCCGGGAAGCCTCCTGTCAATAAGTGATACGGGGTAGGGCTTTACAATATCAAAGATACGGAAGAGAATAAATACCAATATGGCGTTAAAGGGGGTGAAGGGTATGAGAAAAAAGGCCATGAGGTACCCGGCTATCTCGTCGCAGACCACCTTTGAGGGGTCTTTTGTCCCGAGTATTGTGGCGGCCCTGCCCGCGGCGAATATTGAGACAAGGGTAACGAGGACGAGGACCGCGCCATGGACGGCAAGTCCGGTCCCTGCCTCGATAAAGGCTATGAGCACGCCGGCGAGGGTCCCAACCGTGCCCGGGGCCTTGGGGCTGAGGCCAAGGTAGGCCCCTGTGGCGATAAATATGATTATTTTCTTTCCCATTATTCTCCGGCGGCGGCGTTGTAGTCACACGGCCCCTGTTTTCCTCTTCAGTTCAAAATATAAACCTTCTCATGCGTATATTGATAATCAGCCCCATTGCCGTCATTGAGACAACGAGAAATGAGCCGCCGTAACTGATAAAAGGGAGGGGCACTCCCACCACTGGCAGAAGCCCCGTGACCATGCCGAGGTTAATCACCACGTGCCAGAAGAACATGGATGATATGCCGAAGGCAAGGAGAAAACCGAACCTGTCCTTTGAGGAATTAGCGGCCCCGAGGCCCTTTAGTATGAGGATAAAGAATATGGATATAACGATAAAGGACCCGATAAAGCCCCATTCTTCGGCGAGTATGGAGAAGATGAAGTCTGTGTGGTGCTCAGGGAGGAACATGAGTTTTCCCTGTGTGCCCTTTGTGAAGCCCTTGCCGAGAAAGCCGCCGGAGCCGATGGCTATCTTACTCTGGAGGAGGTGATAGCCCGAGCCAAAGGGGTCGCGCCCCGGGTTCAGGAAACTAGTGAGCCGGGCCTTCTGGTAGTCCTTGAGGCTCATCCAGGCAAAGGGCGCTATTGCCGACGCCAGGGCGAGAATGGCCGCGATGGTCCGCTTCTGCACGCCCACCACAAGGGTCATGGAGCAGAAGATTGAAAAGAGTATGATGGCTGTTCCGAGGTCGGGCTGTTTCATGATAAGGGCAAAGGGCACGAAGAGTATGAGGCCAGGGACAACGAGGTCTTTCATGTCGAGTTTTTTCCCCGAGAGGTTCTTCATGCTGAAGTGACGCGCGAGCATGATGATAAGGGCGATTTTGGCTATCTCCGATGGCTGGAGCGATATGCCGCCGAGGTAGAGCCACCTTCTGGCCCCGCCGCTTGACCTTCCGATTATAAAGACGAGGATAAGCATGAGAAGGGAACTGCCGTAAATGACGTAGGCGAAGCGCTCAAGTAGATGGTAGTTGAGGACAATGGCCACTGCCATGAAGGCCAGTCCGATTATAAACCAGTAAAGGGCCCTGGTGTATATCTCCGGACTGTTCCTGAAGGTAGAGCTGTAAATGGAGGCAAGCCCTATGACGGCAAGGGCCACGGTAAGGCCCAGGGCCGCGAAGTCAAGGTGCGTGAAGAGGTGTTTGTCAATGGACTTTGGTATCATCTCGCGCTCCAGGGGCCAGGGCGAGGGAGTTCCGCGCCGGGATTGTGCGCCTTCTTCGCCAATGCCTTGACGTCGCTCTCTCTCTTGCCCGTTAGATAGGCCCTTATTACCTTTTTGGCTATGGGGGCCGCGGCCCTTGCCCCGAAGCCGCCGTGCTCCACGAGCACGGCTACGACTATCTTCGGGTCGTCATAGGGCGCGAACCCCACGAACCAGGCGTGGTCCCGAAGTTTGTACTGTATCTTCTCAAGGTCGCGCTCCCGCTCGACCATATGGGCTACCTGCGCTGTGCCCGTCTTTCCTGCTATCTTGAGGCGCTTGTTCCTGAGCACCCGTGCCGTGCCCTTCTTGTCGTTTACCACTCCCTTTAATGCCTTGCGTATCTTCTTGAGTATATCGGGCGGAATATCCACCCTGCCCCTTATCTCAGGGGTGAATTCCACAATGGTCTTTCCATCGGGCATGCTGATTTTTTTTACTATCTCCGGCCTTAAGAGCGTGCCGCCGTTGGCTATGGCCATGTAGGCGCTCGCGAGCTGAAGCGGGGTGGTGAGCATGAAGCCCTGGCCCACGGCAACGGAGATGGTCTCGCCGCGGTACCAGCGTTCGTGCTTTACCCGCTTTTTCCACCTGGAACTTGGCACAAGGCCGTGTTTTTCTCCGCCGAGCCTTATGCCCGTGGACTTTCCAAAGCCAAAGGACTCGGCGTGTTTCGCAAGCGTGTCAACACCGAGCATGAGACCTACCTGGTAGAAGAAGGTGTCGGAAGATTCTATTATGGCCCTCTTGTAGTTTATGATGCCGTGTCCTTCCTCCTTCCAGTCGCGGTACCCCCGTCCGGCGAAGCGGAAGACAGGACCGGACTCGATAAGTGTATCAGGCTTTATTGCCTTCTCGGCAAGGGCGGATGCGGCGACTATGGGCTTGAACGTTGATGCCGGGGGGTACTGGCCCTGAATGACACGGTTCGTAAGGGGGTGCAGGGGGTCTCTTACGAGGGCCTTCCAGTCCTTGCTTGAGATGACGCCAGCCGAGAGTTTTTCAGGGTCAAAGGCGGGCTTGCTAACCATTGCAAGGACCTCTCCTGTGCGCGGGTCCAGGGCGATAACTGCCCCGGCGTTGGTACCAAGCGCCTGCCACGCAGTAAGCTGGGCCTGAAGGTCAATGGTCAGGGTAATGTCATAGCCCGGGTAGGGGGGCGTCCAGCCAAGTACGTTTATCTTTCTTCCAAGGGCGTCTACCTCTATGTCCTTGAACCCGTCCTTGCCGTGGAGAAACTCCTCGTAACTCCGCTCAAGGCCGTATTTTCCAAGGTAGTCTCCAGCGTCATAGCCGCGGGATTTCAGCCGCTTGAGTTCATCTATATTCAGTTCTCCAAGGTATCCTATGAGGTGCGATAGCGCCGGGCCGTATATGTACTCGCGTTTTGGCGTCACGTCGAGCATGACGCCGTGCATCTCGAACTTGAAACTTTCTATCTTTACCGTCTCTTCCCAGGAGAGGTCTTCCTTTAATTTTACGGCCCTGAAAGGCGGCTGGCCCTTGGCCCTCTTAAGCCTCTCCTTTATGGTCTCCTCGTCGATGCCAACGAGTTCCTTGAGCATGGTCTTTGTGCGGGGCCAGTCCGTCACATCTTCTGGTATGATGTAGAGGTCAAAGCCAGGGCGGTTTATGGCTACCTTCACGCCGTTTCTGTCATAGATAATGCCCCTTGGGGCCTGTGATTTAAGGGTCCTTGTCTTGTTATGGTGCGAGAGGTCGCCGTAATAGGACCCCTTCAGTATCTGGAGGTGCCAGAGACGGACGATGATTATGAAGAAGAGGACGCCGGCGATAATGGTGGCGATGGTGTACCTCTTCCTGAACTCAACGGGCTCTTTGTCCTGAAAGTATCTATTGCCCACGGAGCGGCCTACCTCTCGAAGGCATGGGGTGATACAATTGTCTCAAGGCGTTCAAGGAGGTTCATCACAAAGGGTGCGAAGACGGCCGTAAGGAGTATCTCGGTCATGGTGAAGAAGGAGGGGGTTATCTCGCTGTTAATGGTCTTCATGATGGCAAAGACGAGAAAGGCCTTTATGGCGGAGAGGGCCAGGGCAGTAATGGCGATGACTCCTGGAGTCTTGAACTGCACCTTTCTTGTGAGAAAGTAGACGGCTACGAATATTGCCATGAAGGAAAAGGACGTGGAGCCAAGGACCCCGCCGAGGAATATATCCTCCATGTAGCCAAGGAAGAAGGAGAATATCACGGCCAGTGTGGAGGGGCGCCTTGCCGCGGCGTAAAAGACTATGAGAAGTAGCACGTCGGGCATGGGCAGGGACGTAACGAGCGTGCTCTGCACCACGAGATAGGCTATGGAGATGAGAAAGAGGGCGATGTAATCGCGCATGAATCTTTACTTCCTTCCTGCGAGGCGTTCCCTGGCGGGCCTGTCTTTTGCGGCCAGGGGCGACGTGGTTACGACGAGGACGTCTTCAAGGGCCTTGAAGTCAACCCTGGGCGTGACCTCTATATGGTTGAAGAAGTTATCGAGGCCCTTTCTTACCGTTGTTACCACCCCTATTACGAGACCCTTTGGGAAGAGCCCGGAAAATCCAGAGGTTATGATAAGGTCGCCGGCCCTTACGTCGTCGAGCTGGCGCACGTACTTTAGAATTAGGCCGTCCTTTCCGTTGCCAACGGCCATGGCCCTTACCCTTGTGCGCTCCACCATTGCCTCGATACTGGACCGCGGGTCTGTGTTGAGGAGCACCGTGGCAGTCGCGGGCGTTACGTCAATAATCCTTCCCACGACACCAGAGGGACTTATTACGGCCATATCTTTCGCGAGGCCGTCACCAGAGCCCTTGTTAAGGACCGCCGTCCTTGTCCACCTCGCCGTGTTGTATGCAATGATGCCGGCGGCGGTACTCGGCAGTTTTGTCTCTTCCTTATACTGAAGAAGTGCCTTGAGGCGCTCTGAGAGCCTGACCTCTTCCTTGAGGCGCTGGTTTTCCTCTTTCATGGCAAGGAGCGCTTTTCTGTACTCTTCGTTCTTTTCCTTGGCGCCTATTACGGCGACATAGTTGTCCACGGCCCCGGCCCCTGTCCTGTATACTGAGACAACGGTATTCTGTACGGGCGTGAGGGTTAGTGAGATGAACCTCCGGAGCACATAGCCTCTTTCACCTACGCTCGTGTCGGTGAGGGCGAGGTGCAGGGATACAAGCGCAAGAAAGGCCGCTACTATGACAAGTTGGTTCTTTCTGATAAAGGAGGTCATCGTATATTCCGCCGTGGTCTACAGGCCGCCACATTCACGGCTTGTCCGCGGCGCCGCGGCCTTCAGGGGCCGGACGCCTTTGGAAAACCGCCCCGGGTAGGGCGGGTCAGTTGGGTAGAGTCACTTCCTTGAGGAGAGTAATCTCGTCAAGAAGTCTTCCCGCGCCCTTGACAACGCAGGTAAGGGGGTCGTCGGCAATGGTTACGGGGAGCATGGTCTCTTCCCGAAGGATTACGTCGAGGTTCTTTATGAGCGCCCCCCCGCCGGCAAGGACAAGCCCCTTGTCCACAAGGTCAGCGGCAAGTTCGGGAGGCGTGGTCTCAAGGACGTGTTTCACGGCGTCTATGAGCGCTGAGATGGGCTCGTTCATGGCCTCGCGTATCTCCTGCCCGTCTATCTGAAGTGTGGTGGGGATGCCGGTAATGAGGTTCGAGCCCTTTATCTCCATCTTCTGCGCGTCATCGTCAGGCAGGGGCAGGCCGAACTGCATCTTGATGTTCTCGGCCACGCCGGTTCCAATGGAGAGGTTGTACTTTCTCTTTATGTACTGCGCTATTACCTGGTCCAGTTTGTCTCCGCCCACTCGTATGGACTTGGCGCGGACTATGCCGGCAAGGGAGATTACGGCGATCTCCGACGTGCCGCCGCCTATGTCCACTATCATGTTGCCAGAAGGCTCTGTAATGGGCAGGCCCGCGCCTATGGCCGCGGCCATGGGCTCCTCGATGAGATAGACCTCCGATGCCCCGGCAGAGTAGGCCGATTCCTTTACTGCCCGTTTCTCGACTTGCGTGATGCCAGATGGCACGCCGACAATGATGCGGGGGCGGACGAAGAACTTCCTGTTGTGTACCTTGGCGATAAAGAACTTGAGCATCTCCTCGGTTATCTCGAAGTCCGCGATAACGCCGTCTTTCAAGGGCCTTATGGCCGAGATGTTGCCAGGGGTCTTTCCCAGCATGGCCTTGGCCTCGGTGCCGACGGCAAGTACACGCTGATTGCCTCCGTCACGCTTTACAGCCACAACAGAGGGCTCGTTTGTGACGATGCCCTTGCCCTTCACGTAGATAAGGGTGCTCGCCGTGCCGAGGTCAATGGCGAGGTCGTTCGAGAACATATTCATGAATCTATTAAGCATTTTGTCTCCAATAGGAAATTTTTACAATTTTATCAGACCCTCAGTGCTCTTGGCAAGGATAAAATATCATAAAAAGGTTGCACTGAAAGCGAATTTTACTTAATATTTAACACTAAATAGCGCAATTTCGCTGTGACACTTATTACAAACGCCGTCGCATTTGGGAGGAAAAAGGAGTTTATGCTTGAGACCATAAGAAAAAGCACGAAATCAACGTACATTCTGTTGCTCTTCGGGGCCATAATTCTCGTCTTCATCTTCTGGGGCATAGGCCCTGGGGGCAGGGGGCGTTCCGTCAACGCCGTTGCCGTTGTGAACGGAGAGCCTATAAGCATAAAGGACTACCTGGCCCTGCATAAGAGGCTTACTGATTATTACCGAAAGGTGCTGAAAGACAGGTACACGCCCTCTGTCGAGAAGGGCCTCAACCTCAAGAAGAACGCCGTCGCCATCCTCATAGACAGGGAACTTGCCGTTGGCGCCGCAAATGATATGGGCATTACCGTCTCAAAGAAAGACGTTCAGGACGCCATCGGTTCAGTGGAGGCATTTCAGAAGGACGGCGTCTTTGACAAGGACACGTACTTCAACTCGCTCCGGGCGCAGCGCATTAAACCCTCGGACTTCGAGGAGGACGTGAAGAGGGACCTCCTTGTTGAGAAGGTGCGTGCCGCAGTCATAAAGGACATAAAGGTGACCGATGATGATATAAAAAAGGACTTTCTCAAGGAGAATAGAGAGATAAACCTCTCATATGTCGCCATAAAGGCCTCAAAGAAAAAGGCCTCCATAAAGGTGAGCGACGAGGACGGCAGGAAGTATCTAATGGACCACTCCACAGACTTCGTCATCCCCGCGAAGGTAAAGGTTGTCTATGCCTTTGCCGATTACGCCTCCTTCGCGAGGCTCTCGGGTATAAGCGATAAGGAGATAAAGGAATATTATGATCAACACATGGACCGTTTTACCGAGCCCGAGAAAATAGAGGCAAGGCACATCCTTATCCGCCCTGACATGAAGAACAAGGACCAGGAGGGCGCCAAAAAGGCCGCCCGGAAGAAGGCAGGGGAAATCCTCGAGAGGATAAAGGCAGGAGAGAACTTCGCCACCCTGGCAAGAAAATACTCCGGCGACCCTGGTTCCGCCAAGAAGGGCGGGTCCCTTGGCTGGTTCCCAAGGGGCGTGATGATGAAGTCCTTCGAGGACGCGGCCTTTGCCCTAAAGACAGGAGAGATAAGCGGCATTGTGGAGACGCCCTTTGGATTTCACATCATAAAGTTGGAGGGCCGAAAGCCCGCTGTTGTAAAGCCCCTTTCACGCGCCGGCGCTGAGATAAGAAAGGCCCTTGCCGGGGAACTCTCAAGGGAAAGGGCGCTCAAGGCCGTAAAAGACCTCACCGACCCCTTCAAAAAGGCCTCTTCCATTGACGAGATGAAGGAGGCCGTGAAGAAGACGAAGGGAGTTACCTTCAGGGGCACGGGACTCTTTGACGCAAAGCACTTTGACGATACCCTCGCAGGCGTCCGGCGCATAAAGGACTCGCTCTTTCTCATGAACGAGGGCGAGGTCTCGGAGCCAGTGAAGACCTACAGGGGCGTGTATCTTGTAAAGGTCGTAAAGAGGGTCGAGGCAAGGATTCCAGAGTATGATGAGGTCAAAAAAGATGTAATCGATACCCTCAGGGAGAGCAAGGCCGAGAGGGCCGCGAAAAAAGAGGCCAAAGAGGTGCTGAAGGCCCTCAAGGACGGGGGAAAGTTAAGGGATGTCGCCCGTAAAAAGGGCCTCAAGGTCTCGACTACGGGCTTTTTCTCCATGAACGACGGATTTATCCCTGGCATGGGGCTTCCCGTGCAGTCTTATGGAGACATATTTGACCTTGGGGCGAAGAAGCCGCTTTATGACAAGCCCCTGTCCTCCTCGGGCAATTACTACATTGCGCTGTGGAAGGCCTCGAAGGAGGCCGACCTAAAGGGCCTTACGCCCAAGTTACGCGAATCCCTCTCAACAAGGCTCAAGTCCGAGAAGGAGGAGGCGGCTATAAACAAGTGGCTCTCATCGCTTCGGAAAAAGGCCGAGATACAGGTCTTTGAAGACCGTATGTAAAAGAGGCCGAAAAAGGAGACATGAGAAGGAATGCTCTACTCACGAATGCTACTTCCAACGCTCAAGGAGTCGCCGGCAGACGCCGAGGTCCTGAGCCAGCGCCTTATGATACGCGCGGGCATGATAAAAAAGTCCGCCGCCGGCATATACGACATACTCCCCCTTGGGCTCCGCGTCCTGAGGAAGGTGGAGAGCATAGTGCGCCAGGAGATGGACCGGGCCGGGGCACAGGAGGTGAGCCTTCCCCTTGTCATACCCTCGGAACTCTGGAAAGAGAGCGGGAGGTGGGACAGGTACGGGCCTGAACTCCTTCGCGTAACTGACCGTCATAACAGAGAATTCTGCATAGGCCCCACGCATGAGGAGGTCATTACCGACCTTGTGCGCGGCGCCGTGCGTTCCTACCGTCAACTCCCCATAAACCTCTACCAGATAAAGACAAAGTTCCGCGACGAAATTCGTCCCCGCTTCGGCCTCATGCGGGCCCGCGAGTTCGTCATGAAGGACGCCTATTCCTTTCATGCCGACGAGGAGAGCGCGGAGCGCGAGTACGAGAATATGCTCCATGCCTATACACGCATATTCGAGCGCTGCGGCCTTGAGTTTCGCGCAGTGGAGGCGGAGTCCGGGGCCATTGGCGGGAGTTTCTCCCATGAGTTCATGGTCCTTGCCGATACGGGCGAGGACGAGGTGGCGGCCTGCGGCAAGTGCGGATACGCCGCCAACGTTGAGAGGGCCGAGGTGAGGGCGCCCGCGCGGACTGCGCCGGTCAGGCCCAGTTCCCCTTCCGAGGCCCTTAAGACCGTCTCCACGCCCGGAAAGAAGACCGTAGAGGAGGTAAGCGCCTTTCTCGGCGTCTCGGAATCAGACCTTATAAAGACCCTTGTATACGAGACTGAAAAGGGACCCGTTGCGGCCCTCGTGAGGGGGGACCTTGATATTAACGAGATGAAACTCTCAAGGGTCCTTGGCGTCCAGGATGTATGTCTTGCCGACGAGGATACAGTAAAGGCCGTTACGGGCGCGCCATCAGGCTTTGCCGGCCCCGTGGGCCTCAAGGTTCCCATATACGCCGATTACAGCGTCCTCTCAATCTCTTCTGGTGTCACAGGGGCCAACGAGGCCGATGCCCATCTAAGGAACGTGGCGCCATGGAGGGACTTTGAGGCCCAGTACGAAGACCTTGCCTTTGCCCGCACTGGAGACGGTTGTCCGCGCTGCGAGGGAACGCTGGAACTCAGGCGCGGCATTGAAGTCGGTCATGTCTTCAAACTCGGAAAAAAGTACAGCGAGGCTATGGGCGCCGTCTTCCTCGATGCCAATGGAAAGGAACAGCCCATGATAATGGGGTGCTACGGCATAGGCATAGGACGCACCGCCGCGGCCTCCATCGAGCAGAACCACGACGACGCTGGAATCATCTGGCCCACTGGCCTCGCGCCCTTTGGAGTCGAGGTACTTGCCGTAAACGCCGGACACGAGGCCACCGTGAGCGAGGCAGGCAGAATTTATGATGAACTCCAGAAGGCCGGTGTGGAGGTCCTCTTTGACGAACGCGACATAAGGGCAGGCATAAAGTTCAAGGACGCCGACCTCATCGGTATACCCGTGCGCATAACCGTTGGAGAGAGAAACCTCGCAAAGGGACTTGTGGAAATTAAGAATAGACGCACAGGTGAGGTATGCAAGGTGAAGACAGAAGAAGCCGTTAAAAAAGCCCGGGGACTCCTTGAAGTAATGACATAAAAAAGACGGAAGAAAAAAAGAATGGGGGGGCGGGCTTCGCCCGCCAAAAGAAGAAGATTTCCGTACTTTCTTTTAGAAAAAAGAAAGTCTTTTGATTGGGCGGCCATGCCCTTCTCCATTTTTGGGGCATGACGCATGGTAGCACGCTCTGCAGGTAAGAAATCTCGTCAAAGAAAACCAATAGAAAAACAAGGGTGGCATAGCCCGCTAAAAAGTAAGACAAAGAAAGCCAAGAGAAAAGCAAGGCAAATTAAAAGGGCCGCCGGAATGAACCCGGCGGCCCTGAATCGTTTTTGCCTGACCTTGATGAGGCTGTTACATCCCCCCCAGTCGCCCCCTTACCCCTGTTGCCCGGTTGCACTCCTGTCGCCCGGTTGGGTTGCACCCCTTTGCCCCCTTTACCCCCCCCTGTTGCCCGGTTTACTCGATGCCGACTTTTTTGGCGAGTTTTTCAAGGTCCGCCGGACGGCCTTCGGAGATGTACTTCTTCTTGAGGTCCTCTGTAGAGAGTTTGTACTTGTTTTCCACCATTCTTCTGTATACTGGCGCCCCGTTGTAGGCGCAGAACGGGTAGAGGTGCCCCTTTGGGTCAGGGTAGTGGATTACACAGCGTTTGACGCGCTCTACACTGAAGTTGTAGGCGTCCATGAAGTGCATGGCCGCGATAAAGAGGGTATGGTAAGGCATTGGCCTCGCGTCCTCTCCCTCGTAGGTATCTCTCTTGCTCCTGTCCTGGTATCCCTCGAAACACTCAAGAAACTTTTTGAAGGTAAGACCCTTTGGGGCCTTGTCCTTATGAAAGTATTTATTGAGTTTATAAAGTGTGTTTACTTTTGAGAGAAGGTTGAAGCGCGACGGTTTTACCTTGAGCGACATCTCATTGAGCTCGGCGAGGAAGGGCTCGAGGTCAAGGAACTCGCTTATGGGTTTCACCTCTTTCTTGTCGTCGCTGATAAAGAAGTATGTGCCCTGCGAGCAGTGAGGGTGTAGTGTAAGGGTGTACTGCGGTTTGCCGCTGAGCCCTGTGGCAAGCCTTGATATGGCAGAAGTGGAGGCTATGGGGAACCAGTCGCGCATGGGCTTTATGAAGCCTGTCTGTTTTTCAATGTCTTTGGCGAGATCGGCGAGGGTATAGCGTTTTTCGAGCCTGTGAGACTGGCTGAACCTTCCCACAAAGGAGACGGGCTGGAAGGCGATTCCGCTTACTATGTCAAAGTTATCGACAGCGAACTTTATGATGTTGCCTACCTCATGGTCGTTGTAGCCCTTTACAAGGGTAACGACTGGTATGACGGCTATCTTGACTTTCCTGCAGTTCTCAATGGCCTTCATCTTGATGTCAAGCATGTTCCTTGCGCGCGTCTTCTTGTAGGTCTCGTCTGAGAGGCCGTCGAACTGGAGGTAGATGTTATCGACACCGGCCTCGCGCGCGGCCTGGGCGAATTCGAGGTCATTGAATTTTATGCCGTTGGTATTGGTCTGGACATAATCAAAGCCCATGTCGCGGGCGGCCTTTACGATTTTTAGAAAGTCCGGGCGCACCGTGGGCTCGCCGCCAGAGAACTGCACCCTGTTGGCGGGCACGGGTTTCTGGTTGGCCAGGGATTTAAGAATGTCCATTACCTCGTCAAAGGTGGGTTCATATAGATAGCCCGCGGCGTTCGCGTTGGCAAAGCAGACAGGGCAGGTCATGTTGCACCTGTTGGTGAGGTCCACTATGGGAAGGCCGCTGTGGCTTGTGTGCATGTTGCAGAGCCCGCACTGCTTGGGGCAGACAGTGGCCTTGCCGATGGGCGGGTCTTCAACGCCGCGTCCATCGCCGTACCAGAGTTCCTCGCACCTGTAGTAAAGGTCTATATCGCCGTAGAAAATGTCCTTAAAGTCCCCGTGCTCCTTGCAGGTCTTTCTTATCCATACCTTGCCGCCCTCGGGATAGAGTGTGGCATCTATTATTTCCATGCACTCGGGGCAGATGGATTCGATGACTTTTGGAAGTCCGTACTGAACGGGTGTAATGGGGGTTCCTGAGTAGGTAGTCTCTGGCTGAAGCGGATTGTTTGTGCCTGTCTCTGAGTTGTCGTTACGGAGAATACGCTGAATCAAGCTCATTACTTAACCTCCACAAATGGGATTAGAACTTTACAATAGCGCAAGTTACTGAAAGGACGTATGATTTTGCTTATCTATTTAACTATACCTTTTTTTTACAAAATTTCAACATCTTAATCAAGAATTTTTTTTGATTACCTGTGGAAGACCTGCATTATAGCCGGGCGGGGCCTGTTTTTTTCAAGGTCTTCAATGCGGCGAAGTTGATTGAATGTTGGGCCTGTGTTATGTTACTGAATGGCACTGTCGGCGGCAGGGTTATGGAGGTTTTTTTATCTTCACATTCCGCGGCAAAAGGCGTTGCGCGTCATGAAAAATATTTTTTTACGGAGCCATTGATGAGAGAGAGATACAACCCCGATGAGATAGAAAAACACTGGCAGAAGGTCTGGGAGGAGTGCGGCGCGTTTACTTCGCATCCAGACCCTGCCCGGCCCAAGTTCTATCTCCTTGAGATGTTCCCCTATCCATCGGGAAGGATACACATGGGCCATGTGAGGAACTACTCCATAGGCGACGTGCTCGCAAGGTTTCTGAGGATGAGGGGCATGAACGTAATACACCCCATGGGCTGGGATTCCTTCGGTCTTCCGGCGGAGAACGCCGCTATTGAGCGTGACGTTCACCCGGCAGAGTGGACCCATGAGAATATTGATTACATGCGCGGGCAGTTAAAGCGTCTGGGCCTTGGCTATGACTGGTCAAGGGAGGTGGCCACCTGCGAGCCATCGTATTACAGGTGGAACCAGTGGATATTCCTCCGCCTCCTCTCCATGGGTCTTGCCTACAGGAAGCGTTCTTCAGTGAACTGGTGCCCGGGGTGCGCAACTGTGCTCGCCAACGAGCAGGTCGAGGAGGGGCTCTGCTGGCGCTGCGCCTCCACTGTGGAAAAACGCGACCTTGACCAGTGGTTCTTCAGGATTACGAAGTATGCCGACGAACTCCTCGATGGCACGGAAAAACTCACTGGCTGGCCGGAACGCGTCCTTACAATGCAGAGAAACTGGATAGGCCGGAGCGAGGGCGCGCGTGTGAGGTTTCCAGTGGTGGGCACGGCGGACAAGACAATAGAGGTCTTTACTACAAGGCCTGATACCATCTATGGAGTGACCTTCATGAGCCTTGCCCCGGAGCACCCCCTCTTAAGGGAACTTACGCCAGATGAGAGGCTTGCCGAGGTGCGGGCCTTTGTGGAAGAAGTCATGCGGGAGAAGGCCGCGGCAGGCCCCGGCGGGCTTGATAGGATGGAGAAAAAGGGCATTGACACGGGCATTGTCTGTTATAATCCCATTACAGGCCAGAGGATTCCCGTATACGCGGCAAACTTTGTGCTCATGGAGTATGGCACGGGCGCTGTCATGGCCGTTCCGGCCCATGACCAGCGCGACTTCGAGTTCGCGAAAAAATACAATATCCCCATAGAGGTGGTTATAAATCCCCCTGACGAGGCGCTCGACCCCGCTCTTATGACCGAGGCCTTCACTGACGAGGGTGTGATGACAAACTCGGGCCCCTTTGACGGGCTTAAGAGCAGTGACGCCAGGAAGGCCATCACGGCATATATAGAGGAGAAGTGGGCGGGCGAGAGGAGCATAACCTACAGGCTCCGCGACTGGGGAATCTCGCGCCAGAGGTACTGGGGGTGCCCCATACCCATAGTGTACTGCGAGAGTTGCGGCGTGGTGCCAGTCCCTGAGAAGGACCTTCCTGTAATACTCCCTGAAGACGTGCGTTTTACGGGAAAAGGCGGCTCGCCCCTTGCCGAGTGCGAGGGGTTTGTAAATACCGCCTGCCCTGCCTGCGGCGCTCCTGCGAGGCGCGAGACAGACACAATGGATACCTTTGTGGATTCATCATGGTATTTCCTCCGTTATGTATCCCCTGACGCCGGGGACCTTCCCTTCAGGAAGGATGACGCTGGTTACTGGATGCCTGTTGACCAGTACATAGGCGGCATAGAGCACGCCGTGATGCATCTACTCTACGCGAGGTTCTTTACAAAGGCGCTTCGCGACATGGGACTCCTGGACACGGACGAGCCCTTTACGAATCTTCTTACACAGGGCATGGTATGCAAGGAGACCATGAAGTGTCCTGAGCATGGTTTTTTACTGCCCGAAGAGGTAACTGAGCAGTGCAGGTGCAAGAAGTGTTCGGCCCCCATTGAGCGCGGCCCTGTCGAGAAGATGTCAAAGTCAAAGAAGAACACCGTGGACCCGAGCGGCATCATCAAACGCTACGGCGCTGACACCACGCGGCTCTTCTCTCTCTTTGCCGCCCCCCCTGAGCGCGACCTCGAGTTCAGCATTGATGGAGTAGAGGGCTCGGAGAGGTTTCTTGGAAGGGTCTGGCGCCTTGTTCTTGATAACAAGGAAGTCCTCCTCCACGCAGTCCCCTATAGCGCCGAGGGCGACGGTCCCATTGAGGCGGGCGCTTTGAAAGACCTTCATTCCATGACTCACAGGACAATCAAGAAGGTTACCGCGGACATAGGCGGGCGTTTTCACTTCAATACTGCCATAAGTTCCATAATGGAACTCGTAAACGCCCTTTACGGGGTCCTTCAGAAGGGCGGGGCGTCTATTGAGTCCGGCCTTGGCGCCAGGGTCTTCAGGGAGGCCGTGGAGGCTGTTCTGCTCCTCCTCTCGCCATTCGCGCCCCATATTACGGAAGAACTCTGGGCAGGGCTCGGTGCCGCCGAGCCCATCTACAGGACGGCCTGGCCCTCTTATGACGAGTCTGCCCTCAAGATGGAAGAGGTAACCGTTGTGGTGCAGGTGAACGGCAAGGTGCGGGGCAGGGTGAGCGTGGGACCAGGGGCCTCGGAGGACGAGGTGATGGATATGGTGCGGGGAGATGAGCGTATTTGCCAGTGGATTTCGGGCAGGGAGATAAGAAAGGTGATATACGTGCCATCGAGGATATTCAATATGGTGGTGAGCTGATGAGGCCCCTGCGCGCGGATTACGGGAAAGCCCGGCTTACGTGCCTTCTGGCGCTTCTCTTAATGACCCTTTCCGGCTGTGGTTATCACATCGCCGGAAAATCAGGGACCCTACCGGGCGGAGTAACATCCCTTACCATACCCGTCTTCGTAAACTCCACTGGAAAGCCCGACATAGAGGGCATAATGACCTCTGCCTTTGTGCGTGAGTTTGTGACTACCGTGCCCGTTAAGAAAGACGCCGACGCGGAGATGACAGGTAATATTGTCTCCTACTCTCAGAGGGGCGTATCTTTCACGGGGCAGGACGTAACGCAGGAATACAGGCTTACCGTGGTTGTCAGCATTGTCCTGAAGGACAGGAAGGACGGCCATATAATCTGGCAGGATAAGAACATTACTGACTATGAGGACTACAAGGTGGAGACCACTGATGTTACGCGCACCGAGGAGGTGGAGATAGAGGTCCTCAGAAAACTCTCCACTGACATGGCAAGGAAGATAAAGGAGCGGATGCTCGAGAATTTTTGATTGTTTCAGTCGCCCCTGTCAAGGGCTATGAGAGCCGTGAGCAAGACCTTCAATAAACCCATATATTATGTATACGGCACTGAACAGCGTCTCATTGACGCCTTTCTCGGCGAGCTCAAGGCCGCCCTCCTTGCGCCGGGCTTTGAGTCCATGAACTACCATAGCGCAAATGCCGAGGGCCTTGACACGTCTTCGCTCCTTACAGAGGCCCGCACCATGCCGGCCTTCTCCGAGAAGAGGCTCATTGTGGTGAGAAAGGCATCTTCCCTCAAGCCCGCCCACAAGAAGGACCTCATGCCATACCTGCTTGACCCATCGCCATGGACAGTCCTTGTCTTTGTCTCAACCTCTCCAAAGCCCAGCAAGGACAAGGCCTTCATGGGCGCAGTGAGGAAGAACGGCGAGGTAAGGGTCTTCCGCCCGCCAGGGCAGGGTGAGGCCCTTGCCTGGATAAGACGCGAGGCCTCGGCGCGCGGCAAGACCATGGATGACGAGGCGGCCCTGGCCATAGTGAAACTTGCCGGCGGTTCTCTTACTGCCGCCGGGGCCGAGCTTGAGAAGATAATCCTCTTTGTGGGCGGGAAAGAGCGCATAGAGGCCTCGGACGTTGCCGAGGTGGGGCTTGACGTAAAGGTTGAGACTGTATTCGACCTCTCCGACGCCATAGGCGCAAAGGACCTTGGCAGGGCCTTTAAGGTCTATTCCAAGGTATCAAAGGAGCCGCCCCTCATGCTCATAGGGGCCATAGCGAGGCATATGCGCGTGCTCCTGAAGATAAAGGCCGCCCTTGGAGAGGGCATTCCCGGCGCGAGGCTCGCGTCCATCGCAGGGGTTCCGCCGTCTTTTCTCAATAAATACACGAGGAGTTGCCGTCTATTCAGCATGGAGGACTTGAAGCGCTCATTAAGGAGTCTCTTTGAGATAAACCTGGCCCTCAAGACAAGCGCCATGCCCGAGGACGTTGCCATGACCTATCTAATCATAAGGCTCTGCCAGTAGGGCACGATGGGCCTTTCCATAGGTATGGTCGAAAAAGGTATGGCCGAAAAAAAAGAGACCCGGCCACGAAAAGATGGCCGGGCCCTGAGGGTCCTTTTGTTTTATTATGTCTTTAGGGAGAACGCCCTTGGCGCTCATCTTATCCCGCCTGCCGCTTTACTTGCCGGCTATGGCGTTAACCTGCTTTGTGAGGCGCGAGATCTTTCTTGCGGCGTTGTTTCTGTGTATAATGCCCTTGGTGACGGCCTTGTCAAGGAGGCGCGTTGCCACGCAGAGGCTTGAGCCCGCCTCTTCTGTCTTTTTTTCGGCTATGGCAAGGCGCGTCTTTTTAACGGCGCCCCTGAGGGTTGATCTTACCGCTGAGTTGCGCACCCGTCTTTTCTCGCTCTGCCTGTGCCTCTTGAGGGCTGATTTGTGGTTTGCCAACTTATGACTCCTTCAGGTCTTTGATGTTCTTTAAAGAGGAATAATTTGTTAATTTTATATATTATGGTTAAAAATCATTCCTGTCAAGTTTTTATCTCTTTTTTCGCGGCTTGACAGGGCTTTTTTTGGGGAAATTACAGTTGGTGCATGATTAAGAGGGCCCCTGGAAGGATAACACGGAGATGAGCAGGGATATACAAAACAGGAAATTCGCAAGGGGCGCGTCCATTGTTGGCGGTGCGACTGTCCTTAGCCGCATACTCGGTTATACGCGCGACATGGCCATAGCCTATTACTTTGGCGCCGGCGCCCTCTCTGACGCGTTTTTCGTGGCCTTCCGTATCTCGAACCTCCTTCGTCGGCTCGTGGGCGAGGGGGCCCTTACATCGTCCTTTATCCCCATATTCCAGGAAGAGAGGGAGCGGCGGAGCCACGAGGAACTCCGTGCCCTCGTAAGCGGCGTCTTCACCCTCTTTTCCATCATACTCATCATAGTAACCTTTCTCGGCATATTCTTCTCCGAGGACCTTGTGGGCCTCATGTCACCGGGGTTTCGGGCCATACCATGGAAGTTCCATCTTACGGTAAACCTTACGCGCCTCATGTTTCCCTACATGGTCTTTGTTGGGCTCATGGCCATAGCAATGGGGGTCCTCAACTCCCTTAAGCACTTTACGGCACCGGCCCTCGCGCCTGTCTTCTTCAACATAGCGATAATCACCTCCATTGTCGTCATAAGCCCATTTCTCGGCGAGCCTGTCTATGCCCTTGCCATTGGCGTGCTTATTGGAGGCACGCTTCAGTTTCTTGTAATGGTCCCCTGGCTCAGGAAATACGGCTTCATGCCCTACCTCTCCTTAAACTTCAGGGACAGCGCCATAGTAAGGATATTCCGCCTCATGGGGCCCGCGGCCTTTGGCGTGGGCGTATACCAGCTCAATATATTCATTGTCCTCTGGTTCGCGTCAAGGCTCTCAGAGGGGAGCGTCAGTTACCTCTACTATGCCGGAAGACTCATGGAACTCCCCCTCGGCATATTCGGCGTGGCCATATCAACAGTGGCGCTTCCGAGCCTCGCGTCCTTTGCGGCGAAGAAGGAATGGACAGGGTTCATGGAATCTCTCTCATACGCCCTCAGGCTCGTCCTCTTCCTTACCGTTCCAGCGGCCGTTGGCCTCATAGTCCTCTGCCTGCCAGTCATAGATACGCTCTTCAGCCACGGCAAATTCGGCTCCAGCGCCTCAAGCGCCACGGCCCTTGCCCTCTATTACTACGCCCCTGGACTTGTGCCTGTAGCCCTCTACCGCATCCTTACCTCTGTCTTTTACTCTCTTAAAGACACTGTCACGCCCGTTGTCGTCGCCTTCGCGACCCTTGTGTTGAACACGCTCCTCTGTATCGCCCTTGTTGGTCCGCTCAAGCACGGAGGCCTTGCCCTTGCCACCACAATATCGGCGCTCTTCAACATGGCGGCACTCTTCTATCTCCTGAGAAAGAAGATAGGAGGCTTTGCGTGGGGCGGCCTCCTGAAGACCTTCTTCAAGAACCTTGGCTCTGCCCTCGTGATGGCCCTTGCCGTGTACCTTACATACTATGAAACAGGGCTCGGGAAGGACGGAGAGATTATGAGAGCCCTCTCGCTGGGCGCTTCCATTCTTATCGGGTTCCTTGTCTACGTGGGGGCTTCGTGGGTGCTCAAGGTGCCTGAAGTGGCGTTTTTAAAGGGGTTTTTCAAAAAGCGCGGGGCTTGAGGCCAGTCTCTGGGTCGTTTTTGTATAAAAAATAGCACCACAGGCTAACTTATTGTTTTTTAAGGACTTTTTTGTGATTAAAATTTAGGCAATCTGCCGAAGCGCCAACTGCTTATTGACTTTGAGGGATACATCCAGAGGGTTTTCAACAAGTTATTCACAGGTCTTGGGGATAGATTGCAAAGGCCTTGTTTTCCCGTCATTTTTTCTCTGCTATAGCCTTTGCTTCCTCCCAGAGGCGGTTAAGTTCATCCATGCCGGCCTCTGAGATGCCGCCCTTTTTGGCGGCCATTTTTTCCACAAAATGGAAGCGTCTTACGAATTTTGAGATGGTTTTCCTGAGGGCCTCCTCGGGGCTGACGCCGAGGAAACGGGCGGCATTGACAAGGATGAAGAGGAGGTCTCCAAGTTCCTCTTCGACTGCCGCGCTGTCCTTGCTCTCTACTGCCTCGTGGAACTCTTCGAGCTCTTCACCGACCTTCTCCATCACGCCCTCTATGCCCGGCCAGTCAAAACCCGCCTTTGCCGCCTTCTTGCTAATCTTGTGTGCCCGCATGAGGGAGGGCATTGCAAGGGGGACCTCATGAAGAGAGCCCTCTATCTTGGTCTTGCCTCTCTCGTCTTTTTTCTCTCCCTCTTTTATCTCCTCCCAGCGAAGAAGGACCTCGGCGGGGGTGCTGGCCTCGGCCTTGCCAAAGACATGGGGGTGCCGGCGAATCATCTTCTCAACGCACTGGTCCATGACCTCGTCAATATCGCCTTCTTCTCTTTCTTCGAGTATACGGCAGGCAAAGATAACCTGAAAGAGGAGGTCTCCAAGTTCTTCTTTTATATGGGGCCTCTCCCCTGAGTCTATGGCCGAGACAACCTCATAGGCCTCTTCTATTATAAAGGGGGTAAGGCTCTGAAGCGTCTGTTCCCTGTCCCATGGACAGCCGCCCTCGGAGCGGAGTCTCTCCATGAGGGCCCGAAGCCGGGTAAAGCCCCTTCCTTCAAGTCCTTTCTTCTTCATTGCCTATTGGTCCTCTTTCATGGGGCCGCGCCTCTCCTTCAGTTCCCTGGGGGTGTTGATATTGGCCACTGAGGCCCCTATCTCAATGCCTTTAAAGTCTTTCTCCGTGAGGGTAAGCACCTTTACCCTCTCAAGAAAGGTCCTGATGCGAAGTTCACCACTCTTTATCATCTCTTCCATTGGCGCCATGCAGTCCCTGTGATAGAGGGCGTGGAGTGGGTGGAGCCTCCCTCCAATACGCGGCATGACGGCAAGGGCCTCCCCGCGGGGAGTCTCGATTATCTTCCTTACAGCGTCTTCCCTTATGTCGGGCATGTCGCAGGCCGCCACGAATACAAGGTCCGAGCCCGCCTGAAGGAGGGCCGTGTATATGCCGCCAAGGCTCCCGGCCCCGGTGTAGGCGTCGGGAACGGCGCGCGCCCCGAGGCCGCTGTAGAGGTCCACGTCGTCGGCTATGATGAGAACTTCGTCGGCAACCTTGCCGATGACGCCGAGGACCCTCTTTATTATGGGCGCGCCATCGACCTCTATGAAGGCCTTGTTGGTCCCCATGCGCCTGCTCCCGCCGCCTGCGAGCACGGCCCCGGTCATCTCTTTTTTGCCCCTATTATCTTCTCTTCAATAATGTCGGCCACGCCCCCAAAATCGTTGATGTCAAGTACCGGCAGGTCCGTATCCACGGCGCCATCGCTGGCGAAGGCAAGGAGCGTTGGGTCTCCCCCGCAGGCCGGGACACTGGAGACGCTCTTTCTGAAGACCTCTATCTTCGGAAGACCCCCTGTCTTGTAGCCCTCGGTAATTACCACGTCAAGACCGCCCATGAAGGTCTCTATGGCCTCTTCAAGGGGTACCTCTTCATTGAGGCTCTTTATGAAGGCGAGTTTCTCCCTTGATGTAATAAGCACGCTCACGGCGCCGGCCTTCTTGTGACGCCACGAGTCCTTGCCCTCGCGGTCTATCTCGAACTTGTGGGCATCGTGCTTTATGGTCCCCACCCTGTAGCCCCGCGAGGTAAGTTCTTCTATGACCTTTACTATGAGAGTGGTCTTGCCAGAGCCTGAAAAGCCCACTATTGATACCACGGGAACCATGATATAACCCCTCTATCCGATGATTAAGTACGAAGGCATCTGAACGCCTTGACAAGGGACAAGAATATCAGAGGGTTACAATGCCTGTCAAACGCAAAAGCCCTCTATCGGCGTCCTCTCCTGCCGCGCCGTGAGGTCTTAACGGCCAAGGGCCCTTATTGGCCTTTGATTTTCCGCTGAACTTGGTTATGATAGTGTGAACGAGTCGTGAGGAAAGGACGCTCCAATGAAGAAGCCAGGTTCTGAGCCGGATAATAACAGGATACTTTCCGAACCAAGGGACCTTCCCTCCGTGGAGGCCCTTGTAAGGGATAGGACCCTGTCTGAGGCCCGCGCCCGTTACGGGACGAGGCTCCTTACAGAGGCAGTGCGAGAGGCCCTTGACAGGGCAAGGTCGGCCCTCAAGGGCGGGGGGGGAGGCGGCGTCGTTACGCTTGAGGCCATCGTATCTTCTGTAACAAGGGGCCTTGAGGACCTCCTCTCAGGCGGTATAAGGCCAGTGATAAACGCTACTGGCACGGTGCTCCATACAAACCTCGGAAGGGCCGTGCTCGCGGAAGAGGCCATCAGGGGAGCAGAACGAGCGGGAAGCGCCTATACGAACCTTGAGTTTGACGTGGATAAAGGCGCACGGGGGGAGCGTGACGGGTTCTGCGTCTCGCTCATAAAGCGCCTTACCGGGTGCGAGGAGGCCTCTATTGTCAATAACAACGCCGCGGCCCTGCTCATAACACTCAATACCCTTGCCGAGGGCCGTGAGGTTATCATCTCCCGTGGTGAACTCATCGAGATAGGCGGCTCCTTCCGTCTTCCCGAGATAATAAAGAAGAGCGGCGCCATTATCCGCGAGGTGGGGACAACGAACAGGACGCACAGGGCCGACTACGAGGGCGCCATGAACGAGAGGACGGCCCTTATCTTGAAGGTCCACACGAGCAACTACATTATCGAGGGCTTTACGAGCGAGGTGGGGCTAAGGGAACTCGCGGCCCTTGGGGCGGAGCGCGGTATTCCCGTGGTCGAGGACCTTGGGGCCGGGGCCCTTATTGACCTTACCGACCTTGGACTCCCGCGTGAACCCCTTGTCTCGGAGAGCCTCGGCGCCGGGGCCCATGTAGTCACCTTCAGCGGTGATAAACTCCTTGGAGGCCCGCAGGCCGGGCTAATTGCAGGAAAGGCCCATGTGGTTGGGAGGATAAGAAAAAACCCCATGAAGAGGGCGCTCCGCTGCGGCAAGCTCACGCTCGCGGCCCTTGAGGAGACCCTTAAACTCTACCTTGACCCCGAGAGACTCCCCGGGCATCTTCCGGCCCTCGGCCTCATGACAAGGGGCCTTGAACAAATTAACGCCATGGCCGAGAGGGCCGTGGATATTATGGGAAGTGATGGAAAGGCCGGAATAAAAGCGGCCGTGGAGGACGGCGAGAGCGTAATAGGCGGCGGGGCCCTGCCCGGGCGTTTTCTTCCAACAAGGGTAGTGGTCATGACGGGAGGGCCGGGGGCCGCGAAGATACAGAGGGCCTTTCTCGACGGCAGGCCGCCTGTAGTCGGCAGGATACACAGGGACGCCTTTATACTCGACCCCCGGACCGTGCTTGATGAAGGGGGCTTTCTCTCTGCCATAGAAGAGGTCCTTGAGCGCCTCGATACCGGTTAAAGACCATGAAGAGAATACCCACTCCTGCATCCTTTTCAAGGCCATGCCTCTTTGCCCTCATGGCCGTAGTCTTTCTGGTCCTCTTCGCAGGCCCCGCGTTCCCGGCCACTCCTCAAAAGACCATTGGCGAGACCTTTCTTGGTGAGCGCCTCTCCTATGACATAGGCTTCTGGTTCTTCGAGCGCGTGGCCGTGGCGGAACTTACACTTGAGCGCGAGGAGGGCGGGTACCGTGCCGTTCTCCGTGCCCATACAACGGGTTTTGTTGACCGCGTGATTCAGCATAGAAGCGACGTATACACGGCGCACCTCCGGGAGGTGGAGGGCGGCAGGCGCTTTCTCACGCTCTCCCTTGAGAGCGTATCTGATGTGAACGGCAAGGTGAGAAGGAGCATGAAAGAGGTGGACATCTCTCGTGGGATACTAAAGAAACACAGTTGGGGCGGGGGAAAGGAGGAGAGAAAGGAAGAGGTGCGCTTTACGCCAGGCACCTATGTTGACGACCCGCTTGCTGGTTTTTACAACTTCCGTTTCGGCGTCTACGGCAGTGCGCGTCCTGGCGTAGATTACGCCATAAGGACCTTTCCCCATGAGGACTACAAGGACGAGAAGATACATATGAGGCTTAGCGCCTATTCCGGCGGCGAGGAAGAGGGCAGGGTCTCGGACAGAAAGATAGGTTACTCGGCCCGGGTGCAGATGAGCAAGGACGTATTTGGCACGGACCTCGCTGATATTGATATATTATTTTCCACTGACCTAATACCGCTTCGGGCCTCGGCAAGGGACATAGTCCTCTTTACCGATGTATGGGGGACCCTGGTAAAATAGGGAGAGTTGTCCCCAGTCATTGTATGGGCCGGGAGCGCCTGACCCATTGGTTTTCTTTGATAAAGCATCTTTGTGGGAAAGGCTTATCTTTTGGCGGGCAGACCCCACCCTGCTTATCCACCTTTTTTTCTCTTTTGTGTGGGGCCTGTCCAGCCACCCTTCTCTATTTGTTGGATTTCGCTTCGCTCTACCCAACCTACTTCTCTGAAGAGGTGACTTTGTCACCCCCGCTATCTTTAATAATCCTCTCTATCTCGTCTTTTTCAAGGACTTCCTTGTCGAGGAGGGCGCTTGCGAGGGCCTCAAGTGCCGCTCTCTTTGACTTGAGTATCTTCATGGCCCTCTCCTCGGCCTCCACTATGAGCCTTCTTATCTCCTGGTCCATGAGCCAGGCCATGTCCTCGCTGTAGCGCTTGGGTTGCGAGAGTTCCATGCCAAGGAAGGGGTGTTCCTCGCCCCTGCCAAGGTTAAGGGGGCCGACCTTATCGCTCATGCCCCACTGGGCCACCATCTTCTCGGCAAGGGATGTCGCCTCTTTCAAGTCGTTCTGGGCGCCCGTGGAGGTATCGTTAAAGATTATTTTTTCCGATACCCTGCCGCCGAGGGCCACGGTAAGCCTGCTTACGAGGTATTTCTTCGGGTAAAAATGCCTGTCCTCGCTTGGCAAGAGCTGTGTCACGCCCATGGCCATGCCCCGGGGAACTATGGTGACCTTGTGTATGGGGTCGGTGTTTGGAAGGCTCATAGCCACAAGGGTGTGTCCTGCCTCGTGGTAGGCCGTGATGCGCCGTTCGAGGTCTGTTATCTTCTCCACGCGCCTGGCCCCCATGAGGACCTTGTCAATGGCCTCCTCGAAGTCAGCCGGGATTATCTCGGTCTTGTTATTGCGCGCCGCGTTGAGCGCGGCCTCGTTCACTATGTTCTCAAGGTCCGCGCCGGTCATGCCAGGTGTCCCACGTGCTATCTTCTCGAGGTCCACATCAGCGGAGAGCCTCTTTCCACGGGAGTGTATCTTGAGTATGGCCTCCCGTTCCTTGAGCCCGGGCCTGTCTATTAGGATGTGGCGGTCGAACCTGCCGGGCCGCAGAAGCGCCGCGTCAAGCACATCAGGCCTGTTCGTAGCGGCCATGACTATGACCTCTTCGTGGGCCTCGAAGCCGTCCATCTCGCTAAGTAACTGGTTGAGGGTCTGCTCGCGTTCGTCGTGTCCCCCGCCAAGCCCTGCGCCGCGCGTCCTGCCCACGGAGTCGAGCTCGTCTATGAAAATGATGCTTGGCTGGTTTTCCTTTGCCTTCTTGAACATGTCCCGCACGCGGGCCGCCCCAACACCCACGAACATCTCGATGAACTCCGAGGCGCTTATGCTGAAAAAGGGCACGCCAGCCTCTCCGGCGGTGGCCCTTGCAAGGAGGGTCTTCCCAGTGCCCGGCGGCCCAACAAGGAGGACGCCTCTTGGGACCTTGGCTCCTATGGTCTTGAACCTTGCGGGGTCACGAAGGAACTCGATGGTCTCCATGAGGTCTGCCTTGACGTTTTCAAGGCCCGCCACATCGTCAAAGGTAACTCCGGATTTCTCCGTGTCGTAGCGTTTTGCCTTGCTCGCGCCAAAGGCGAAGAGTCCGCCGGGGCCCCCCTGAATACGCGAAGACCTTCCCATTATGAGGACCCAGAAGCCGATGATAAGAACCCAGGGAAGTATGGCGAAGACAAATTGCCAGAACATGGAGCTCTCGCCAGACTCCACGTTGATGGTCACGTGTCTGGCCCGGAGTTTGGCCATGAGGTCGTCGCCCTGAAAGGTGGGAAGCGTGGTGACAAAGCCCTTGGACGGCGCGGGTGTCTCCTTGTCCTTTATTACCTCCTTGCCCGCTTCGCTGAAGAGTTCGCCTGTAACGGTGAGGCCCTTTATGGTAACAGAGCGCACCTTTGAGGACTCAACAAGGTCCATGAAGGCGCTGTAGGAAATCTGTTGTCTTGGCGGAGTATTCGTGGAGAGACCGCCCCAGAGATAGAAGAGAAGGGCTATGGCGACAAAGGGGAGGAGAAAGCCCCACTGAGGACCCTGTAATTGGGGCCTTTTCTTGCCGTCAGGCCTTCCTGGTCTTTGTTTCTTGCCTTTATCCTTGGCCATGAGAGTTTTTATTCGTCGCATAAGGAGTTTTTCGCCTGAAATGCCTGATGTTACCCGCACTTTTAATATAGTTCCTCAAGGGAGATATGTCAAAGGACTTCTACACATGATAAATTCATGTCCAATGATTTCTTTGCCTTGAATTAGATTGAAAAAAGTAAGCCTGCGAAAGGTCTTTTTTACGTGGCCTGATACAGGGTAAGGGGTGATGTGAGTGGCGTAATGGGCCTACTCGAGGTCCGAGGGCCTTACGACCCAGACTCTTATGGGAAGACTGAACTCCTTGATGGTAAGCCTCAGCCTCCTTAGAAAGCGGCGCTCTTCGGGTTTTTCTATTATCATGAGCACACCAGGCATTCTGCCTGTTCTCACGCCGTAAAAGAGGGCCTGCCCTATGGCCTCGGCCCATTTGCGCGCAAAGTCCACCTCCACGGCATAGGTCTTTGTAAGGCAATCCACGCGCGTCCGGTCCGTTAGAGAACGGCATGATAAAAATTGCCCTCGCTTGAAGGCAATCCACGCGCGTCCGGTCCGTTAGCATTACCTCGGTTCTACCGCCCTCCCGGGCGCACCAGAGTATCTGATAAACCCTCTCATGGTGGATAGTCTTGCAGAAGGCGTGGCCAGGGGCGATGATAAGGACAAGGATAATAAGGGCAAGTTTTCGCAAGGCACGGTGTCCTTAAGACCGGCCTCTCGGTGGTGTCAGGGTGCCTTGCTCGAAGTTGGCGAGAAACCGCGTTGTCTCCCGCTCTGTCCACGGGGACGGTAATTGCCTCGGGCGGCCCTTGCCGGGCCGCCTTTCATGGTCTCTCGGGATGTTTGGCGTGGTGAAGTATTATTATATGCCCCTCTTTGCCTTGGCGCAAGGGGCTTTTGTACATCTTGCTATCTTTCCAGCGTGCTTACGAGTTTTCCGGCAATTTCCGGCACATTCCTTACCTTGCCCTCGAAGATCTCATAGACGCCGATGTCTTCCTCGTCGTAGAACCTCACGTTTGACTTTTGGTCTGTCACAATGCCGGCGCCTGCAAGGGAGACCCCTGCAAAGAGACCCCTTGAGCGGGAGTAGGAGTATATCTCGGCCTTTAACGTGATGTCTGTAGCGGCCTCGCCGTGGCGGCCCACGGGACCCGCGGCCACTGAGGCGTCGGCCCCGAGGGTGAACTTGGCGCTTCTAAGCCCGTCGACGCTCTTTTTTGTCATGAAAAGCAGAATGATGTCCGAGGACTGGGCGCCTGCCTGAAACCCCAGGCTCGCGCCGGTGATGGTTACAAAGGACGGGTAACTCCACCCGGATTTGTTCCGCACCATTACCACGCCCCTGCCGAACTTGCCTCCTATTACGTAACTTACCTTTATAACCGATGGGATGATGGCAATGGCCTTTGCCTCTCGAAGGAGGTCCCGGGGGATGCTCTTTTCAGGTATGGCCATGATGTCTTCCATGACCTCGATGGCGTCCTCTATCTTTCTTGTCTCTTTTCTGCCGGCAGAGGCCGGGTATGAGGTTAATAGTATGAGAAATGCCGCAATAACGGTAGAAATCAGATGTGTTTTTCTCATCAGTTTGCCTCCTTACTGAAAATCTACACCCTACTGCCCCTTATGTCAATATTATTGCTTGATATAGCAAGGCCCCCGGAGCAGATGGCCCTTTCCCCAACTCTCCGTATTTTCTCATTGGTATATTTGTTTTCTTTGGCCCGCTTTCTCTTTTCCAAAAGAAAGCGGGAAAAAAACAGGCGTTGCGTCCCTATTTTTTGAGGACCTTTTTCCTGTAACTCATGGCCGGCCTGTCGACAAACTGGTATATGAGGCCTGAGACAGTGAGGACAACAAGGAAATAGATGATGAAACTAAGGAAAAAACCAGCGGGGCTCGGCCTGTAGCCAAGGTAGTTGTGGGCCCTGATGACGATGTTCCCCACGGGGTATATGAGCATGATGTGATAGAGGTACATGGTGTAACTGAACTTCGCTGTTGTGGCGAAGAATTTCTTAAGGTAAGGGTGCACAATGGAATCAAAGGAACTTATGGCCATGGAGAGGGTAAGCATGGCAAAACCGAGACCAGTGAGCGTGAACTGCCAGCCTGTGTTGAAGTAAGAGTTGAAGTCCCTGCCAAAAACAAGGGCAATCCCAATGGTTAAGAGGGAAATAAGGAAGAAGCCCCACTTTACCAGTCCGGGAAGGCCCCGGAGCCAGTCGTTGTATTTTATGAAGATATAGGCCGCGAAGACGCCTGATAAAAGGTTGTCAAAGCGCGTGTGGAAGGGCCAGCGTATGTCCAGAAGCCAGTCAACGCCCGGCCCGTAGAGCATTAACCTCGTCAATATCCCAAGGAGTATAAGCCCCGTAATAATAAGCGAAAAATAGGGCCTCGCATACTTCCATGCAAGGTAAAGCAGAAGAGGCGCGAGTATGTAGAACTGCTCCTCAACGGCAAGGGACCAGTAGAGCGATAGAGGCGGCCTCGGCAGATGGAGGTAGTTCTGGAGATAAAAAACATGGTAGATAAGGGTCCGGGCCGTATCCCCGGGGCTTCCAAGGGGCCTTGCCAGCCCCGCCAGTATGAAGCCCATTACTACAAGGAGCGAGAAATAATATGGCGGGAAAATGCGCCAGAAACGCTTTATGTAGAATGTCTTGAAACTGAATGAGCCGGCCTGAAGGGCCTCGATAATCTGCCCGCCTATGAGAAAGCCGCTCAGGGCGAAGAAGAGGCCTACGCCGTTCCACCCCCATGAGGCGAAGTGATAGGTGTAACTCTCCTTGGGGAGGGGGTAGAACTTGAGGTTGAAGTGCAGGAGGAGGACAAGGGTTATGGCAATGGAGCGGAGAAAATCAAGGCTTGGATAGTGTCTCTTGAATAACATGGAAACCCATGGGTTATCTGCGAAGTCTCAACCTGTTCTTAAATCTTATCCCTTGTCCCGTTGATTCTACTATGTACCATATTTTTTTGCAATCCAGGTAAAAGAGAGGGAGAGTTGACCCTGTTTTACCCCCACTTTCTTTTAGAAAAAAGAAAGTGGGACAAAGAAAACCAGTACCAGCGGCCCATGGCCGCTGGAAAGTCAGGCATGGCGGGCACTGCCCGCCATGCAAGGCTAACCAGTCACCCTTCGACTCTTCGGCAAGCTCAGGGCTCAGGGTGACCGGTTTTATCAAAGATTACGGGCTTTTTTAAACGTTCACCCTGAGCCCGTCGAAGGGAGCCCGTCGAAGGGTGAAGTGGGGTAAGGTTGGCACTGCCCGCCATTTTTATGGCCCCGGGGGAAAATAGGCACAATCCCTATTAAAAACCCCTTGACACCCTCTCAAAAATAAAATATTATTTAAAATTCAATAATAACGGAGGCAGAGCCATGAAAGCCGTAGTCAAGACAGGCGGAAAGCAGTATACAGTTACAGAGGGCGAGACCCTGAGGGTGGAAAAACTCGATGGCAACGTTGGGGCCACCATCAACCTCGACGAGGTCCTATCCGTGGGCGAGGGAAGCGAGATAAAACTCGGAACCCCGACCGTGGAAGGCGCGAGCGTAAGGGCCGAGATTATCGAGCACGGCAGGGGCAAGAAGATAGTCGTCTTCAAGAAGAAGAGACGCAAGGGTTATAAGAAAAAACAGGGTCACAGGCAGGACTTCACGGCCATCAGGATACAGGACATAAAGGCCTGATAACTCTACACCTGTATAACAACGGAGGATTTGGGACGTGGCGCATAAAAAAGCGGGCGGAAGCTCGAGAAACGGCAGGGACAGCAAGGGCCAGAGAAGGGGAGTGAAACTCTTCTCCGGTCAGACCGTTCCCGCGGGCTCCATCATCATAAGACAACTCGGCACACGGGTTCACCCCGGCGAAAACGTCGGCATGGGCCGCGATTATACCCTCTTTGCCCGCGTTAACGGCACCGTGCAGTTCGTGGACAAGGGCAAGAGAAAGTTCGTCAACATCCTCCCCTACGAATAGGGGCCAACGGCGGGGGGGCAGAGGGGGCAGGGGGCAACGAAAGGACGCCTGGTGGCGATGGGCGATGTGGCTTTGACGGGCAAGTAGAACTGCGACGGGCAAGGGGCAGGGCAAAGCGGGATAAAGTGCCTTTAGGGACAGTAAGAGCATAAGAGGGCCTGCGTAAAGGGGCCTCATACCTGAGCAAGGGCGGAGAGAGAGGATAAGGATTGCCTCTTTGAATCCAGCCCTTTTTTTTGTTGTCGGTGGGTAGCGCCCACCCGTTTTGTTGGGTTTCGTTTCGCTCTACCCAACCTATTGGTTTTCTTTG
>CAYYJQ010000009.1:0-64705 GCA_964472295.1 uncultured Thermodesulfobacteriota bacterium | reverse complement strand
TATTGGTTTTCTTTGCTCCACTTTCTTTTTTCTAAAAGAAAGTGGAAGGTTTTCTTTCTCTTACTCTTACTTTTTTTGTGGGCCTAGCCCACCCGATACTTTTTCTCATTCATTTTTTCATCTTTTCAGGTATTCAGAGATGCGGTTCATAGACGAGGCGGTGATAACCGTACGTTCCGGCGATGGCGGCGCGGGGTGTGTGAGTTTCAGGCGCGAAAAATTCATTCCCCGCGGCGGTCCTGACGGCGGCGACGGCGGCAGGGGCGGCGATGTAGTCATACGCGCTGACGCCGGCCTTGCGAGCCTTCTGGATTTTCGGTACAGGCGGAGTTTCGAGGCGGCCTCGGGGCGGCCCGGCGCGGGCTCGTTGAAGACGGGCAAGAGCGGCGCGGATATTCTTATAAAGGTTCCTCCCGGCACCCTTGTCTATGACGCGGCCTCAGGGGCTCTTATCGCTGACATTACGGACCTTGAGAAGGAGATACGGCTTTTGAAGGGCGGACGCGGCGGCAAGGGCAACGCCCACTTCAAGAGCGCGACGCATCAGGCCCCGAAGTTCGCCCAGCCCGGCGAGGAGGGCTCTGAGATGGATATAAGGCTTGAACTCCGGCTCCTTGCCGATGTGGCCATCATAGGGATGCCCAACGCCGGAAAGTCCACGCTCATATCGCGCATATCCGCGGCAAGGCCGAGGATAGCAGACTATCCCTTTACAACGCTTACGCCCAAACTCGGTGTGGTAAAGTGGAAGGACTTCTCGGAATTCGTCATCGTGGACATACCGGGCCTTGTGGAGGGCGCTCACAGGGGAAAGGGCCTTGGCATACGCTTTTTAAAGCACGTTGAGAGGACGAGTTTTCTCCTGCACCTCGTTGACATGTCGCCCATGACCGGGCGCGACCCCATTGAGGACTTCAAGATGATAATGAGGGAATTAAAGGCCTTTGATTCCGCCCTTGCCGGACGGCCCCAGGTGGTGGCCCTTAACAAGATGGACCTAACGGGCGCGGAGGACCGAGCCGGTGAGGTCTTGCCTTTCTTCCGCTCTTCAGGTATAAAGGTCTTTTCCATATCAGCCGTTTCAGGGCAGGGCATTGACCCCCTCGTAAAGTTCATAGGCGCGGAGCTCGAGAGGCTCAGGCAGGAGGTCCCCCCTGGCAAGGGGCGCGCCGAGGAATTCTGATGCACGATACAAATCTCTCTCATGAAAAAGAACTGATAAAGTCGGCCCGCCGCGTTGTCATAAAGATTGGGAGCGCGGTCCTTGCCGGTAGTCCCGGTGTCTTCGAGCGTGTCGCCGGGGATGTAAAGTTTCTAAAGGCCACGGGACGCGAGGTGGTCATCGTAACGAGCGGAGCCGTTGCCCTTGGCATGAAGGCCCTTGGTCTCAACGAACGGCCCGCCACCATACCGGAGATACAGGCCGTTGCCTCTGCCGGCCAGCTGAACCTCATGTTCAACTACAAGAAGGCCTTTTCAAGCGCCGGCCTCCTCATGGGGCAGGTCCTCCTCACGCACGATGATTTTTCCGACAGAAAGAGGTTCCTGAACGCCAGGAACACGGCGCTTACGCTCCTTGGCATGGGCATTGTGCCAGTTATAAACGAGAACGACACCGTTGCCACGGAAGAGATAAAACTCGGCGACAATGACGAACTCTCGGCCCTTGTGACAAACCTCGTTAACGCCGACCTCCTTGTAATTCTGACAGATATTGACGGCCTCCATGACAGGGACCCCCGCGTTGACAGAGAGGCCCGGCGGATACCCATTGTTACGGATGTTGACGCCCTCTGCGGCGACTCCTTCTGCTCCGAGGCCGGTCCCCTTGGCTCGGGCGGCATGAGGACAAAGACCCTTTCCGCGCGCACGGCGGCGCACTTTGGAGTGCCAACCGTTGTCGCCAGCGGTCTTGACCACGAGGTAATAAAAAAAATATTCGAGGGCAAGAGCCCGGGGACCTTCTTCATGCCCATGGAGCAGAGCCTTACGAGCCGTAAGCACTGGATAGCCTTCTCATCCCGTCCCACGGGCAGGGTCTTTGTCGATGACGGCGCGAGAAAGGCCCTCCTTGAGGGGAAAAAAAGCCTCCTGCCCTCGGGCATAGTGGACGTGGATGGAGAGTTCGAGTCTGGCGAGGTGGTGCACTGCGTGGACTCAGGGGGCATGGAGTTCGCAAGGGGGCTCACTAACTACAGTTCCGCCGAGATAAGGCTCATCAAGGGCGCAAGAAGCGCGGAGATAGAGCGAAAACTCGGATACAAGGTATATGACGAGGTCATTCACAGGGATAACCTCGTGGTAATTTAGGTCTCTCAACTAAAACGGGGAGGAGAGGTTATGAGTATTGTTGATGACATGAGGAAACTTGGCGAGAGGGCCCGGGCCGCTGGACGCCTTGTCTCAAGGCTAAGTACCACCGTTAAGAACAGCGCCCTCATGGCCATGGCCGAGGGCATGGAAAAAAATTCTGCCTTCTTGCAGTCCGAGAACGAAAAAGACCTCAGCGCGGCGCGCGATAAGGGCATGGCCCCTGCCATGGTGGATAGGCTCTGCCTCTCGGACAAGGTGCTCAGGTCCATGGCTACGAGCCTTCGCGAGGTGGCGGCCCTTACCGACCCGGTGGGCGAGGTTACGGGAATGTGGAAGAGGCCCAACGGGCTTCTTGTGGGACGCCAGCGCATACCCCTTGGCGTTGTGGGCATAATATATGAATCAAGGCCAAACGTCACGAGCGACGCCGCGGCCCTCTGCCTTAAATCAGGTAATGCCGTTGTGCTTCGCGGAGGCTCCGAGGCCATACACTCGAACATGGCCGTGGCCAAGGTCCTGAACGAGGCCTGCAGGGCCTCCGGGGTGCCCGGGGACGCCATACAGGTGGTCACCACCACTGACCGCGAGGCCGTCCTTGAGATGCTGAAACTCGAGGACTATATAGACGTAATCATACCACGTGGTGGCGAGGGCCTCATACGCTTTGTAGTCGAGAACTCGAAGATACCCGTTATAAAACACTACAAGGGCGTCTGCCATGTCTATGTGGACGAGTTCGCGGATATGGAGATGGCCGTTGAGATTGCCTATAACGCCAAGGTGGCCCGCCCCGGGGTCTGTAACGCCATGGAGACCCTCCTTGTGCACGAGGCCGTGGCAGGGGAGTTCCTGCCCCTTGTCTATGATAAATATAAAGAAGCAGGGGTGGAGATACGGGGTTGCGCCGAGACGGTCCGCATACTTGGCGATAAGGCAAAGGCCGCGACCGAAGAGGACTGGGGCGCGGAGTTTCTATCCCTTGTCCTTGCCGTGAAGGTTGTTGACGGGTTCAGCGAGGCTGTCTCTCACATCGAAAAATACGGCTCGCTACATACGGAGTCCATTGTTACAGAGAGTTACGCCAATGCCCAGAGGTTCTTAAGAGAGGTGAACTCGTCTACTGTAATGGTGAACGCATCTACGAGGTTCTCCGACGGGTTCGAACTTGGCCTTGGCGCTGAAATCGGCATATCCACCACCAAATTGCACGCCTTTGGCCCCATGGGCCTTGAGGAACTTACGACGCAGAAGTTCATTGTCTATGGCGAGGGGCAGGTCCGGGTGTAGGCCCGGACCCGCCTATTCGCTGGTGGGAGGGGCTGGCCCCTGCCGCATCTTTTCTCCTCTCTTTCTCCTGTTCATGCTCCCGCGATTACTACCTTCTGGCCTCTCCTGAGTTTATTTCTTTGCCCTGCATATGACAAAAGTTACAACATTATGAAAAAAATGCGCTATTTTTATGGGGCGTTTTAAAAAAAACCTTATAAATCAATAAGTTAGTTTTGGCACGCCTTTTGCTTTCTATGTAGGACATATGTTTGGCATTGTTGGGCGATATTCTTATTGAGAGGGACATTGTAACTTCATCCAAGGGGACTCCATGAGCGTCAAGGGCAGGCTTGTTGATATAAGACCAAGGGACATACTGCAGATTTTCGTGGCAGAGGCCAAGACCGCTGCCGTTCATTTAAGCTCTCCCCGTGGTTTTGGACATATATATATAAAAGACGGCGCTGTCGTACATGCCCAGTACCGTGACGTGTCGGGCGAGGACGCCCTCAAGGAACTCCTTACATGGAAAGAGGGCGAGTTCGAGGTGGAGCCAGGCGCTCAGGCCCCGGAGCATTCCATTGAAGAGGAGACCTTTGCCGAGGGTGTGTGTGAGGGGGCAGGAGAGCCCTCCATGGAGAGTGACAGGGCCCCCGTTGACTTTGCGGGAGATTCCGTGGGGCTTATAAGGAAACTTCTGGACCTTAATATTCTTGAGAGGATATAGAGATGGGCGTCAAGCACGTTGCCATAATAGGGGCCAACAAAGAGGCATTGAAACTCCTTCCCATACTCCTTGGGGACGGCAAGACCGATATTAGGATAATCGCCGACCCCAACAGGGACGCCATGATATTCAAACTTGACGAACTGGGTTACAGACTCTCGCCAAGGCTCAACATAAAGACCACTAATGACCTTGAGGAGATAAAGGCCGACCCCTATGTCAATACTGTAATAGACGCGCTTCAGGATAGCGAGAGTTCGGAGTTCCTCAAATCACCGCACTTTATATCAATGGAGAGGTTCGGCCCCCTTGGCGCGAGGCTTCTATGGGAGGTCCGCGGATCCTTCATGGAAGGGGAAAAGGGCGGCAACAGGGACGCCATATTCTCATCTCTTCGAGAAATAGTGGATTCTCTCTACCTTATAACCGACAGGAAAGAACTCGTCTCAGTGATAATGAAGCTTGTAATAGAGTTCACGGGCGCACAGCGTTCTTCCATCATGCTTCTTGATGAGGCCGCGAACGCCCTTCGCGTGGAGTCTGCAAGCGGCATGGACGAAGAGGTTATCCGCAAGATACGCGTGCCCATTGGCACAGGTGTCTCTGGTCATGTAGCGCAGAAGGGCAAGGCCGTAATCATATCCGGCAGGGCGGACCCGGGCAAATACCTCAAGCCCATGGAGCGTGATGACGCCAAGAGCGCCATGTGCGTGCCCCTCATGGTTGACCGCAAGGTCTTTGGTGTCATAAACGTGAGTTCCAGCGAGTCGCCGGACCTGTACTCTGATGATGACCTCAAGTTCCTCACCAGGTTCGCCGCCCTCGCCTCTGAGGTAATCCATAAATCCCTTGAGTACGAGGGCATACGCTCTGACGCGGCCAAGTTCTCCTTCTGGAAGGAGATAGACGGCATGATGAACTCGGAGACGCCCCTTGACAAGAACCTCGCCTCCCTCGCAAGAAAGGTGGCCGGAGAGGTTCCGGGAATGACGTGCCTTCTCTATCTCTATAACGACAAGACCAGGAGCCTGGTCCTCAAGGCCTCGAGCGCGGGCGGCACGGGAGGGCTCGGCATATTCGGGGGCATCAGGAAGGGCCAGGGCATTGAGGGCTACTCCATGGAGACGAGAAAAGACGTCTTCCTCGTGGACAGGACCGAGGAGGATATTATAAAGAAGCTCTATATATCGCTTCCCATGGTCTGCAACAACCGCTTTGTGGGCACTCTCAGCGGACAGGTGGTAAACCCCGGAGGCCTCTCGGCCTACCACGAGGGGTTTTTAAAGGATATTAGGACCCTTGTCGCTCAGAGCATTTACCGCTCCATGGAGTCTGAGCGCGATAACCGCATGGGCAGGAAGGTTACGAGTATAGACGATGTGGGCCTTGAACTCATTACCATAACAGACCCCGCGCAACTTACCCGCCTTATAGCCACTAAGGCCGCCAACGCCATAGCCGCTGACGGCGCCCTTCTGAGGCTTGAGCAGGGCGAAAAACGCTTTCAGACAGTCGCTACCTATGGCCTCGATGATATGGGCATCAGGCAGGAACTCCATTATATCGAGAAGGAGACAGTGCTTGAGGTCCTGAGAAGGCATGAACCCGTATCAAGGGAGTTCACCAGAGAGGCCTCTCCTGTCATAAAGTGCGTCTTCTCCATCCCCCTTTACGTTGACGGAGAGATAAAAGGCGTCCTCACACTCTTTCATAAAATATATGAGGACACACAGTACTCCGGGGCCTTCTCTGACGAAGACGCGGATATACTCCAGAGGTTCCTCATCTTTGCCGAGAGGGCCCTTGGTATCACCATCTTCAAGCCCCAGACAGGCGAGACCGGCAAGGCAAAGGGTATAAGGGAGCTTTCCCCCATGGAGGCCCTTGAGAAGACAGTTGAACAGGAACTCAACAGGGCGAGGCGCCAGGACAAGCATTTTGTGCTCTCAAGCCTCAGGATAATGGGGCCAGAGGGAATATCACCGAACAAGATGAAGGCCATCTCAGCCAAGTTCTTCGATATAATAAAAAATGAGACGCGGAACTTCGACTACGTGACAAGGCTCGATGATGATGTATTCGCACTTCTTTATCCAGAGACCGGCGGCGATGTGACGCGCGTTGTTGACGCGGTCATAAAGGCCATAAAAGACAATCCCCTCCTCACTAAATCCTTCCTTGAAGAACACCTTACAGCCTACTATGGCTCCGCACAATTCCCCGCAGATGGAGATTCCTTTACCGCCCTCTTTTCAAAGGCCGCAAGACGTGATATTATTGACCTTGAGAGCGCCTTTGAGCAGAAAGTCAAGTAGCGGTAAGGGAATCTCTCCCCCCTCTTTTCTCTCTTGCATTTTTTTGAGAGATATTCACTGCAAGGGCGTCTTTGCGCCTCAATTGCTTTGTATTTCACTCGGTTTGAAGACAGGAAACATCCATGGTAGAGGTAAGGTTCTTCGCCATGCTGAAGAGGCTCTCTGGTGCTCCGAGCAAGGAGTATGAGATAAGAGAACCCATGACAGTTGGCGAATTGAAGGAAATGCTCTCCGAGGACATCCCGGCCCTTGCCGAGGTCCTTGGCAGCAGAAGCGTCCTCGTCTCGGTGAACGAAGAGTTCGCCCGTGACGATGAACTCGTTGCCGACGGAGACGTGGTGGGACTCCTGCCGCCCTTTTCCGGCGGGTAGAAGACGGGAAAGAGTAAGAAAAGAGAAGAGAAAAAGAGTATTTTTTTCCACTTTCTTTTAGAAAAAAGAAAGTGGAGCAAAGAAAACCAATAGTAACGCATGGTATGCGTCACCAAATATAGACCATGCAAGGCGTCTCAATGCTCCCTGGTCAGTTTGACTAAAACAGCATGGGGCTCAATGGGTTCGGTTCGGCATTAAAACGTTGCGTCAAAGAAAACCAATAGTAACGCATGGTATGCGTCATCAAATATAGACCACGCAAGGCGTCTCAATGCCTCCTTGAAAGAGTGTGCAGAGAAAAGCAATTATGAAAAATCTTGTAAGGATTCAGGAAGGGCCTTTTTCCATTGAGGCCGTGCAGGATGAGGTAAAGAAGGCCTCAAAGGGCATTGGCGCGCTCGTGAGTTTTGTGGGCACGGCCCGTGACCTCTCAAAGGGCGTGGAGATAAGCGGACTGGACTTCGAGCACTATCCCGGCATGGCCGAAAAAAAACTCGAAGACATAAGGAGGCGCGCCCTCGAGAATTTTAATATAATCGAGATGGCCATTATCCACAGGACGGGTCATATTGATATAGGCGAGGACATTGTGCTTATCGTGGCGGCCTCGGCGCACCGTAACGACGCCTTCATGGCCTGCGAGTGGGCCATTACGGATTTAAAGCGCACCACACCCATCTGGAAACGCGAGACAACATCCTCGGGCGAGGTATGGGTCTCGGAAACGCCGTAAGGTGATTTTGTTGGGTTTCACTACGTTCCACCCATCTTGCAATATTTTTTTTGGTGGGCACAGCCCACCCTACTCCACTATTGGTTTTCTTTGACGCGCTTTCTTTCTGGCAAAATTTGCCTGTCATGCGTAATGACCAAAGAATTGAGATGGGCTTCGCCGCCCAATCAAAAGACTTTCTTTTTTCTAAAAGAAAGTAAGAAATTCTCTTTCTTTTTCTTTTGTTTTTTCTTTTTGCGGGCGGAGCCCGCCCTCCTCAATCTTTTTCTTCTCTTCTTTCTTCTCTTATTTACCGCCGCATTCTTCGGTGGAGCCTTTAATTTTTTTTATGGTATGCATGAGCGCCGGCATGAGAACCTCGAGGTTTTCGCGCACCCCGCGCGGGCTTCCGGGGAGGTTTATTATGAGCGACTGGCCTCTTGTTCCGCAGACGGCCCGTGAGATCATGGCGTGGGGAGTCTTCTTGAGGCTTTCAGCGCGCATGGCCTCGCTCATGCCCGGAAGTTCCCGTTCAATAACTGCCCGCGTGGCTTCGGGGGTAACGTCGCGGGGCGTCACGCCAGTGCCGCCTGTGGTCACAACAAGGTCCACGCCAAGTTCGTCTGTGAAATGAATGATTTTAGCGCTGATTTGCTCTGTCTCGTCGGGTACGATCTCGTAGGCGCTTATCTCGGCAGGCAGGGTGGCGAGCATGGCGCGGATCTCCGCTCCGCTCAGGTCCTCGCGCTCGCCGCGGGAACCCTTGTCGCTTATTGTAAGTATGGCCGCTGTAATCATGGGTGCCTCTCCTCTAAAAGAAAGTAAAGCAAAAGAAAATTTCCCACTTTCTTTTAGAAAAAAGAAAGTTTTTTTATTGGGCTGTTATGTCCCTCTGGATTTTTTGGACCTGGCGCATAATAGACACACTTTACCAGAAAGAAACCACATCAAAGAAAACCAATATTGGCGCAATATATACGTCGTTGAAAAAGCGCCTTGCAGGGCGGTCAGCCGGGTGGGCTGTGCCCACCATCCAATCTTTTCAGTCCAGAATATTTCTCACCACGAAAAAGATATTTTCCTTTCGCTCCTTGAGACGCCGTAGCACATAGGCAAGCCAGTCCTTTCCATAGGGAACGTAGACGCGCACCCTGAAGCCTTCTTTTGCAAGTTCTTTTTGAAGCGACCTCTTTATTCCAAGTAGCATCTGGAACTCAAAGGCGTCCTTTTTTATCTTCTTCTCGATTATGAATTCCTTTGCCTCGTTGATTATTGCCTCGTCGTGTGTGGCTATGGCCGGGCGGCTGCCGCCTGTGAGTAATTCTTTCATGATGGTGACGTAGTTTATGTCAACGAGTTTTTTTTCCTGAAAGGCCACGCCAGGGGGTTCCATGTAGGCCCCTTTTACAAGGCGGACGCTGGCCCTGGCATCGATGAGGCGTTTTACATCTCTTTCGCTCCTCACAAGCGCGCTCTGTATGGCAATTCCAGAGTTTGGGTAGTCCTCGTGGACCTTCAAAAAGATACTCAGGGTGTCTTCCGTGTACTGGGAGCGCTCCATGTCAAGCCGCGTGAATATCTTCAAGCGCCGGGCCTCTCTGAGTATGGCCGAGAGGTTTTCTTCTGTAAGGGCATGAGAAATATCAAGGCCAAGGTGAGTGAGTTTCAGCGAGATGGAGGCTTCAACGCCCGTCTCTTTTATATCATGGAGGAGGGCAGTGTATTCTTCCACGGCGGCGCGGGCATGGGCCTCGTCAGTGACGCCCTCGCCGAGCACGTCCACTGTGGCGGTGATGCCGAGTTCGTTAAGAGCGCGGCAGACCTTCAGCGCATCGCTTCGCTCATCACCGGCGATGTAGCGTTTGGCAAGGTATGCGGTAAACCCCTTCATCCTTTCACCTCGGAGATTTTTTTTATAAAGCCCTCTATAAGTGCCCTGAGGCCATGGTCATCGAAGTCGTCAATCTCGTAGGTTACCCTTATGACTGGTTTTTTTATCCTCGTAATCCGGCCAAGGTCAATGGGGGTGGCTATTACCACGGCGTCCGCGGGCGCGGCGTTAATAGTCTCTTCAAGTTCACGGACCTGTTCCGGCGAGTATCCCATGGCAGGGAGGAGCCCTCTTACATGGGGGTATTTATTAAAGGTATCCCTTATGGAGCCAACGGCATGTGGCCGGGGGTCCACCGGGACCCAGCCATGCTCCCTGCAGGCGGCTACTCCAGCGCCAAGGGTCATGCCCCCGTGTGTGAGCGTTGGGCCGTCCTCGACGACGAGGACCTTTTTATGTGGTTCGAGTTCTCCTGTTATGGTCAGGGTAAAGGCGGTGCGGAGTATTAGAGCGCCGGGGTTTATGTCCTTGACGCTCTCAACAACGTCCTTGATGGCGGGCGCTGTTGCCGAGCGGGCCTTGTTTATTATTACGCAGTCAGAGAGGCGCACATTCGTCTCTCCGGGGTAATAGGCGCGCTCATCACCGGGGCGAAGTGGGTCGGCTATGGTTACGGCGAGGTCTGGGCGGTAAAAGGGCGTGTCGTTATTGCCGCCGTCCCAGATTATTACATCCGCCTCTTCTTCGGCCCTTCTGAGGATGGCCTCGTAGTCTATGCCCGCGTAGACTACAATGCCCGCCTCCACGAGGGGCTCATATTCTTCCATCTCCTCGATGGTGCATTCCTGTTCTCTAATGTCTTCGAGGGCGGCAAAGCGCTGTATTGCCCGTTCTTTATTGAGTATCCCGTAGGGCATGGGGTGGCGTATGGCAACGGGCCGGAGGCCGGAATTCTTAATAATGCCCGCGATGTATCTTGTCGCGGCGCTCTTTCCGCAGCCCGTCCTTACGGCGCATACGGATATTAGGGGCTTTGTTGAAGCGAGCATGGTGCGTGAGGGGTCAGGGAGGGTAAAGGCGGCGCCGGCGGCGTTCACGAGCGAGGCCTTATGCATGAGCCCGGTGTAGGAGATGTCGCTGTATGAGAAGAGGACCTCGTCTATGGCGAGGTCTTTTATGAGGGCTTCGAGCCTGTCTTCAGAGTATATGGGGATGCCCCCGGGGTAGAGCGGACCCGCGAGTTCCGCGGGATATGTGCGTTCTTCGATGAACGGTATCTGCGCGGCTGTAAAGGCCTTTACCTCATATTCAGGGTTATCCCTCATGAGGACATTGAAGTTATGAAAATCACGGCCCGCGGCGCCCATTATGATGATTTTTTTCTTCATGTTATGAGCATATACTGATTGTCAGTCGAAATCAAGAGAGAGGCCCTGGGGGAGGAGGAAAGAGAGGGTAGAGTGAAAACCCATTGGTTTTCTTTGTCTTACTTTCTTTTTTCTAAAAGAAAGTAAGGAAATATCTTTTCTTATCTCTTCTTTCTTCTTATTTTTTACTTCTTTTCTCGTCTTTTTCTTACTGCGTTAAGGAGTCCTCCGGCGAGGATATTTTTTCTCTCTCTCTTGCCGAGGTCCATCTTCAGGGTTATGTTTACAGGTTTTTTCTTTCTGATTACGGCTATTACGGAGTCACGTCCTTTTTTTAAGGCCTCTCTTATATTCGGGAAGTCTACGGTGTCTCCTTCTTTTATCTTATTGTATCCCGAGGGGGAGGCAAAGGTGAGGGGTATGATGCCCATGTTTATGAGGTTTGCGCGGTGAATGCGGGCAAAGGATTTTGCTATTTTTATCCTTATGCCGAGGTATCGTGGGGCTATGGCGGCGTGTTCGCGCGACGAGCCCTGTCCGTAGTTCTCTCCCCCTACTACAATGCCGCCTCCAGCGGCCTTGCAACGCGCGGCAAAGGTTCTGTCAATACGCTCGAAGGCGAATTCACTTATGCTCGGTATATTGCTCCTGAAGGGCAGTATGCGGTTACCTGCCGGCAGGATATGGTCAGTTGTCACGTTGTCGCCCATCTTCAGGAGGACCTTGCCGCTGAAGTTTGCCGGGAGGCGCGTGAACCTTGGGAAGGGTTTTATATTGGGGCCCCTTGCTACCCGGACTTTTCTCCGTTCTTTCTCGGGCAGGGGTTTAATGATTATCGAGTCATTATATATGTATTTTTTGGGTTCGATAACGCGGGGTAAGGGGCCAAGGGTGCGCGGGTCTGTAATGCGGCCAGTGATTGCCGTCGCGACGGCGGTTTCGGGGCTTACGAGGTAGACCTGATCGTCTTCCGTGCCGCTTCTGCCCTTGAAGTTTCGAGGAAAGGTGCGCACCGAGACCGTGCCTGTTGCCGGGGCCTGCCCCATGCCTATGCATCCAAGGCATCCTGACTGGTTTATGCGGGCGCCCGCGTGGGTGAGTAGCCGCGTCCCACCGGCACGCTCGACGTTTTCAAGGGCGTTTCGAGAGCCGGGGTTTATCTCAAGGCTAATGCCGGGGTGAATGGTCCGGCCTTCAAGGGCGCGGGCCACTATCATGAGGTCGTGGAAGGAAAAATTCACGGAAGAGCCGATGATGACCTGCGCGGCTTCTATGTCTTTGAGTTCTCCGACAGGAACTACATCGTCAGGTGAACCGGGCCGCGCGGCAAGGGGTTCAAGGGCCAAGAGGTCTATTTCATCCACCTTGTCATAAGGCGCGCCAGGGTCCGCATGGATCGGTCGCCACGCGTCACCACGGCCCTGTCTTCTTAGAAATTCCCGTGTCCTTTCGTCCGAGGGGAATATGCTTGTCGTGGCCCCGAGTTCCGCGCCCATGTTTGCTATGGTTGCCCGTTCTGTGGCCGAGAGTGCGCGGACGCCGGGGCCGAAGTACTCTATAATATAACCCACACCGCCCTTTACGCTGTGGCGCCGGAGCATCTCGAGTATAATGTCCTTTGCCGAGACCCAGGGACTGAGTCTTCCGGTGAGCCTTACGCCAAAGACCTCTGGTATCTTCAGGTGAAAGGGTTCTCCAGCCATGGCAAGTGCCACGTCAAGTCCGCCGGCGCCTATGGCTATCATGCCGAGGGCTCCGGCAGTGGATGTGTGGCTGTCCGAGCCAAGGAGGGTCTTTCCCGGCACGCCAAAGCGCTCCATGTGTACGGGGTGTGATACGCCGTTGCCGGGAGGCGAGAAATAAAGGCCATAGCGCATTGCCGAGGTCTGAAGAAAGCGGTGGTCGTCGGCGTTCTTGAAGTCTGTCTGAAGAAGGTTGTGGTCCACGTAGCTGACAGAGAGTTCGGTGGAGATTCTGTCAATGCCCAGGGCCTCGAGTTCAAGATAGGCGAGCGTGCCCGTGGCGTCCTGCGTGAGGGTCTGGTCGACCCTCATGGCCGCTTCTGTGCCTGGTTCCCATCTGCCGCTCTCAAGATGGTCTTCTATTATTTTTCTGGCAAGAGGCCTTTTCATCTTTCACTCACGTCCGGGCCATTGGTTTTCCCTGTCTTACTTTTTCAAAACCGCGCTGCCGTGTAGGGCGGAGGTGCGGCTCAGAGATACAAAAAAACCTCGCCTCCTATTGGTTTTCTTTGTCTTACTTTCTTTTTTCTAAAAGAAAGTAAGGAAAATCTTTTTTTTCTCTCTTTCCCTTTCCCTCTCTTCTTTCCATTAGAGCATAGTGGTCTGTATTGTCAATGCTCTAATCTTCATCCTTTGTCTTTGAGTGTGCCTTGTTAATCAGGCTTTCGCTGATACCATGCTGTAGTTTTATGTTGCACCTGCCTGTAAAAACGTATAAAATAGGATTTCCCATAAAGAAAGAGATCTGAAATCCGGGTCATGTATTGAGTGGGCCTGTATTTTTCAGGCCATAGGGGTTTTGCCCTGCTTTTATACTGTAAAAACGGAGGTCTTGGAATATGGCAGAGACCATGAGACTCAAGAAGAAGTGGCGGTGCACTGTGTGCGGCTATGTATGCGAGGCCTATGAGCCTCCTGAGAGTTGTCCCGAGTGTTACGCCCCAAGAGAGGCCTTTGTTGAAGAGTAAGGCGGCGGATGTTACAGTTGGCGCGGGAGGGGCAGAGGGGGCAGTGACGAGGAAGGCCCTGTCATGAGTGAGAAGGACGGCCCAAGGGCCGAGATTCTTAGAAGGATTGAGAAAAAAGGCCCCATTACCTTTGCGGAGTTCATGGAAGTTGCGCTCTACTGGCCAGATGGCGGTTATTACACATCAAGCCGCGGCCCATGGGGCGAGGGCGGCGATTATATTACGAGCATAGATGTAAGCCCTGTATTTTCAAGGGTTATGGCCGCCTCGATCATGGAGATGTGGGAGACCCTTGGCGCGCCAGATGATTTTGTCCTTATAGAGGCCGGGGCAGGAAGGGGTCACCTGGCCACGGGGATACTCGATACCATCAAGGAGACTGCCCCTCGGCTTTATGAGGCCATTAGCGTTGTCCTTGTAGAGAGGAACCCTGGGCTTCAAGGGGAGAGGAGAGAGAAGGTCACCTGGCAGGGCGACCTTCCGTTGGCCGCGAGCCTGGAGCACGGCGTAATCATCTCCAACGAACTGATTGACAGTTTCCCCTTCCACCGCCTGCGTTTCAGCGAAGGGGAACTCAGGGAAATTTATGTTGGCAGTGAGTACGGGCGCCTCAAGGACGTGGAGGGTGAGCTCTCGGACCCAGCCCTTTCGGACTACTTCAGAGATGCCGGCATAACCCTTCTTGAGGGCCAGAGGGCCGAGGTAAACCTTATGGCCGGCCCCTGGATAGAGCGGGCCGCGGAGATACTCAAGAGGGGCTTTATAATCACCATAGATTACGGTCTGCCTGCCCGCGAGCTATACGGCCCTGACAGGATAGGCGGGACGCTCATGTGCCACTATCGCCACAGGCCCAATTTCGAGCCCTATGAGAAGATAGGCAGGCAGGACATTACGAGCCACATTGATTTTACGCGCCTTGTTCGTTGCGGCAATGAGGCTGGGCTCAGGCTCTCTGGTTTTACGACTCAGAAGAATTTTCTCCTTGGCCTCGGTGTCCTTGAGGAACTAATAGAGACAGAGGCCGCTGGGCTCAAGGACTACGAGAAGATAGAGCATAACAGGGCCATCGCCAGCCTTATATCCCCTGGCGGCATGGGTGATACCTTCAAGGTCCTTGTGCAGGAGAAGGGCGGCGAAGAGGCCGCTCAATTGAAGGGTTTTTCCTTCCGTGACATGAGCCGCTACCTTTAGGGGGGGGTATTCCATGGGCCGGTAAAGGCGGCAAGGTGGGAGGGGGTTAGGCGCGGGTGGGGCATGATTTCTCAGGAGAGGCCCCTTATTAAGTGGTTTGATGGTTTGCCTTAACCCGTTGACAGTCAATACAAAACCGGCGCTCAAGCCTTGCGGCGGCAATTCAGGCCATACTTGAGGAGGCGACGATGGAAGAAGAGGTCAAGGACAAGGAAAAAAAGGAAAAAGAAGAGAAGCAGGAAGAAAAAAAAGAGCACGTCTGTACGCTCTGCGGGAGGCCCTCGCCCATGACCATCTGTCACGCCTGCGAGGACAAGGTGCGGGGCGAGGTCCTTGAGCATCAGCACGAGGTCAATAAGGCCGGAAGGACAGACACGGGGCGCAGATAACGAGGACAGTCATCTTCACTACTGCCTGATAATGGAGGAGAGAGTTATGGGTGAGAGAGAGATGCAGGAACTGGCCGATGAACTCAGCCTGGCTCACAATACGGAGCTAAAGGGGTATTACTTCTACAAGGCCGCGGCTGAGATGATGAGTGATGAGAAAGGCAGGGATGTCTTTTCACATCTCGCATCTGACGAGATAGACCACATCAGGGCCATCAAGGCCATAGCCTCTTCCCTGAAGGAAGGCCTTGGCTGGATGAACTACTCTGATGCCGTGAAACAGGGCTCGGAAGATACAAAAGAGGGGCTTCCCATCTTTCAGGGCAAGAACGACCTTCTTGACCGTTTTGACGCCAACCAGTCGGACATAACCGCCATAGAGATAGGCATTGAGAACGAGGAGAAGGCCGTTGAGTTTTACTCTCGTCTTCTTGACAACGCCGATGACGACCTTCAGAAGCAACTCCTCGGAGAACTCCTCAAGATGGAAGAGGGGCATCTTAAACTCCTCCAGTGGGAGAGCGACGCCCTGAGGGAGACTGGTTTTTGTTGCGACAAGATGGAATACACAGTGGAGGGGGAGAAATAATCCATGTTATATGACGCAATTGTGGTAGGCCTTGGCCCGGCCGGTTCCACCGCTGCGTATGAACTCGCGCGAGAGGGCCTCAAGGTAGCAGGCTTTGACAAGGCCAGATTTCCAAGGTACAAGCCATGCGGCGGTTGCATCTCGACAAAGGTCGAGGGGCTTCTGGGTTTTGATATATCCCCTGTGGTGGAGGATACGGTCCGCGGCGCTGTTTTTACCTTCAGATCTGGCCGCGAGATGGAGATACTCTCCGAGAAGACCGTTGGCTATAATGTCATGCGGGACCGCTTCGATGACCTTATCTTCAGAAGGGCCGCTGACGCCGGCGCCGAGCTCTTTGACGGGTGCAGGATAAGGAAAATTTCCGAGGAAGAGGGCTCTGTCTCAGTAATTACCGAATCTGGGCAGACTTACAGGGCAAGGTTCCTTGTGGGCGCTGACGGGGCCGCCGGCCTTGTGGGAAGAGATTATTTTGGTTTTGATCCCAGAGAAGCCGCAGTCTCCATAACCGCCGAGGTCCCCTATGACAGGAGCCTCGCAAAGGACATCGAGGGAAAACTCTTCATAGACTTCGGCCTTGTTCCCTTTGGTTATGGCTGGATATTTCCCAAGGAAAAGTACCTCTCAGTGGGACTTGCCGGAGAGGCCATGAAGGTGAGAGGCGGCATCAAGGATTACTTCAATACCTTTATAAAGACACATCCGCTCCTCAAGGGCCTTCATGTGGATGAGCGAAGCGGCTGGACCGTGCCCATATTTTACGAAAAGGCGGCCTCTCTTCGCGCCGTAAAGGGCAGGGTGGCCCTTGCGGGCGACACGGGTCACCTTGTGGACCCCTTCCTTGGAGAGGGCATATACTACGCCATACGCACTGCAAAGGCCGCGGCAGGGGCCATAGCAGAGTGCGTGAAGACGGGTTCCGCCGACCTTGGCGCATACCAGAACTGGGTTGAGAAGGAACTCTACCCCGAGTTCATGGCCGCTGACAAGATGGGAAGCCTTGTCTATAACTATCCGAGGTTATGGTATAAACTCCTTGAGAAAGAACCCAACATAATGCGAAGGTACTATGACGTGATTCGTGGCAGGGAGTCCAATGAGAACTTCTACGAGTGGATATGCTCGAAGATACGCTCCAAGCCATGGAAGGTCCTCCGGGGCTGGCTCCAGAGTAGGCTTGTCTCGGCCTGAGAAGGGGCCCATGGGACGGAATACAGGGGCGTTAGGGAAGGTGAGTGGAGGGGCGAAAGGGCATGAAAAAAGGGGGGGGAGGCCGGGGCGCTTTAAAAAATGATTTCAGGGCCAAAAAGGCCCTGAGTGTGGTAAAATATACTTGAACCCCAACGTCTACATAAAAAGGAGGTCTTATTATGAAGCGTTTTAAACTCCCAAGAGTGGCCCACTGTAGCGAGGGCTGCCGAATATCGTCCCGGGCATGACACAAAACTGCCCATTTCCCCATCCCTCATTCCCTTCCCATAGCTTGCCATTGAATTATTAATGGCTCGTTAATCAAAAATGATGCAAAAATTAATGGTTTTACTTGACATTATTTAATCTATTGATATAATAGCATAAATTTAATCGCCACATACATTGGATTTACCATATCAATCTCCTCAAACCTGATATGGGCGTCTTGTTTAAATAGAGGTTTCGGGTCGTGTCTACAGGTGCGTCCTGATTTCAAGTGGTTCGGTCCTGTCATCTGTTTCTTTCAGTGCATCTTGAACATAGTCGATGCGGAAGGGGGGTGCGCAAGGGTTGGGAAGGGGCCGAATTGAAGGTTGGCGATTGGTAAGAAGGGGAGTGTGGGGAGGAGGGGGATACGTAGGGGGTACGGTTAGAGGTTTTTTTTAGTAGTCCTTTTTCATTTCCATGTTTCGCGGATTTTGGTTTTTCCTGATTGAACTCGGCGGCAAGTTGTTACTAACGGGAACTATGGAGGTGTCCTAATGAAAATCATGTACTGTCACGATGGGACTGATAGTGCGCAAGCGGCGTTGGAGCGGGCTGTTAATCTTTTTAAAGAACTCAAGCCCGAGTTGATACTCGTCTCTGTGGCCGAGGATGTCCTTGACGCGAGCCTCGAGGATGAGACTATTACCAAGGAGTATGAAGCGGAAAAGAGCGCCGCGCTAAGAAAGGCGGCGGAATGGGTCTCGAATAATGGCCTTGATGTCGACGTCATGGTGGCTACCGGCGAGCCGAGAAAGATGATACTCAAGGCCATAGAAAAGAAGTCTCCGGACATCGTGATCGTGGCGCGTAAGGAAAGGAGCGCCCTGGAGTCTGTTTTCCAGAAGAGTATAAGCGCCTACCTTGTAAAGAATGCGGGGTGTCATCTCTTTATCATGGGGCCTTCGTAATCATTGATTCCGGGGGGAGGAAGAACAGGTAGAGTTAAATGTGTCAACTCAAGGAGAAGGAGGGTGTACATTAAATGAAGGTCTCAAGGCTTTTTAAAGTCACAGATCCAGACATCAGGGCTTTGCATCTTACCTGGATTGCGTTCTTCATCACCTTTTACGTATGGTTCAATATGGCGCCTCTGGCCACCACAATGGTCAAGGAGGTTGGCTGGCTTACCAAAAAAGAAATCAAACTCTTTGCTATCAGCAACGTGGCCCTGACCATACCGGCCCGTCTTCTTGTCGGTATGCTCCTCGATAAATACGGGCCCCGAAGGGTCTTTTCCATTCTCATGGTCCTAATGGCCATACCTACCTTTGTCTTTGCCTTTGGTAACACCTTTTCAGTGCTCCTCGTATCAAGACTCGTACTCAGTTCCGTTGGAGCCGGCTTTGTCGTTGGTATCCACATGACAGCCCTCTGGTTCAAGCCACGTGACATTGGTTTTGCCGAGGGTTTCTACGCCGGATGGGGCAACTTCGGGTCCGCCGCTGCCGCCATGACCATACCAACAATAGCCCTTGGGTGGTTCGGCGGGGCAAACGGTTGGCGCTACGCCATCGCCATAACCGGCGGTATCATGCTCATTTACGGTATCTTCTACTGGTTCGTAATCACTGACGGCCCGCCAGGAACACCTCAGCACAAACCCCGCAAGGTCGCGGCCATGGAGGTAAGCACTTGGGGCGACCTCGTTAAACTCATCATCTTCACCATACCATGCGTTGGTATCATCAGTATCCTTGTATGGAGGATAAACTCTCTGGGCTTCCTTGGTAATACGGGCGCCGTTATCTGCTACGCTGTCATCGCCATCGTCGTCCTTTACCAGATATACCAGGCCTTCAAGGTTAACCTGCCCATACTCAAGAAGGGCGTGCCAGAGGACGATAAATACAACTTCAACCAGGTGGCGAGCCTCAACACCACCTACTTCTGTAACTTTGGCGCCGAGCTCGCCGTTATATCCATGCTTCCGTCCTTTTTCCAGGGTATCTTCGAACTTACCCCTGAGAGGGCCGGTCTCATAGCGGCCTCATTCGCCTTTGTCAACCTCTTCGCAAGGCCCCTCGGCGGTGTTCTTTCCGACATGCTCAAGAGCAGAAAGGTCATCATGCTCATCTACATGTTCGGTATTGCCGCAGGCTTCTTCGGCATGGGCATGATAAACTCCCACTGGCCAATAGTCCTGGCCGTGGTGCTCACCATCTCCTGCTCCATGTTCGTGCAGGGGGCCGAGGGCGCAACATTTGCCATTATCCCAATGGTCAAGAGGCGTCTTACAGGGCAGGTCTCGGGTATGGCCGGGTCCTATGGTAACGTAGGCGCTGTCTTCTATCTCACCATCCTTACTATGGTCGAACCCAACACCTTCTTCTTTATCATCTCAGCCGGTGCTTTCTTCAGTTTCGTCTTCTGCTTCCTCTTCCTTAAGGAGCCCGAAGGCGCCTTTGGAGAGGAATACCACATGTCCAGCGTGGACAGGGAGATAGAGAGAGAGGCTGGTCACGCCTCTTAATCTGGCGGCAGGGGGGCAAGAAGGGGCAAGGGGGTGTAGGGGTATATGGGGCAATGGGACAAAGGGGCAAAGGGGCGTAAAAAGAGATGGGGCGTAAAAAACAGGGCATATAAAGAGACCCTTTATAAAATCTCCCCAGGAGTTCTGAAAAAAAGCCCTGCCAGAAAGCACAATCAAACGCCCTTTCGCTCAATGGAGCGAAAGGGCGTTTTTTTTGCTCATTGGGGTTTCACCTGACTGACGGTCTGGCCGGGCAGGTATCCGCCCTCATCACCATTAGATTGGCCAATAGGTATAACGGTCTGTCTAAAGGGTCTTCCTTCTTGCCACCAAGATCCTCTCCATGCCAGAGAGGTCTTTTTTTATCTCAATAGACTCAAATGCCTGCGTCCTTTTGGAAAACTCCATAATCTCATTACCCTGCCCCACGCCAAACTCAAGAAGCAAGTGCCCTCCTGGCCTGAGGAGTGCCGCCGAGACCCGGATAATCCCCTTGACACAGTCCAGCCCAGTGGGGCCGCCGTCAAGGGCGATTGCGGGCTCATAGTCCCTTACCTCAGGCGCAAGGCCCCCAATCACGCCACTTGGCACATAGGGAGGGTTGGAAATTATCATGTCAAATACAGGTCGTTCCTTCAGGGGCGGGCAATTAATATCAGCCCGGAGAAAATCTATCTTCTCCTTCACCCCGCAGGCGCGGGCGTTCTTCTGTGCTATGTCAAGGGCGGCCATGCTTATATCAAGGGCTATTATCCTTATATCTCCGTATTCCGCCCCAAGGGCCACGCTTACGCACCCGGAGCCTGTGCAGGGCTCAAGGACCAGCCATGGTCCGCCTTCTTTTTTCAGTACACCGAGGGCCTCCTCCACGAGGACCTCGGTCTCGGGTCGCGGTATGAGTACGTCTCCCGAGACCCCTATCCTCTGCCCCCGGAAGTCAACGGCTCCCAGGATATGGGCAAGGGGCTCCCTTCTTACCCGTCTACGGATAATATCCCCGAGCCTCTCCCTCTCCTCCTGTGTAAGCCTCCTGCCGGCCTCCAGGTAAAGTTCAAACCTCTTAAGGCCAAGTATCTCCTCAAGTATCCACTCGGCCTCCGTCACTGCCCCTTCTATGCCCGCACGGGCAAGGGATGACTCTGTGAGAGACAGGGCTTGTCTCAGGGTAATTTTTTTCTCTTTCATTTTAGACCTTAATGGGCCGTGGCCCAAACTTGGGCGGCCCTATTTTTTCTTGAGGCTGAGGGCAATGGAGTTGATACAGTACCTCTTTCCCCCTGGCCCCGGCCCATCGTCAAAGACATGGCCGAGGTGTGCCCCGCAGGAGGGGCAGAGGACTTCTACGCGGACCATGCCAAGGCTTTTGTCCGTGGCCGTATCAACGCTATCCGGCGTAACTGGCCCTGTGAAACTTGGCCAGCCCGTTCCTGAGTCGAACTTTGAGGCAGATTCAAAGAGCGCGGCCCCACAGCAGATGCAGTGATACACGCCCTCTTCATGGCAATCCCAGTACCTGCCCGTAAAGGCGCGTTCCGTGCCCTTTTCACGCGTTACCATAAATTCTTCCTCTGAGAGGACTTCGCGCCACTGGTCTTCTGTCTTCTGAACCTTTTTCATCATAACCCCTTTTTTCTTGGGAACCACTCCTTGATTACTCTCTGAATAAGGAGAGATAAGGGAAAAAAACCAGGCCTTTATTTTTTCATATTTTTAAGGACTTACATTTTTCAAGAGTAACGGCGTCTCTCTTGCAGAGTGAAGGCTTGAATAAATCAGACCTTCCTCTTATAAAAGGTTAAAGGAACGGCCCCTATGCAGCGATAAGAAGAAAAAGGGCCGCCTTGCCAGAGGGCCGCATCACCGCGCCTGGTGAGGGGACCTTTTCCCAAAACAGGGCCAGATAGAAGACAAGACATAGGGGAGGTATCGCACTTGCCAAGCGTTACACGGCATTTTCTAAAGTATTTTATCGGCCTTGCGCTCATATCAGGTATAGTCCTCTTCTTAATATACCTCGGTGAGAGGGGTTCTGAGAAGAAAATCTTCCTTGAGCGGGAGAAGGGCCTCGTTACCCTTGAAAGGGGCGAGATAGACAATGAGTTCTCTAATGTAATATCCGACCTGCGTATGCTCTCCGTGGGGCACGAGGTATACTACTTCCTCGAAAACCTGGCCTTTAGAAAGGACATCTTATCCGACCTCTCGGCCTTCTGTCTTAACAAGGCCTACTGCGACCATGTGCGCATCATCGACTCCACGGGCATGGAGCGGCTCCGTGTGGAAGAGAAGTACGGCGCCATCACCGTATCACCTGATAATGAACTACAGATTAAGGCCGGGCGTTATTACTTCAAGGATACCATCAAACTCGGCAAGGGAGAAGTATATGTCTCACCAATGGATCTTAACATGGAGCACGGGCGCATAACCTTTCCCCTGAAGCCCGTCATCCGCTTCGGAACGCCGCTTTTTGACAGGGCCGGACTTAAGAAGGGGATACTGGTTATAAGTTTCAGGGCAAATGAACTTCTCAAGAAGTTCAGCGCCCTTTCTTCGGGTGCGCCTGGAAGCATGGCGCTTCTTAATAGCGACGGTTACTTCCTTCACGGCGGCCCCCCTGGTTCTGAGTGGGGCTTTATGCTGAAGGGCAGGAAGGAGAGGACATTCGCCAATGAGTTCCCGGGCACATGGAAGAATATCTCAGGCAGGCGAAGCGGACAGTTTTTTAGTAATGGGGCGCTCTATACCTTTACTACCGTCTATCCCATGAAAAACAGCCACACAATACTCGCGGACAGGAAAACTGTAGTCGCAGGTGACGCGGCGTCTTACAGGTGGAAGATTGTCTCACGTGTGCCAGAGGAGATAATTGCCGCGGGCGCTGGCAAGATAAGGCGCGAGTTCATACTACTCTATGCCCTGCTTCTTGTCATCATGGCCCCTGGGACCATTTTTGCGGCAAGGAACAAGGCCCGCAAGGAGGCCCTCGAGGATGAGATTCTCGAGAATGAGGAGAGATACAGAAGGGTTCATGAGATGGCCTTTGACGGCATAATCCTTGCCGACCCGGATGGCATGATTGTAGAGGCCAACAGGAGCGCTGGGAAGATCTTCGGTTACGAAGGTGCACTTGCCGGACATCCCCTCGAAGACATTATACCCGATGGACTCCGTTGCGCCCATAGAAAGGGCTTTGGCCGTTTCATGAGAACAGGCGAAAAGAGGATACATGGCCGCGTTGTGGAGTTGATGGGGCTCAGAAAGGATGGGCGCGAGTTTCCCATGGAACTCGTTATTAATAGTTTCAAGAGCAATGGCAAGACCTTTGTCACCGGTACGGTACGCGATATTACGGAGAGAAAGAAGGCCGAGGTGGATCTCAGGCTCATGAACATGGACCTGGTGAAAAAGCAGGAAGACCTCGAGAGGGCGCGCCTTGCCGCCGAGGACGCCAGCAGGGCCAAGAGCGCCTTTCTCGCCAACATGAGCCATGAGATACGCACGCCCATGAACGGCGTAATCGGAATGACAGGGCTCCTTCTTGATACTGACCTTGGCACCGAACAGCGCGAATACGCCGAGACCATATGGAAGAGCGCCGAGAGCCTCCTGGCCCTCATTAATGACATTCTGGATTTCTCAAAGATAGAGGCCGGGAAGATAGAACTTGAAAATATTGACTTTTGCGTGCGCACCCTTGTCGAGGATACTTGCGACATACTCGCTGTGAGAGCCCATGAGAAGGGCCTTGAGTTCATATGCGAGATTGACCCCCAGGTGCCCCTCTACATGAAAGGAGACCCGGGCAGGGTCAGGCAGGTCATCACCAACCTTGCCGGCAATGCCATAAAGTTTACCTCAGAGGGCGAGGTTGTGGTAAGGACGCGCCTTGAGAGGGAAAGCGGCGATGACGGCGTTATTCTGCGTTTCGAGGTTGTCGATACAGGCATCGGCATACCCGATGATAAGATAGAATCGCTGTTTGAGGTCTTTACACAGGCCGACGCCTCCACTACCCGCAAGTTTGGTGGAACTGGCCTCGGGCTCAGTATCTCAAAAAAACTGGCGCAGATGATGGGTGGCGCCATAGGCGCAGAGAGCGAGCCTGGAAGGGGCTCGACCTTCTGGTTCACGGCAAGGTTCCAGAGGGCCGAGAACACCGAAGAGTGCCAGTGGCAGACAGGCGAGATAAAGGGAACGAGGGTCCTTGTTGTAGACGATAACAGGACGAACCGCCGAATTGTGGGACTCCTCCTTGATTCATGGGAGTGCCGGCACAGGGAGGTGCGTGATGGTGAGAGCGCCCTTGAAGAACTCAGAGAAGCGGCCCGCGCCAATGACCCCTACGATATATGCGTTCTTGACATGCAGATGCCCGGCATGGACGGCGAGAGCCTCGGAAGGATTATAAAAGAGGACAAGGATATAAAGGATGTGGAACTTGTGATGATGACCTCAATGGGGGAGCGGGGGGACGCGCGGCGTCTATCCAAACTGGGTTTTTCAGCGTATATCACAAAACCCGTAAAACAGTCGCGCCTCCACGATTGTCTCGCCATTGTGCGTGGCACGAGCAATATTCCCATGGACAAGCGTCCCTCGGGCATTATCACTGGCCAGAGTATTGAAGAAAAAAAGCGCATTAACGTGCGCGTCCTCCTTGCCGAGGACAACCCCACTAACCAGAAGGTGGCCCTCGGCATACTCGGAAAACTCGGGTGCAGGGCCGACTGCGTCCCCAACGGGGCCGAGGCCCTGAAGGCCCTTGCGTCCGTGCCCTATGACTTTGTGCTCATGGACTGCCAGATGCCCGAGATGGACGGTTATGAGGCCACGCGGCGGATACGTTCTGGTGATTCCCCTGTGCGAAGCCCTTCCATACCCATCATTGCCATGACAGCCAACGCCCTTGCCGGAGACAGGCAGAAGTGCCTTGAGGCAGGCATGGACGACTACATCTCCAAACCCGTAAAACCAGCCGAACTTGTCGCGCTCATTGAAAAGTGGGTGGAGAAAAAGAGGGAGCAGGGCAGGGTGGACCTGGCGGACGTTGTGGACGAGGTTGCGCCTGCTCTCTCGCCAACTGAGACAGGTAGTGCCCCTCTTTCCAATGAAGAGGGCAAGAGCAAGGATAGCAAAGGCCCTTCCGCCGTTAAGGGGGACGTGGGCGGGGAGTCCCCTGTCTTTGACAGGGCTGGTCTTATAGACCGGCTCATGGGCGATGAGGAACTCGCCATGGAGATAATAGGGGGTTTTGTCGAGGACATTGCCCTTCAGATAGACCTCATGAGAGATGACGCTTCCCTGAGGACCGACGCCCCGTCATTCAGGCAACAGGCCCATGCCATAAAGGGCGCGTGCGCAAATGTGGGGGCCATGGCCATGAGGGAAGTCGCAATGAGAATGGAGAATTTGGCGAGAGAGGGGCTCATTAACGAGGCCTCTGCCCTTACGCCCTTACTTGAAGAGCGCTTTCAGGAATTCGGGATTGTTGCGGGAGTTTCCATTGTTAATAGAGCGGACCGCACCGGGTAGAGAGCGCACATGAATAAAGGAGTTTGTGATGAAGATACTTGTGGCAGAGGACGATACCACCTCAAGGCGCATACTCGGCGCTGTCCTTGAAAAACTCGGTTATAAAGTTTCGGCCGTAGCCGACGGAGACGCGGCCTGGGAGGAGTTCAAGCAAGAAGACCCCCCGCGTATCGCTGTCCTTGACTGGATGATGCCGGGCCTCAGCGGCCTTGAACTCTGCAAAAAGGTAAGAGAAAAGGGCGACGAGGAGTATACGTATATCATACTCCTTACCTCCAACAGCGCGCAGGAAGATATAGTGGAAGGTCTCAAGACCGGGGCCGATGATTATATCGTAAAACCATACAACCGGCAGGAACTCGAGGTCCGCGTCAAGGCAGGGGCGAGGATAATAGGACTTCAGAGTGAGCTCCTCGAGGCAAAGGAGATGATACGCGTCCAGTCCCGTACAGACGCCCTTACGAGAGTTCCCAACAGGAGGGCCCTCTTCGAGCACCTTGACGCCGAGCTCAACCGAGCGGAGAGAGAGAAAAAGAGTATCAGCATCGCCATGCTCGACATAGATCACTTCAAGTCCGTTAATGACACCTACGGCCACCAGACCGGAGACGCTGTGTTAAGAGAATGCGTGGCGCGTATATCCTCGTCCGTAAGGCCTTATGACTTTCTTGGGCGCTACGGAGGAGAAGAATTCGTTCTTGTCCTTCCAGGGGCCAATGAACAGGATGCCGCCATTATCTGCGAGAGGATACTCGATGAGGTGCGGTTCGAGCCCTTTATATACAATGGAGTTGAGATAAGGTTTACCCTTAGCGCGGGTCTTGCCACATGGAGCGGCAGGGAAGACGTTGACCGTCTTATTGCCGCGGCGGACAAGGCCCTTTACATGGCAAAGGAGCGGGGCCGCGACAGGGTCGTCTTCGCATAGGTAAAAATTGCCCCTTCCTCTCTTGGGAAGAGGCACAATCTTCCAGAACGGTTTGTCCCCTGCCAAGCCGCCCCTGGAGCGCCTCCTCACCGCGTACAACAAGGCGCCGGCCTTTCTCTACGTAGGCCAGCGCAGGCGCTACCTTGTTCAGGATACGTCCATTACGGGATAATCCTCATTTTACGGCCCTTTTCCCTCCACATGAAGGGACTCCTCAAGGGGTCCCTGTTTTTTCCCCTACCCTCTACAGTGTAACTGGCACAGTTGTTGCGATTCAGACCTTGCGTAGTCTTTTGCGCGGAGGTGAGTGAATGGACAGGTCTATATTCGTGGCCCTTACGGGCCTCAAGGCCGGCCTTGAGAGGCTTAACAGGCAGAGCAACAACATGGCCAACATGGGAACCCCTGGCTTTAGAAAGTTCAGGCCCGTATTTACCGTGGTAGAGCCCACGGCAGGCTCGACACGCGCCTTCGTGGCCGCTGGAAAGCCCCGCATGGACCCCTCTCCGGGCGTGGTCTCAAGGAGCGGGAGGCCCCTTGACCTTGCCATCGAGGGAGAGGGTTTCTTCGTGGTGCGCACCCAGCGCGGCCCTCGGTACACCCGTCAGGGCGACTTCATGATAGACAGGTCGGGCAGGCTCGCCACAAAGACGGGTTTTACCGTGCTCGGCGAGAACGGCCCCATTGCCCTTACCCGCCCCGATGCCTCTGTTGATTCCTCAGGCACGGTCTCTGAAGGGGGCGCTGTCGTGGGGAAACTCAAGGTGGTGAGGTTCTCCGACACATCTGGCCTTGTATACGAGGGGGGCGTCTACAGGGCAGGCGGCCCTGCCCGGCCCATGCTCGTTGATGAGGGGAAGACAGCCGTGCTTCAGGGGTTCATAGAGGCCTCGAACGTAAGCCCCGTAGGAGAGATGGCCACCATGATGGACAACCTCCGGGCCTACCAGACGCAGGTCAAGATGATACAGACTATTGACGAGATGAGCAGAAAGGCCATTGAAGAGGTGGGAAGGGTAGGATGATGGACCTCAAAACCATGATATTCAGGGGAGGTATGAAATGCTGAGGGCCCTATGGACGGCCTCCACGGGCATGGAGGCCCAGCAGTTGCACGTGGACATGATTGCCCATAACCTTGCCAACGTCAATACCGTTGGCTTCAAGAAGTCGCGGCCCGATTATCAGGACCTTTTATATGAAGAACTGCGCTCCGCAGGGGCCTCTTCCTCGCCCTCCACAGTGGTCCCAACAGGGCTTAACGTGGGCCAGGGCGTAAGGACCGTGGCAACAGAGCACCTCTTCACGCAGGGTAACCTCCAGAAGACGGAAAATCCCCTTGACCTTGCCGTAGAGGGAGCCGGGTTCTTTCAGATTCTCAAACCTGATGGCGAGACGGCCTATACTCGAAACGGCGAGTTCAAGATCGATAGTTCCGGGCGACTCGTTAATTCCGATGGATACACCGTAACCCCCGAGATAAGCATACCCGACACGGCCCTTACCATAACAATAAGCGCCGACGGCATAGTCTCCGTAACCGAGCCCGGCTCCAGCGCCCCAACAGAGGTTGGCAACATGGAACTTGCCCGTTTCATAAACCCCGGGGGCCTGAAACCAATAGGCAAGAACCTCTTTACCGCCACGGCCTCGTCAGGCGATGCCGTGACCGCGGCCCCTGGCACAGACGGCCTCGGCACCCTGGCCCAGGGCTTTGTGGAGACCTCCAACGTGAGCGTGGTGGAGGAGATGGTGGACATGATAGTGGCCCAGCGTGCCTATGAGATAAACTCCAAGGCCATTCAGACAGCCGACGAGATGCTCCAGGCATCTAACTCAATGAAGAGGTAAGGGGGGGAGAAGGCCCATTGCTCTGAGAAAAGTCTGATTAATTCAGACCTTCCAGCGGCGCAGGCAGGCAGGAGACAGGGGATGGGAGGCCCATTTATTATATTTGAAAATCCTTCGCCAACCCAGGCCCTCTTGAAGGTGGTGATAATGAAAAAAATTACCTTAACGACATTAATCCTTCTCTTCTCAACAATTCCGGCCCTTGGCAAGGGAGGAGGCGTGGGCTCTCTTGAGGACGCCATCAGGGAGTACGTCCTCTCACATGCCAACTTCAACACCCTCAAGGCAGGGGACGTCCTGATAGGCGACCTTTTAGTCTCAACGGGCAGTATTCCCGAGGGGAGCGGTTTTTCATTCCATGTCTCGCCTCGACGGAAGGGGCATATAACGGGAAGGGTCTCCTTTAACGTGGAACTCATGAGGAACGGGCGCCGTCTAAGGACCATTATCGTAACTACCCGCGTAAAGGTCTTTTGTTACGTGGTGCGCGCCCTCCGCTCCATAAGGATGGGCGAGGTGATAGGAGAGGGTGACGTGGAAATGCGTCGCGTGGACAGGCGTCTTGTCCCAGGGGAGGCCGCCCGGGGTCTCGACTCTGTAATGGGCATGGCCGCGGCAAGGCCCATAACCGCTGGAAGGATAGTCAGGGCTGATTATCTAAAGAGGCCGCTAATGGTACGAAAGGGGCAGAGTCTTCTTGTCCTTGCAAAGGTGGGTCATATCATGGTGCGCTCGAGGGCCACGGCCCTCTCGGACGGGGGTCTTGATTCCCCTGTAAAGGCCCGAACCACTGGTGGAAGGGTCATATCCGGCGTTGTCACGGGCCCTGGCCGCATGGCAATGGGAGTAAGATGAGAAAAACAATGCGCATAAACGGGCGTGTACTCAAGGGAATCGTCCTCATGGCACTCTTTCTTGCCGCGGGATGCGCGACTCCGAGGCCCGTAAAGATAGACACCTCGAACATACCCATGCAGGGTTCTCACCACGCCTACACAGCGGGCTCAATATGGCCGGGGGAGACTACGAGGAACAGTTTCTTTCAGGATCTGCGCGCCCGTAACGTGGGAGACACGGTAACTGTCACAATCTCCGAGAAGACGAGCGCCACGAAGGAGGCCACAACGAGCACGGCGCGTACCTCCAATAATGACATAGCCATCAAGAAGTTCCTCGGCCTTCCGCTCAAGTTCGGCATGAGCGACTTTCTCGGTCAGGGCCAGCCCTTCAGCCCCGAGGTGGCAAGCAACTACGACTCCGCCTTTGACGGCTCGGGCACAACAAAGCGCTCGGGACAGTTCTCGGCGAGCATCACGGCAAGGGTGGTGGAGGTCCTCGGTAACGGAAACCTCGTAATAGAGGGCAAGAAAGACACCATACTCAATAACGAACACCAGTACCTCGTGCTTAGCGGCATCATAAGACCAGAAGACCTTAGCGTTGATAACCACGTGGACTCGAACCTCATATCAGACGCGCGAATAGAATACTCCGGCAAGGGCGTGATAGCCGATGAACAGAGACCTGGATGGATGATGAGGATACTTGATAATGTCTGGCCTTTTTAAAAAGGGCGTAATGCCCCTCATTATTTTATTGCTCCTCTCAGGCCCTGCACTGGCTTCGAGGATAAAGGACATCGCCTTCTTCGAGGGAGTGCGCGCAAACCACCTTGTTGGATACGGCCTTGTCGTGGGCCTTGACGGCACGGGCGACAAGGGCGGCTCGGTCTTTACAAGGCAGAGCGTTGCCAACATGTTCGTCAAGATGGGCATAAAACTCGACCCTGCCAAGATAAAGGTAAAAAATACCGCCGCCGTCCTCGTCACCGCTGAACTCGCGCCCTTTCTCCGCCCCGGAAGCAGGCTCGATGTCCTCGTATCATCCCTTGGAGACGCCAAATCCCTTAACGGCGGCACGCTCATAATGACGCCGCTCCGTGGTCCCGATGGCCGCGTATACGCAACAGCGCAGGGAGCCGTCTCGCTCGGAGGTTTTCTTGCCAGCGGCTCCGGGGTCTCTCTTAAGAAAAATCACCAGACAGCGGGAAAGATACCCGGCGGGGCCCTTGTCGAGAGGGCGGTGGCCCTTGAAATGGGCCATGACGGGTCCATACTCCTTACCCTCCGCGAGCCCGATTTTACCACCATGGAGCACGTGGCAGGGGTCATAAACAAGAACCTCGGAGAGGGCGCGGCACAGCCCCTTGACGCCGGCACGCTCAGGATAGACCTCCCCGCCGATGGTAAGGGCCGGGGGCTCTACTCCTATATGTCACTCATAGAGCAACTCCATGTCTCCACGGACGCCGTATCAAAGGTCATCATAAACGAGCGCACGGGCACGGTGGTCCTCGGAGAGAACGTAACCATCTCGGAAGTCGCCGTATCCCACGGTGACATAAGCGTTGAGATAAAGACCCAGTATCTAATCTCCCAGCCAAACGAGTTCGCCGCCGGAAAGACCGTGGTCCAGCCAAAGGCAACCCTTGGCGTAAAGGAAAAAGAGGCGCGCCTCATAGTCCTGCCCGAGGCGGTGAGACTAAAGGACGTTGTCAGGGCCCTGAACCTCGTGGGAGTAACGCCAAGAGACCTTGTGGCAATACTCGAGGCCATAAAGGCCGCCGGGGCGCTCCATGCCGAACTTGAGGTTATTTAAGATGAAAACTCAAATAGTTATGAATAAAACCTTAAGGGATGGCTTAAAACCTGACCGCGTGCCCGTGGCAGAGGCAGGGGAGGGCGGGAGTGATAAGAAAAGGCTCAAAAAGGCTGTAAATGAATTCGAGGCCCTCTTTATCAACCATATGCTCAAGACCATGCGCTCAACAGTCCTGAAGAGCGGCCTCTTCAAGGGCGGCATGAGAGAAGACATATATACCTCGCTCTTTGACTGGGAGATCTCAAAGGACATGGCCGCCGCGGGCGGCGTGGGACTTGGAAAGATGCTCCTTAAAGACTTTCTGCATGAAAAGTAGAGGACAGGCACTGCCCGCTAAAAGAAGAAAGAAGGTCGGGTAGAGCAAAGCGAAGCCCGACAAATAGCAGGGTGCGCACTGCCCACCAAAAAACAGGCCCCTTGAAAAATAAAAAAAATACTAAAGTTTTTTCTGGCCATTACCGTTAAATAAAACAAGGCAAACCTTAGACAAAGATGGAGGCAGAGGTATGAAGATTACTGGAAAGAATCCGGCGGTTGACGCACAGGTAAAACTTCAGAACACGACAAAGGAACTCAAGACAAGACAGCGCCCGGCCATTAACAAGGGCGTCATCATGGACAAGGTCAATGTCTCGCACAAGGCCAAGAGACTGGCGCACCTCAGAAAACTCATAGAGGCCTCGCCTGACGTGAGGGCCGAGAAGATTGACCAGATAAAAGAGGACGTCAAAGACGGAAAGTACAGCGTCAAGGCCGCCAAAGTGGCGGAATCCATCATAAAAAAGGCCATTGACTTCAACAAGACCCACCGTTACCTCGCTTAAGACACATGGCCCGCGCATCCCTTGCCGAGCGCCTCTCAATGGAGACCAGTGCCTATGTTGAGCTTCAGGCGGTCCTTGAAGAGGAGCGAAAAACGATTATAGAGAGAGATTACCGGACCCTTTACAAGGTCCTTGCCCGAAAGGACGCCATTCTTGTCCGTATCGAGGGCCTTGCCTCCAGAAGGGACGGCCTCAAGGGCCTCGGTTCGGCGCATGAAACAGGCCCGGCCGGGGTGGCTGATAAAGGCCCGGCCCTTGGCGCGTCCATCAAGGGGCTTGCGCGTGAGATGGAGCGGGCGCGTGAGATGAACAGGCAGAACCGTCTCATCATGAGCGCCTCCCTTGAGAGGGTAAATCAGGCCCTTGACCTCATGGAGTCCTTTTTTTCGGGCGGCGCCTACGGCGCGACGGGCCACAGATCGGGCCTGTCTCTCAAGGGAGCGCGCCTTAGCAGGGGGGTATGAGATGCCGTCTCTTAACGGAATATTCAGTATAGCGAGGACAGGCCTTAATGCCTCGCAGGAGGCCCTTGACGTAACATCGCATAATATCGCGAATGTAAATACACCGGGGTACACGCGCCAGAGGGCCGAACTCAGGGCCAGGGACGCGGTGAAATTCGGCAATCAGTTCTTCGGGACCGGCGTGGACGTAAGCAACGTCGAGAGGGTCTATGACCGCTTCATTGGGCTTCAACTAAACGACGCAAAGAGCGGCCTCTCCGCCGATACCTCCCGCGCGGGCATTCTTCAGGACCTCGAAGGCATACTCAACGACCTTGGCGGCGCCGGGCTCAGTAAACCCCTTGACGACTTTTTCAACTCCTTCGAGGAACTCTCCACCGACCCTGCCTCAAGGCTGGCGCGTCAGGCCGTGCTATCGAGCGGCGCCGTGCTCTCCGACGCCTTCGCCAACATGGACGCCCGCCTGAGGCGCGGCATCGGCAACGTGAACAGCGGCATAGCCGGCATGGTAGACGGCATAAACAACCTTACCGCCGAGATAGCCGGTCTTAACAAGGAGATACAGGCCCTTGACATTGGCGGCGCCTCGAGCAACGACCTTAAGGACAGGCGGGACAACCTTATCTCTGAACTTGCCGGAAAGATTGGCGTCACCACCATAGAGTCTTCCCCCGGGGTCATTGACGTGGTAACGGACGGGGGCTTCTCCCTCGTATCAGGCGTTACGAGCACGTCCCTCGGGGTCCGCGTGAACAAGGACAATAACCTCCTTACAGAGGTTACATACAAGGGCGCGGACCTTACGGGAAGGATAACCTCTGGGAGCCTCAAGGGGTATATAGACGGAAGGAGTGACCTCACGTCAGCCCTTGATAGTCTGAATACCCTCGGCGCCGCTGTCATAAAAGAGGTCAATGTCCGGCACAGGGCCGGTTTTGGCCTTGATTCGAGCACTGGCCTTGATTTTTTCACGCCCATGAACGTGGAGACCGCGAAGAAGAGCCGGAACACGGGCGGGGCCCTCATATCAGGGGGCGCCATTACAGACCCCTCGCTTCTAACGCTCGATGATTATGAGATACGGTTCTCTGGGCCCTCGAACTACGTGGTGGTAAACATGGGTGATAACTCCGTTGTGACGAGCGGGGCATATACATCGGGCTCTGCCATAACATTTGACGGCCTGAGCGTCACCATAACGGACAGCCCCGCGGGGCCCCTTGCCGGAGACGCCTTCAGCGTCAGCGCCACGAAGAGCGCGGCCATGCACATTGGCGTTGCCCTTGCGGACACGGCACAGATAGCGGCCTCGGGCACATCCTCTGGCCTTCCGGGCGACAACTCCAACGCCCTCCTGCTCTCAGGGCTTCGCGACGCGGCAAGCGTTAATGGTTCGACCTTCTCGGGCTTTTATCAGGGCCTTATATCAGAGACAGGCACAAAGGCCAATGAGACGGAGAACAACCTTCAGGCCAGTCAGGCCGTTGTGGACCAGATAACAACGCGGAGAGATTCCATCTCCGGCGTCTCCATGGACGAAGAGACAGTGAACATGATCAAACTCCAGAAGGCCTTCGAGGCCGCGGCAAAACTCATGACAACTGCCAACGAGATGTTCGATACGCTTCTTGCAATAAGATAGGGGGAAAAGAAGGGTGCGTGTAACCAGTAATATACTTTTCCGGTCCTACATGAACGACATCACGCGGCAGTACCAGGCCCTTTTCAAGACACAGAGCCAACTCTCCACGGGAAAGAAACTCTCGACCCCCTCGGACGACCCTGCCCGGGTGGGCAAACTCCTTGACTCAAAGTCCTTCCTCTCGAGACTTACGCAGTATGAGAGGAACATAGGCTCTGGCCAGTCCTATCTCGGTGTGGCGGAGAACGCCCTCTCGGAGAGTAACGGCATACTTGGCCGTCTCAAGGAACTCGCCGTGCTCAACGCCACGGAGACGGCCAACCCCGAGTCGAGGAAGGCCGCCTCGACAGAGGCCAGGAGCCTCTTTGGAAGCCTTGTCACCCTTGCTGATACGAGTTTCGAGGGCGGGCACATCTTTGCCGGCAACAAGACCGATACGCCGCCCTTTGACTCCACGGGCGCCTATAACGGAGACAGCGGCGAGAGGGTAATAAACATCAATAACCAGAGTTCCATGACCCTTGGCATGAACGGAGGCAAGGTCTTCAAGGGCACGGGAGGAGGTGTGGACGTATTTCAGATAGTCTCGGACATGATAACCGCCCTTGACGCAAATGACACGGCAGGCATCAGGGCCTCCATAACATCGCTCGAGACCGCCTCGACGCAGATATCCAACGCAATTTCAGATGTGGGCGGAAGGACGCTTCGTCTAAAGAGCGCCGCTGACGCCATATCAAGGTTTAAACTGGACCTCAGGATAAGCATATCCAATATGGAGGACGCGGATATTACGAAGGTCATATCCGAACTTCAACTTGGAAACACGGCCCTTCAGGCGGCCATGAACTCCTCGGCAAAGATACTACGCCAGAGTATCCTTGATTTCCTTTAGGGGCCATGGGGGCATGGGGGCCAAGAGGGCATGGGGGGGACCAAAGGGGGGGCGACAGGGGATTTGAGTGGGGGGGCGGCAGAGAAATAGGACCTTTGAATATTGGTTTTCTCTGGCGATGTTTCTACTTTTGAAAAGTGCCTGTTATGCTACAGGTTCCAAAAAACCAGAGGGACAATGCGCTTCAATCAAAAAACTTTCTTTTTTCCAAAAGAAAGCGGAAGGTTTTCTTCTTTTTTTATGCCAGGGAGGGCGCGTGTGCTTGTTCTTACGAGGAGGGTTGATGAGGGCATCAGGGTAGACGACGATATTAGGGTTGTTGTCATTGAGATACGTGACAATCAGGTAAAGTTGGGCATAGAAGCCCCTCGTGGGCGTTCCATTCACAGGGAAGAGATTTACCTGAGGATAGAGGAAGAGAACAGGAGCGCGTCGATGGTGGATGCCGTGGCTATAACAAGCCGGCTCAAGGAGATAGGGAAAAATGAGGGAAAGAGATGAGATCTCCGCAGGGATGATTGAGTTCGAGTCTTCGCGTTTTGGGGTGATACGGGTGGAGGGCGCGAAGGTGATACGGCTTGTTCGCGGCATGCCCGGTTTCGAGGGTCTGAGGGATTTTGTCCTTCTTGATCATGACAGTGACGGGGTCTTCAAGTGGCTTCAGTCCATTGAGGACCCCGGGGTTGCCTTTCTTCTCACATATCCCCGTCTCTTCAAGTCAGGGTACACCGTGCCCTTGAGGGATAATTATCTTCAAGACCTTGGGGCCTCTTCAGTTGATTCCATTGTGGTCTTTGTCATGGTATCGGCCTCGGAGGTAAAGGGTAGCGTGAGCCTGAACCTCAAGGCGCCGGTCTTGCTGAATACCGGGTCCATGCTCGCCATGCAGTGCATAATAGACAGAGACGAATACGAGTGCCGGTTTGCCGTGGAACTTGCGGGTCTTGACGCGGCCCGTGAGGACGCCGCAAAGGGGGCTTAGGGGGCAAGTAGGGGCAGGGGGGGCGGGGATTTGTTTTACGCCCTTTTTTTATCTCCTCTACAAGGTCTCTCTCAAGGGGGTTTTTCCCTTACACCGGCCATTGGCCGCTGGCAGGTTACATCCACGGCAGTTGATTCTTTTCCGCTTTCCCTTTCTCGTTAATCTTTTTTTTACACTCCAATATCCTGTCATTTTTTTGTCACACCGCATTTTTTCCCGAGGCTACGCGCCTTCAGGGGGGTGTTGCGCCTTAATGGCCCCTTGATTTTCCATGGCATACAAGTTGCATTACAAGTATGGGAGAAAAGGAGGATTGCCCATGTATCTTGAAGACAAGACCATCTTAATAACCGGCGGCACAGGTTCACTTGGAAACAAACTCACGGAGATAATACTGTCGAGGCACAGACCGAAGAAACTCATCATCTTGAGCCGCGACGAGCTCAAGCAGTACGAGATGAACGCACGGTTCGGGAGTTCGCTTCTAAGGTTCTTTCTCGGCGATGTTCGCGACAAGGAGCGTCTTTACAGGGCCTTCGAGGGTGTTGATTACGTCATACACGCCGCGGCCCTGAAGCAGGTCCCTGCCGCGGAGTACAACCCCTTTGAGGTCATAAAGACAAATATCCTCGGGGCAAAGAACATAATCGACGTATCCATGGACACTGGCGTGAGGAAGGTCGTGGCCCTCTCCACGGACAAGGCCGTAAACCCCGTGAACCTCTACGGCGCCACGAAACTCTGTTCCGATAAACTCTTCATTTCCGGCAACTCCTACGCCGGTCCAAAGCCCACACGCTTTTCCGTCGTGCGCTACGGCAACGTGGCCGGAAGCCGTGGAAGCGTCATCCCCCTCTTTCTGAAGAATAAAAAGGCGGGCGTCATGCCCATTACGGATATGCGCATGACCCGTTTCTGGATAACCCTTGATGAGAGCGCCATCTTTGTCATCAAGTCCCTTGAGCGGATGCGCGGCGGCGAGATATTCGTCCCAAAGATAGCGAGTTCTTCCATCGCCGACGTTGCCCGGGCCATCTCTCCAGAGTGCTCCTTCAACCTCATAGGCATCAGGCCCGGTGAGAAACTCCACGAGGTCCTCATATCACGGGAAGACGGCAGGCTCACTCTGGAGTTTGATGACCACTATGTTGTTCAGCCCCACTTTCCCTGGTGGGGCGCGGAGAAAGACGTTGGCGGCGAGCGTGTGCCCGAGGGCTTTTACTATTCCAGCGATACCAATGAGATGAAACTCGACAGATTTCAACTTCACAAGATAATAAGGGAGTTTGACAGGGGTGAGAAGAAAAAGACCTATCGCTTACGGAGGTCAGACAATAGGCGTGGAAGATACAAGGTCTGTACTTGAGGTCCTTGAGTCCCAGTATCTTACGCAGGGACCCCTTGTAGGGGCCTTTGAGGAGGCGCTGTCGGCGTACGTTGGCGCGAGATACGCAGTTGCCTGCTCAAGCGGCACGGCGGCCCTGCACATGGCCTGTCTTGCCGCGGGCCTTGAAGGGGGTAAAAGAGTCCTTACAACGCCCAATACCTTTGTGGCCACTCCCAACGCCGCGCTCTACACGGGCGCGACTCCTCTTTTCGTGGACGTTGTTGAGGAGACAGGGGTCATGGACCTTGAGAAGACAGCCGAGGCTCTCAAGGGCGGTGTGAGCGCCGTTATCCCCGTGCATTACGGCGGCGCGCCCCTTGACATGGAGACCTTTGGGGCCATGGCCTCAAGGTCCGGGGCCGTTGTAATAGAAGACGCCTGCCACGCCCTTGGGGCGTCCTTTCTGGACTCAAGGGGCAGAAAGCGCATGGTTGGCGGCTGTGATTATTCCGACATGACGGTCTTCAGTTTCCACCCCGTAAAGTCCATCACAACGGGCGAGGGAGGGGCCGTAACCACCAATGACGAGGACCTCTACAGGAAACTTCTTGAAATCCGCTCTCATGGGATTACAAAGACGCCTCAACAGGGCGAACGCTGGGCGCCCTGGAAGTATGAGATGCGTTCCCTGGGCTTTAATTACAGGATTTCAGACATACAGTGCGCCCTGGGTCTCAGCCAACTCAGAAAGATCGGCTCCTTCATGGAGAGGCGTAGAGAGATTGCCGCCCTCTACACGAGGCTCTTCGCCTGTCATGGCGAGATGCTCGCCATCCCTTCCGCGCCCCATGGAAGCGGGAGCGCATGGCACCTCTACCCCCTGCGAGTGGACTTCGCGAGGCTCGGCATTGACAAGGCCGGGTGGTTCAACTCCATGCTAAGCGAGGGTATAGCCCTTCAGGTCCATTACATACCCGTGCATCTCCAGCCCTATTACAGGGCCAATTTTGGTTTCCGCGGCGGAGAATATCCCTCGGCAGAGGCCTTTTACGCCTCCGAGGCGAGCCTCCCCATATACCCGTCCCTTTCAGATCAGGACGTAAGGTTCGTGGCAAATGCCGTAATAAAGACCCTTCGGGGGTCCATGAGACTCAAGGAGAAGAGAGCAGGATGAAGAAGGTCTTGACCATAGGAAAGAGGCGTCTTGGCAGGGGGCACAGGGCCTATATCATAGCCGAGGCCGGCTCCAACCACAACGGGAGCCTTGAGACGGCGTTGGACCTCATAAGCGCCGCGGCCAAGGCCGGGGCCGATGCCGTGAAGTTCCAGTCCTTCACGGCCCACGGCCTCCTCAACCCCCTGAGGCCCGATAACAGGGGCGGCTGGGAAGAGAACCCCGCCTATGGCGCACTTGAGCGGCTGAGCCTGCCCTGGCCCTGGCACCCGGAACTGAAAGAACATGCCGAGTCCCTTGGCATGGATTTTCTCTCTACGCCCTTCAGCCCGCGTGCCGCCGAACTCCTTGGGCTCGCCGGCATAAAGGCCTTCAAGATAGCCTCGGGCGACATTACCAACGAACCCCTCCTGCGTCTTGTCGGCTCCCTTGGCAGGCCCGTAATCCTCTCCACCGGGGCTTCCTTCATGGAAGAGGTCGAGGAGGCCGCCTCCATCTTGCAGGGTGCAGGGGCTACGGAAGTCGCCCTTCTCCAGTGCACGGCCCTCTATCCGCCAAGGTTCAGCGACGTAAACCTCCGCGCCATGAAGACGCTCTCGAAAAGGTTCCGCTGTCCTGTGGGAATCTCGGACCACACGCCCGGCATGGCCGTGGCCCTCGGGGCCGTTGCCTTGGGCGGGGCCATAGTTGAAAAACACCTTACCCTTTCAAGGTCCATGGATGGCCCTGACCATGGCCATTCCATGGAGCCAGGGGAGTTCGCCCTCATGTCGCGCGAGGTCCGTAACCTCGAGGCCGCGCTCGGGAGCCCTGTAAAGGAGCCCTCGACAGAGGAGGCGCGCGAGAGGACAGGGGCGAGGCGCGGCGTATATGCCGATGTGAACATAAAGAAAGACACGCTTATAACCGGGGACATGCTCAAGGTGGTGCGCCACGCCCTTGGACTAAGGCCGGGCGAGATGAAGAGCGTCATCGGCAAGAGGGCGGCGCGGGACCTGCCAAGAGACATGCCCCTTATGTGGGAGGACCTATGTTGAGAGACATGCGCCCAGGGGGGCCAAGGGGAGAGAGGGCGATGGGGGCAAAGGGGTTGAAGATCGCAGAGGGGGCGAGTGGCACAGGGGGAGAGGGGGCGACGGGGGCGATGGGGGCGACGGGGCCAAGGGGGGAGATGGGAGATAGGGAGACAGGGGGAGAGAGGTATGCAAGAAGGGGGACGCGAGGCGCGGAGGGCGCGAAGAGGCCCTTTGGCGCGCAAACACCGCGAAGGCCCGTTGTCGCCATAGTGCAGGCAAGGATGAGTTCCACGAGGCTTCCCGGAAAGGTGATGCGGGAAATCTGCGGACGGCCCATGCTCTGGCACGTTATAAACCGCCTGAGGTATGTAAGGGCCATTGATGAAATAGTGGTCGCCACGAGCACACACTCTTCCGATGACATTATCTCGCGCTGGTGCTCATCTGAGGGCGTGGCCTCTTACAGGGGTGCGCTCTCTGATGTGCTCTCCCGCTATCATGGCGCGGCAAAAGAGCATGGAGCACGAACCGTGGTGCGCGTTACAGCCGATTGCCCCATGATAGACCCCATACTTGTGGAGAGGGTTGTCGAGGAGTTCCTCAACGCCCCTGACCTCGATTACATGGGCCTTGACGGAACCTTTCCAGATGGCCTCGACACAGAGGTCTTCACCTTCCATGCACTTGACCGTGCCTTTAAAGAAGCAATTCTGCCCTCGGAGAGAGAGCACGTCACGCCCCATATATGGAAAAACAGGCAGAGGTTCAGAGTGCGTTCCATTCCTAATATAGAAGACCTCTCCCATATGCGCTGGACAGTGGACGATGGCCGCGACCTTGAGTTTGCCCGTAAGGTCTTCCAGAGTTTTGCCTGTCCGCTGAGGGTCTTCTATATGGAGGAGATACTTGAACTTATTGACAGAATACCTGAATTATTAAAGATAAATTCATCGACCATCAGAAACGAGGGCTATCTTAGATCCCTTGCCGGGGACATGCCCTTTTCAGGGCTTCCCCACCGGTGAGGGCTTACGGTCCGGTCATTAGGCACCCGGACGCGCTCAAGGACAAGTAATAGGAGGATTACCCAATGGCGCTTATGAGGAAGAAGATACACCCGGCATCTGAGGCCCTCTGGGCAAGGGCCGCGAGGGTCATACCAGCGGGCACGCAGACACTTAGCAAGGGGCCCGACCAGTTTGTCTTCGGCGTGACGCCCAGGTATCTTGAGCGCGGCAGGGGGGCCCACGTCTGGGATGTTGACGGAAACGAGTACATTGATTACCCCATGGCACTTGGTCCCATACTCCTTGGCTATGGGTACAGGCCCGTCATGGAGGCGGTAATGGACAGGCTTGGCCTCGGGACGACCTTCACGCTCATGCACCCCCTTGAGGTGGAACTCGCCGAATTACTTACAGAGGTCATACCCTCTGCCGAGATGGTCCGCTTCGCTAAGAACGGCTCTGATGTGACGAGCGCGGCGGTGCGCCTGGCCCGCGCCTGCACCGGTAGAGAGCATATAGCCTATTCAGGGTATCACGGGTGTCAGGACTGGTACGCCGTTACAACGCCGCGTAACCGCGGCATACCTGATTTCAACAGAGAACTCATACACGCCTTCGAGTACAACAGGCTCGAGACCCTCGAGACCCTATTTGATGAGTTCTACGGGCAGATAGCCTGCGTCATAATGGAGGTTCCGGGCGCAGATCCTGTCATAAACCTCAGGACAAAGCGCAACTTTCTTCAGGACGCGGCGCTCCTCTGCAGGAAGAACGGCGCCCTCTTTATCCTTGACGAGATGGTCACGGGGTTCAGGTACTCCCTTGGCGGGGCGCAGGAACTCTTTGGCGTGGAGCCGGATTTGTCATGCTTTGGAAAGGGCATGGCCAACGGCATGGCTGTCTCGGCCCTTGTGGGCAAGCGCGAGTTCATGAACTCCCTTGACGAGGTCTTCTTTTCCATGACCTTCTCTGGAGAGACCACCGGGCTTGCCGCGGCAAAGGCCACTATTGAGACCATCATGAGGGAACCTGTAATTGAGCATATCTGGAAGATGGGCGCAAGGCTCCACGAGGGCCTGAGGCTCGCGGCCCACGAGTGGGGCCTTGAGATGGAGGTCTCCGGCCGGCCCCCGCGCGCCGGACTTATCTTCAGGAACGACCTTGGCGAGGCCGACCCCCTCATGAGGAGCCTCTTTTTGCAGGAGACGGTTAAACGCGGCGTGCTCTTTGGCGGGCCCGTCTTTACGAGTTACTCGCACAGCGAGGTGGATATAGACCGCACCATAGAGGTCTCTTATGAGGCCCTCTCCGTGGTGCGAAACGCCTTCGAGAGCGCGAGCCCGGCATCTTTTCTCGACGGAGAGATAGTGGGCGAGGTCTTCAGGAGCAGGGACTGATGCCATGAAAAATACGATAAAAAAGAAATTCCTCATAGCCGGATGCGGCTCCATAGGGAGAAGACACCTTGTAAACCTCCGCGCCCTCGGAGCGAAAGACTTTGTCCTCCTCGACCGGGACCCTGCCCGCGCAAGGTCTGCCGGAGAGGGGCTTACAGGCCCTGTCATCGCCACTACAATGGAAGAGGCCCTGAGGGCTTGTCCGGCGGCGGCCCTCATATGCACCCCGACAAGCCTTCACACGAGGCACGCCGCCATGGCCGCCTCAAAGGGGGCGCACCTCTTTATCGAAAAACCCCTCTCAAGTGAGATGGACGGCGTGGCAAGGCTCATGGACATTGTCAGGATGAGGGGCCTTAACGCCATGATGGCCATGTGCTACAGGTTCCACCCCGTGCTCCTTGCAGTAAAGGAGCGCCTCGCATCGGGAGTCATCGGGCGGGTCTATCACGTGAATTATTTTGGCGGGCATTATCTTCCCTACTGGCACGGGAAGGAAGACTACAGAAGAGGCTACGCGGCGCGAAGGGACCTTGGCGGCGGGGTGCTCCTTACGAGCATACACGGCCTTGATACGCTGAGGTGGCTCTTTGGCGAGGTGGAAGAGGTAAAGGCCTTCATGGACAGGGTAAGCCCCCTTGAGATGGACGTAGAGGACATGGCCCTTGCCGTCATGAGGCTCTCTTCCGGGGCATATGTGAGTTGGCAGACGGACTTTCTCCAGCGCGCGGGCCAGCACAGGCTTGTAATCGTGGGCGAGCGGGGGACCATGAGGTTCGACATCATGAGGGGCGTGGAAGAGATATGCGGCCCAGCGGGAAGCGAATGGCGAAGAAGGGACATTCTCTTTGAGGTCAATGATATGTATCTAAGGGAGATAAAGCACTTTCTCTCTTCCATGGGCACGGGCGTCCCGGCGGACCCGGGTCTTGACGAGGGGCTTGAGACGCTGAGGCTCGCCATGAAGGTGAGGGAATCGGCCGTTGATGTGAGAGGAAAAAAGGAGCTGAAGATATGTCAGAATACATAAAGATACTTGCAAAGGGCGGCGGCCCAAGGGGCATGGGCCATGTTATGAGGAGCCTCAACGTGGCCCGGGCCTTGAAGGAGATGGACATGCCTGTGTACTTTCTATTTGACAACGAGAGCTCGGCCACTGATCTTGTAGAGGAGAACGGCTTTACATGGTGCAGATACCGTCCCGGAAGGCCGGCCCTTGCCGAGGGGCCTTCTGGCGTGGTCGTAATGGACACGGAAGAGGACGTGACTGAGCAGATAAGGTCCTTCAAGGAGAAGGGCTCAAAGGTCCTCCTCATAGACAACTCCACAAGGGCCTCCATGATGGCGGACCTCTCCATAACACCATCGGCATTCATGGACAGGAGAAAAAAAGGCGAGGCCTACGCGGGGAGCAAGTTCGTCATCATAGGCGATAACTTCTTTCGCGCCAGAAAGGCCATGAAGCCTATTGGCCACGACCTTCCCCTAAAGATTCTTGTCACCATGGGCTGGTGCGACGCCAATAACATCACACTGAAGGTCTTGAAGGCCCTCTCGGGCATGGAGGACATAAAATTTACCGTTGTCCTTGGTCCTGATTATGGGCATTACGAGACGCTTGAACCCTTCCTCCATAACCCGGCCATCACCTTTCGCAGGTCTGTCAAGGACATGGCGCCGCTTATGGCATCGTCGCACATCGCCTTTACGGCCCTTGGCACCACTGTGTATGAACTCGCCTTCATGGGAGTCCCTCCGCTAATCATATCAAACTATAGAGAAGACGAAAAAGACCTCGCGGCCCTCCGAGAGCTCAAGGTCGGCGTATCCCTCGGTTTTCATGGCGCTCTATCGGAAGAACTCATAAGGGGTGCCACCGCAAGGTTTGTGGAAGACGCCTCCTACTGGCGCGAGGTCTCGGCGCAGGCAAAGAGGCTCAGCGACGGGCGCGGGGCCTGGCGTATCGCCACAATCATAGCCGAACTATACAAGAGACGGGGCAGGTCGTGAGACCAGGTGGGGCAAGGTGCGAAAAAGGCGCGCGCGGGGTAGGCAGGGGATGCGCGGAGGCAAGGCGGGAGAAGGGCATGGGGGCCATGAGAGAGGCAGAGAGCGGGCGTCTTTTTGATGGCAAGGCCGTTCATCAAGGGCCTCTCCTTGCGGAAAAGGACGGCTATGAAGTCATTGATTGCCGGCCATGCGGTTTTATTCACATTGACCCCATTCCAGCGGAAGAAGAACTTGAGAGGATTTACAGGGACGAGTACTTCACCTCTGAAAAACCCGCCTTCATAGAGCGCGTCCGCGAGGACGAAGAGTGGTGGAAGACTGTCTTTGACGAGAGGCTCGAATTCATGGAGAAAAACCTTTTTGCAGGCAGTAGAAGGCTTCTCGATATTGGCTGTGGGCCGGGGTTTTTTCTGAAACGCGCCACGGAGCGCGGCTGGAAGGGCCTTGGCGTGGAGCCATCAAAAGTGGCCGCAAGGACGGCCCTTTCCAGCGGCGTGGAGGTGATAAGGGGCTTTTTTGACGCAATGGCCCTTGAAAAAGAGGGGCGCTCATTCCACGCCGTACATATCTCCGAGGTCCTCGAGCATGTGCGCGACCCCCAAAAGGTCCTCTCCGGCGCCTTTGGGCTCCTTGAACCCGGCGGCATTGCCTGTGTTGTCGTGCCAAATGACTTCAGTCCCGTGCAGGAGGCGCTTCGCGAAAGACGGGGTTACGAAGATTACTGGGTCGCAGTGCCTCACCATATAAATTATTTCTCCTTTGACTCAATAAAGGCCCTCATGGAGAGGGCGGGGTTCTCAATATTAAAGACAACTTCCACCTTTCCCATGGATTTTTTTCTCCTCATGGGAGAGGACTACGTTGGTGACGACGCCCTTGGGAGAAGGTGCCACCATATGCGCGCAAGGCTCGACATCATGTTATCCCAAAAGCGCCTTCGGGCCTTCAAGGACGAGATGTACGCCCTTATGGCTGAGAACGGCATAGGACGCGAGGCCGTTATCTTTGGAGTAAAGGACATAAAGGAGGACCAATGAGAGGAACCCTGATAATGCTCCCAGAGTCAGCGCCGTTGGCGAGACCGCTCATCGAGTATGTATTTGATAGGCTGGCCAGAGAGGCGGCGGCAACATCTGGGGCCGCGAAGGTGGCCGTGGGCGGCGGTAGCCTTGCCATGGGCGGCCCCCGGGGCCGGGGTGATAATATTGAACTGCTCATACTTGAGAAACAACGAAAGGTCCTTGCCCCTATAATCGCTGATTTCGGGTTTCAGGCTGTCCATGTCCTTGACGAGGAGTATTACGGCGGAATCACCAGGCCCGCCTCAAGGGCATTTCTTCTGGACAAGGCCGCCCATCGCTATGCGAGGGTCTTCTTTCCCTTCAATACCTTTCGGGCGAACGCCTATCTCTTCGGGGCCATTGTGGCACAAGAGGCCGTGGCAATAAACGCGTCGCTCCTCAGGGCCGGCCTTCCTCCAAAGGAGATAGCCTATTCCCTCGATGCAGAGAGGACCCCGGAGTTCACCCTGCCCTGGCTAAGTGATATTCAGGAGATACGCTCTACCCTCAAAAGCATCTCAAGGGTCATGAGTTCCCTTGATAAAGGGGGGCTCAAGGTCTCTGGCGAGAGGCCGAACCTCGGCCTTCTTGGCGGCTTTGGCCATGACCTCGAGATATTCATGAAGTATGCCTCTGGCATGGAAAAGGCACGGGGCCGGAAGGTTCTCGATATAGGAGGTGGGCTTGGGTACGGGGCCTTTCTTCTCTCAAGGACAGCCGAAGAGGTCGTGTATCTCGATAAATCACAAGGGGCCGCGGATTTTGTAAGAAAGACGTGGTCTCCCCTTGCGCAAAATCTCACCGCCATCTGCGGCGAGGCCAAAGGCCTTGTTGATAGAGAAGGCTACTTTGACGTGGTCTTTCTCATGGACGTAATAGAGCACGCCCCTGACCCTGAGAGCATCTTGGCCCATGCCCGCCGTCTACTTCGGCCCGGCGGGCTCCTTGTCTTGAGTACGCCTGAAGAAGACTACTATCCCTACAGGGTATGCCCGCCTGAACGCAGGGGCGAAGATGAAGCAAGACTGATTGAAGACGCCATATGGCCCTGGCACATTCAGGCCCTCGGAGAGGCGCGAATGCTTCCCATGCTCAAGGAAGCGGGCTTCACCCTTGAGGAGAAGAACTACATTACCTATGTCAGGGGCCGTGAGATAGGAGCGAGACTGAAAGACGCGCTCTTGAGAGATGGTTTTTACGATCTCATCGAGGGTACGTGCGAGATTATACGTTGGGATATACTGGATTTCGGACTTTCCACCGAACGCGACCCATGCTTCTCGGCGGCCTCCTATAACGTTACGGCAAGAAAGGAGTCCTGAACCTTGGCCATAGAGACAAGGGCCGCAGTGCTCACAAGAAAAGACACGCCCCTTGAGGTTAGAGAGATTACTCTCGCCCCGCCGGGACCTGAAGAGGTCCTTGTGAAGATGGAGACAGCCGGGCTCTGCAGGAGCGACCTCAACGCCATTAGCGGCCACACAAGGTATGAGATGCCCCTTGTCCTGGGCCACGAGGGAGTCGGCACGGTGGTGGAGACAGGCGCTGGTGTCCATGACCTAAGGCCGGGCCAGCGCGTGGCCCTCAGTTGGGCGGCCTTCTGCGGGAGGTGCTACTTTTGCGCCCGAGGCGAGACTCAATTATGCAGTTCCATTGCCTGGCCACGGGGCAGGGGGCTTCTTCCCGACGGGACAACAAGGTTTAAAGATGGCGGACTTGGCAAGGGGGCCAAGGGGGCCAAGGGGGGCAAAGGGGCCAAAGGGAGCGGAGGGGGCGAAGACGGGGGCGTAATTTTCCATTTTAACGGCGTATCGTCCTTCAGTGAGTATACCGTCGTATACAGGACGGGCTGTGTCAAGGTCCCGGATGGCCTTGGTCCAGAAGAGGCCGCCCTTGCGGGCTGCCCTGTTGTAACTGCCTTTGGGGCTGTCTTCCGCACAGCCGCTCCATACATGAGAGGGGGTGAGAGGGCACTTGTTGTTGGCGGGGGGAACGTTGGGCGCGCGGTTGTGGAGGCACTGAGGCACAGGGGCGCTGGCATGGTCATGCTCGTTGAGCGCGAGAGGAGCAGGTGGAATAAGAATGGCGTTGACCACTACGCGGAACGCATTGATAGGAACGAGATATTGCAACTTACAGGCGGCATTGGCGTGGACATTGCATTTGACTGTGTTGCCACTGGTGAGACGGTGCGGTCTTCACTGGAAGCGACTCGAAGGGGAGGCACGGTAGTCATGGTGGGCTCGCCCCACCCCCTTCAGGACCTCACCCTCCCTGCCGTGGACTTTCACCTTGAGAAGAGACTCCTGGGCTCGCTATACGGATCGTCAAACCCCTCTCTTGCCATACCATGGATACTGGGGCTTCATGAGCAGGGCCTTGTGGAACTCGATACTGCCGAGGGACGTTCCTTTGAACTTCAAGATATAAACGCGGCCATAACAGCGCTTGGCAGGAAAGGGGGCAGGGTATCTATTAACTTTGGCAACTTTGGCAACGGGGCCGTGGGGCTTGAGAGGTCTATGCAAGGCAGTTAAGTGACACCTAAAAAGAGGAGGACGATTATGAGGTTATTTCTCGATACCGCTGATATTAAAGAGATAAAAAAGGCAAAAGCCTGGGGGGTCCTGAGCGGCGTCACCACGAACCCCTCTATCATCGCGAGAGAGAAGAGGGACTTTATCGAGGTCGCTTCCGAGATATGCGAGGTCGTCTATCCCCATCCCGTAAGCCTCGAGGTAACGGCAAGGTCTCCCGAAGACATGGCCGGACAGGCGCGTGTCCTTGCCGAGGTTTCCCGCAACGTTGTAGTAAAACTACCGGCAAACCCCGCGGGAATGGAGGCCCTTACGCTCCTTCGCGGCGAGTCCGTGAAGACCAACCTCACGCTCATATTCTCCCCCACGCAGGCCCTCCTTGCGGCAATGGCGGGCGCTGATTATATAAGCCCCTTTATCGGCAGGCTCGAGGACAGGGGGTATAACGGCCTTGGCCTTGTGCGCGAACTAATGGAGACCTTCTCTCACCATGACCTCAAGACAGAGGTCATAGCCGCGAGCATACGGGACCCCCATCAGATTGTGGAGGTGGCAAGGGCTGGGGTGCATATAGCCACGGTGCCTTTCATAGTCCTTGAGAAGATGCTCCTTAACACAATGACTGACATGGACCTTGAGAAGTTCCTCTCTGACTGGAAGGAGGTGCCTGGCCATGAACATGCCTTTAGAGAAAATATCAGAAAGGCCGCCGGGGCTTAGGGCCGCTGTCTTCGATGGGCCGGGGAGGCTCGTTGTAAGAGAGCGCGCGGTCACGCTGCCATCGACCGGAGAGGTCCTTCTGCGCGTAAGGGCCTGCGGCATATGCGGCTCAGACCTTAATATCTTTCATTGCGACCCGCCTGTGCCGAGGTTCTGGGCAGGCCATGAGATAGGCGGCGTGGTGGAAGAACTGGGAGAGGGGGTCAGGGGTATAAAGAGGGGCGCAGGGGTCGTGGTATCTCCCCTTGTGCCCTGTGGGAGTTGTCATGCCTGCGCTTCGGGGCGCGCAAATCTCTGCAAAAAGGGCTCTTTTGTAAGTTTCGACCGCCCGGGAGGCTTTGCCGAGTTTGTTACCGTGCCTTCTTCCAATGTCTTTGAACTCCCGACCAATCTTGACCCTGAAGAGGCCGTCCTTGTCGAGCCCCTTGGGGCGGCACTTCACGCAGTGTCCATGGGCGGTCCAGTGGCCCGAAAGAGGGCCCTTGTCATAGGCTGTGGAACCCTTGGGCTTCTCATCACAAGGGCCCTCTCCATAATAGGGGCGTCAATGGTCTCGGTCCTTGGAAAGTACCCCTTTCAGAGGGAGATTGCCCTGAAGATGGGCGCCGATGAGGCCCTTGACCCTGCAGGATGCGGCCCCCTTTCACACCATAAACCCTTTGACATTGTTTTTGATACTTCCGGGGGCTTTGGGAGCGCCTCCATTACAACGGCCATCGAGGCCCTTTTGCCGGGCGGGGTATTGGTCCTCTCAGGCGTTCATTACAGGACGCCCGAGATGAACCTCAAGGACCTTACAGAGAAGGAAATCGAGGTGCGCGGGGCACAGCGATACAGCAGGGAAGACTTTGTGCGGGCCCTCGGCCTCTTTGCAGAGGGCAGGGCGCGGGCAAGGGGGCTCATAACACACAGGGTGGCCCTTGAAGACATTATGGAAGGGTTCTCAATCGCCTCTCACAAGGAGGCCTCAGGGGCCGTAAAGGTGATCGTATGTCCATGAGCGTTGCGGGAAAGACCATACTCATAATTTCCGGCGGAAGAGAGGCCCTGCCCATCATTGAGAAGGCCATTGCCATGGGGCTCCATGTAATCGTCTCTGACGGCGATGAAAAGGCCCCGGGCCTTGCCCTTGCCCATGAGGCCATGCTTTCGAGCACCTATGACGCGGAAAAGTCCCTGAGGCTCGCACGGGCCATGCACAGTGTAAGTCCCATTGACGGCGTTCTCTCCGCCGCCGCTGACGTGCCCCTTACAGTGGCTACCGTGGCAGAGGGCCTCGGTCTACCCGGCCCCTCAATCGAGTCGGCGCGCCTTGCGTCCGATAAATTCCTCATGAAAGAGGCCATGAGAGGCGCCGGGGTCCCAGTGCCGTGGTACTCCATGGTAATGGGACCCATGGAACTAAAGAAAATTATCTTTGAGCGAAAGAAAACCCTTGTAATAAAACCAGTGGACAGCCGGGGCGCGCGCGGCGTCATACGTCTTACCGGGGGCGTTGACCCCTCGTGGGCCTTCTTCGAGGCAGAGAAAAACTCGCCCTCTGGCCGCGTAATGGCGGAGGAATGGGTGGAGGGGCTACAGATAAGTACGGAGTCCGTGCTCACGGGCGGGGTGGTGGCCACGCCGGGGCTCTCGGAGAGAAATTACGAGTATATAGAGCGGTTCTCGCCCTATGTGATAGAGAACGGAGGGGACCTTCCGGCGCGCCTCACAGATGATGAGCGCAAGGCCGTGGACAAGGTAATAGGCAGGGTAGGGAGGGCCCTTGGTATTGACGACTGGACTATAAAGGGCGACATCGTGATGGGCGATTGCGGCCCCGTGGTCATAGAGGCCGCCCCGAGGCTAAGCGGCGGGTTTTTCTGCACCCATACCATACCCCTCTCATTGGGCGTTGATATTGTGGAGGCGGCAATCCTCCTTGCCCTTGGCGTCAAGGTAAGGGCAGGGGATTACAGGCCATGGAAATCGCGCTTTGTATCGCAGAGGTTCTGGTTCCCCGGGCCAGGAGTCGTGCGCTCCATTCGCATACCGCCGCATATAAAAATGATGCCCGGCCTTGAGGAGATGGAGATAAACGTGAAGCCAGGGGATACCCTTGGCCCCGTGGTATCTCACCCCGGAAGGGCGGGCATGGTCATTACAACGGGCGTTACGCCCGAAGAGGCCTCCATGAGGGCGCGCGAGGCCATCGAGGGCGTTGATTTCACGGTCGAGGGACGCCTCAGGATGGTCCAATAAGGGATATTTCATGAAGAAAATAGAGAAGATACTCCTTATACAGCCGGGCATGAGGATAGCCACATCAGGGCAGAGGATAGTATACCCCCCAATGGGCATAATGTACCTTGCGGCTGTCCTTGAAAAGAGGGGCCGTGAGGTGGCCATTCTGGACTGCCAGACCGAGGGGCTCGACAGGGACGCGCCGCTAAGGGACAACTATGTGGAGGTGGGTATTCCCATGGACGAGGTCTCAAAGAGGATAAGGGATTTTGAGCCAGATATGGTTGGAATAAGTTGTAACTTTTCAGTAATGGTGGGCTCCATGAACGAGACGGCCCGTATCGTGAAATCCATCTACCCAGATTCCCCTGTAGTAGTCGGCGGAAACCACCCCACATCCATGCCCGAAGAGGTCATGGAGAACCCTGCCATTGATTTTGTCCTCATGGGCGAGGCCGAGGAGTCCCTTCCAGCCCTGATAGACGCCATTGAGAGAGAAGATGGCAGGTGCGGCGACGGAGAGTCCTGCGACAACTGCACGTGCAAAGAGGGTAAGGATGGAGAAGGGAAAAAAGACATGGAAGAGGCCGGGGCCGCGGCAAAAGGCCCTGCCTATGCCTCTGTGCCGGGCCTTGTCTGGCGGGAGGACGGGCGTGTTACCGTTAACCCGAGGGGCGATTTCATAAACGACCTCGATGCCCTGCCCTTTCCGGCGTGGCACCTCTTTCCATACGAAAAATACTCCAAAAACTACGAGCCCCGGGCCGTGACATGGGGCTGGCCTCAGGCCATGCCCACTGTGCTCACCACTCGGGGCTGCGCCGGAAGGTGCGTCTTCTGCTCCGTGCACAGGACCATGGGACGCAAGTTCCGGGCGCGTTGCCTTGAAGAGGTCTTTCGCGAGATAGATTTTCTTGTCGAGAATTACGGCATAAAAAAACTCATGATAATTGACGATAACTTCACCCACGACAGGAAGCGGGCAAAGGAGTTCTGCCGCGGGTTCAGACGCCGGGGCTATGACCTTGAGATACACTTCATGGTCCTTGCCCTATGGTGCATGGACGAGGAACTGATAGATGAACTCGTTGAGATGGGATGCGTCTCCATGGGCTTTGCCATCGAGTCCGGGGTTCAGGAGGTACTTACAAATATAGTCAAAAAACCCCTTAAACTCGACCGCGCCATGGAGGTCCTGCGCTATGCCCGCAATAAGGGCGTTCGCCTTACAGGGACCTTTGTCATAGGCCTGCCGGGAGAGACAAAAGATGACATTCGGCGCTCTCTCTACATGGCTAACTACAGCGGCCTCTTTGACAGCAGAGAGGTCTATATAGCCACGCCTTTACCGGGAAGTGAACTATTCGAGAGGTGTCGCGACGAGGGCCTCTTTGCCGATGGGTTCAGTTACGACCGCGTGGAGGTGGTAAAACCCAATATAAAGACGCGGGACTTTACCCCGGAGTACATAGAGACCATTGTCGAGGCCGACAGGACCCATCACCTCATAAGGTCAGACCCCATGCGCGCGCTCCGTTACATAGGCGATGTATGGCGGAGAAAGCGGCCAATCTTCATGAACGTCCTCCTTGAGACCTCGGCCATGTTCGTAAAGTACGACATCCTCGGACTCAAGGAGAGGTATCCGTGAGAAAAAATTCCTTTGAGGAGAAGCCCCTGCCAGGGCTCTCGGTCTATGCCCTCTTTCACTGCAATCTCGCCTTCTCGCTCATAGACAGCCGCGACTTTCCCTCTGTAATAAAGAGTTGCTACTGGCCCATACTTCGCCTTGCCGAGTCCGGGCTGGCCGTGGCCATTGAGATGACGGCCTGGACCCTTCAGAGGGTGCGGGACCTTGACCCCGCCTTTACGCTCCGCCTCCGCGAACTCTGGGCCGAGGGCGCCCTCGACTTTATCGGCTCTGGCCATGCCCAGTGCATCATGCCCCTTATCCCGGCAGAGGTGAACAGGTGGAACCTTGAACTTGGGTGCAGGGGCTATGAGGAGATACTTGGAAGACGCCCCGGGATTGCCCTTGTGAACGAGCAGACCTATTCAGCAGGACTTACGGGACTATATAAAGAAGCGGGCTACAGGGCCATTATCATGGACTGGAACAACTCGGCGCGTCATAACGGTTTTGAGAAGGACCTCCTCTACAGGCCCCGGAGGGCCGCCGGGCTCGTTCCCGGCGATGAAGTAGGGCTCCTCTGGTCTCATTCCATTGGTTTTCAGAAGTTCGCCCGCGCCGCGCGCGGCGAGGTCCCCATGGACGAATACATGGAGTACCTGCGCTCCCATTACAGCCGCGCCGAGGACCGCGCCTTCACGGCCTACTCCAATGACGCCGAGATATTTGACTTTACCCCTGGAAGGGGCGGGACCGGGCGCGGCGACTTTTCGAGGATAAGGCGAATACTTGAACTCATAAGGTGCGAGAGGGGGCTTGAACTCATGCGGCCCGTGGAGATTATCAAGAAGTTTGAGAGTGACAGGGAGGCCCCGGCCCTTTGCCTCGAATCCGTGGAGACGCCCATTGTCTGCAAGAAGCAGGAAAAGTACAACCCCCTGAGGTGGTCGGTCACGGGCCGCGACAGCGCCCATATAAACGCGAGGTGCAGGGGGCTCTACAGGAGGTTTCGCGGACTTGGAAAGGCGGGGGTAATAGGCGAAGGGGATTGGGACAGGATGCGCGAGACGCTCACGGAACTCTGGGCCTCGGACTTCAGGACAAATACCACGGATGAAAAATTCGCCCGCTTTAACGAGGGCATGGGCTGGCTCTCAATGGAGACGGAGCGGCGCATGAGAGAAGCGGGCCTTACGGACGCACTGGTGGAAGTAACAGGAGAGGGGACTGAAGATGAGGATATGAACGGGAGAGACCAGGAGGCCAACCTCCTCTGCCTTGCCGGCCCCTATATCGGCGCAGGCGCTGTAATGAGGTCCGGGCTAATGCCCATGGTCCAGACAGAGGAGACGGAGACCCGGCTAAGGGTATGCACCGGGGCCGTGGAGATTGAACTCCTCAAGGACAGGGGGCTTGCCCTTGGTTCGGCCTCTTTTCCCCTTGTCTCACCAGAACCCCTCATTGGCACCATCAGCCACGGACACTACGAGTCCATTGACCTTGGCGCGGACTTTTTCTCGGGTCACCTCATACAGACGAGCCGCCATGGCCGGAAGACCACGGACCTCCTGCCCGTTGCGCCCACTGTTACTGAAGACAATGACGGCGTATCCGTCTTCGCCGCTATTGAGTCGCCCATTGGAATAATCGAGAAGACCTATCGCATCCCATTTTCAAATAGCTCCTTTACCCTTCACTACAGGCTAAGGCTTCGGGGGCTCATGGCCTCTTCCCTGCGGCTCGGTATCTTCACGCTCATGCCAGAGGCCTTTCAGAGAGACCAACTCTACTACGAGACCGTGAACGGCGGGACCCGTCCCGAGAGGTTCATGCTCCAGGGGCACGCCGTATCGCACTCAAGCCCCGTAAGTCAGGCCATCTCGGCCTCGTCGTGTCTCGGGGCCACGGAGGGCTGGGTGAGCATGGGAGATAACGAGAAGAAGATTACCATAAGTTCGGACCATGGAGACGCACTGCCCGTGCCCATGGTTGATTACAGGGAGAGGGGCTCGACTTTTTTTCTCCGTCTCTACCACAGCGCCGGGGAGATTGACGACACCTCTTACTGGGTCTGGCGCGGCGTAAACGAACTGACCTTCAAGGTGCGGGCAAAAAAACATAGGAGTGATTGACGAGATTTTTTACCCGCTCTGGGGCGGCTTAAAAGAGGGGGGCATCGAGCCGCGGATAAAAAAATGTTGGAGTGATTGACAAGATTTTTTACCCGCTCTTGCGCGGCTTAAAGGAACCGGCCTTTGAGCCGCGGATAAAAAAATGCCGGAGAGATTGAAGATATTTTTTATTGGCTCTGTGGCGGCTTAAAAGAGGGGGGCATTGAGTCGCGGTAAAAAAATGTTGGAGTGATTGATGAAAATATTTGAAAAAAACATCACGGCAATCGCGAAAAAAGACAGCATCCTTGCCGAGAGGCTGAGGGCCTTTGATATTGAGAAGGCCGTTAAACTTGGCGTATCAAAGAAGGGCGAACCAGTCCTCTCGTACAGGGGCCGTTTATTTAACAGCCAGTACGCCCCATGGAAAGAGGCCGAGGTTCAGGCAGGGGAAATACTCAAGAAAAAACCTGACTGCGTTGTCATCTTTGGTCTTGGCTGCGCCTATCTCCTCCGTACGCTCCTCAAGAAGGGCATGAAGAAGGTCTTTGTCCTTGAGCCCTCCATGGAGATACTAAAGGGCGTGCTCATGGAAGTTGACCTGAGCCGTGAACTCTCCCTGCCCGGAGTATTCCTTGCCAACTACATAGGCCCCTTCATCGCCTGGGTCCAGCGTTTTACCGATGGACTCGATAATATCCTCGGCTATCATACCCTTGCCTACAGCCTTGCCTTTCCCGAGGAACTCCGTAACTTTGTCATAAAGGTCGAGAACGCCCATACGTCCCAGAAGGTCGGCATAAGGACAGAGATAGACTCGCGCCTTGACTGGCTGAAGAACTACTTCGCAAACCTCGAGAATTTCGCCGCCTATCCATCTGTCGGCGTCCTGAATAACAGGCTCAGGGGCGTGCCCCTTGTTATAGTCGGGGCCGGACCGTCGCTAAAAAAGAACGCCGCCCTACTTTCCGGCATAAAGGACAGGGCCTTTATCGTATCGGCCATCACGGCCTACAAGAGCCTCCTCAAGTACGGCGTTACCCCCCACGCCGTCATAGCCGGAGAAAAGGTGGACCTCAAGGAGTACTTCGACGGAGGCGTGGCCGATGAGAATATACGCCTCATACTCTCCGAGGTCTCTCACCCTGAGATGTTCAGAAGACGGGCCCGTGGAAAGTTCATCTTCTACAGCCCCTACATCGCCCTCAGCCTTGAGCAGGCCGGGCTCTGGGGGAGCAGTTCCTTTGTATCCATAGGCGGCTCCGTAACCACGGCCATGTTCGACATGGGCGTCACATTCGGTTGCGACCCCATTATCTTCATTGGTCAGGACCTTGCCTTTGAGAACGGACAGAGCCACGCCGAGGGAGGCGTCTATGACAGGCAGAGGGTGGAGATAGACGAGGAGAAGGGGCTTATTCTGGTGCGGGAACACTACATCTCAGGCCACCGGCGCACCATGACCCATAAACTCCAGTGGCTTACAGGCCTTGACGGGCGGCCCGTTGCCAGTAAATACGACTGGGTGACATTTCACCAGTGGTTCGAGAGGTACATGGTCCTTCTGAAGGAGCAGTTTCCCGGCCTCCGCGTCTACAACTCAACAGAGGGCGGCGCTTATATAAAGGGCATGGAGCACCTGCCCCTTGCCGAGGTCATTGAGCAACACTTGAAGGGGCCGGTTCCAGTCGAGAAGATACTGGACGAGGCCGGGGCCGTGCGCCCCGATGTCAACGCGGGCGGTCTTCTGGAGGCCTTCAGGGGACTTGAAAAACACGTGGGGCTTGTCCTGAACCTCTCCTCGGAGATTATCAGAGAGGCGGGAAGGCTTAAGAGGGCCTTTCTCGAAAAAGGACTCTCTCTTGAACTCTCAGGACCCATAGAGAGGATAAGGAAAAAGGAAAAAAAACTTTTCAAAGCCGCCCTCAAGGTCTCGTTCCTCTGGGAGGCGCTTGTGGAGTATACCTATGACCTGAAGGGCTACCTCCGCGAGGAAGAGGACGGGTCCGCGAGGATACAGTTCGAGAAGGACATTGAGAGGACAATTCGCACTTACAGCGAGGTAAGGAAGATGTGCCTTCTCTTTAAGCCCATGATAGGTCACGGACTCGAAGTGGCGCGCGGGCTCGTTGACGGCCCGGACAGCGGCGGGCGCGCCGTTGTTAACGAGAAGTGATTGAATTGGGGATGAATGGCCCTTTTCCCCTGAATAACACCCGCGGGAGCAGGGAGTCAGCCGTGGATGACAAAAAATGGCTTAAAGGGACGGTGTGCTGTTTGTCCCCTGAAAATACTCTGCGGGCGAGAGTGCCCGGTTAAAAAAACATGCATAAAGGAGCCCCTCATGACGGAAGTATACCTTGATGACGCGAGACTCGAACTCACGGGCCTTGGCCCGGCCTCGACCATTGGCGATGTGATAAACGCCGTGGAGACAGACCTTCGGCCCCTCAGGCGCTTCATACAGGAACTCTGGGTGGACGGCGACAGGAGGGGTTATGCGTGGAAGGAGGCCGTCGAACTCTGCGAGCCTGTTATCAACGTTGGCGAATTGAGGCTCTTTACCGAGGGCGTGGACCATCTCGTCCTCAAGGGCATATACACGGTGAACGAGTACATCGCCTTCATAGAGGGCCTTCTGGAGAGCGCCTCTGATTCTCTCAGGCGCGGTTCCTTCAAGGTGGACAAGACCCTTGCCTCCATCATCGAGTCCACGGGAGAGGTGGTAAAGACAATGGATTCGCTCTACAAGTGCGGCCTCTCCTATGGCATGGACGTCTTCCGGCATGACCCAGGCGAGTATTACGAGAAGATTCTCAGAAACCTCTCCGGCCTGCGTGACGCCCGTATCTCGCGCGACAACATACTCCTTGCCGACATGCTCGAGTATGAGCTTGGGCCGCTCCTGAGGGATATGATGGAAAAGGTCTTTTACAGAAAAGATATGTAAGGGTTTCTAAAGGTTCTTACCCCTGTGCCGATAAGGTTAGTAAGGGTCCGGCGGAGAGTTTGGCGCGAAAGGAGGGAGATGGAAGACAAGCCCCCTGCCGTCTGGACGGATAATCTTCAAGGCATGGATGCCGTAACATACTAAGGAGGGTAAGAACATGGCATTGGTAATCAACACAAATATTGCGTCACTACTGGCCCAGCAGAACCTCAGCACGTCAAACGCCCAGTTGAAGATAAGCGTTCAGAGGCTGTCTTCGGGCCACAGGGTGAATAGTTCGGCGGACGACGCCGCGGGCCTTGCCCGCGCCGACCAGCTCCGGAGCCAGTCGCGGATGATTCAGGCCGCCATACGCAACGTCAATGACGGCGTGAGCGCCATGGAAATCAGCGACAAGGCCGCCGAGCAGGTCACTAACATCATCACAAGGATGGGCGAACTTGCCGCGAGCGCGGCACAGGGAACCCTTGATAGCAGCACAAGGGGCTTTTACAAGGATGAGTATGACAAACTCATAAACGAGATTGACCGTATAGCGCAGACAACGGAGTTCGGCGGTTACAAACTCCTGAACGGGTCCATCACCTCGATGACCATGTTCATTGGTTTCAAGAACTCAACGGACAACCAGCTCAGCGTAAGCCTCGTGGCCCTTACGAGCGCGGGCGCCACGGGCAACGTGGGCCTCAGCCTCCAGTCCGGGGCCCTTTCCAGCGTAACGGGAGCCCTTGCGGCCCTTGATTCCGTAAGCGCGGCCCTTGCAAGGGTAAACAGCGCGCGGGCCATATACGGCGCCACCACCAACAGGCTAAACGTGGCCATTTCCAACCTCCAGGTTACATTCACCAACTTCCAGGCCGCCGAGTCCAGGGTAAGGGACGCGGACTTCGCCACAGAGACGGCCACATTCACGAAGAATCAGATTATGGTTCAGGCCGGCATATCCGTGCTCGCGCAGGCCAACACACTGCCGCAGAGCGCGCTCCAACTCCTGAGATAATCAGGCAGGACATAGGCAAACTGTCTCCTTCTGAAGGGCGGGAGGACCCTTTTATCCTCCCGCCCTCTGCCTATGGAGCGAGGGGGCGGAATGGAAGAGACGCGCACTCGGAGCATGGCCGGGCCAATCTTGAATATTACGTAATGAGGAGGACGCCATGACAATTACGGCAACGGGTCTTGTATCGAGCATCAACTACGACTCCATTATTCAGCAACTTGTAAGCGTCAAGAGGGTCCCCGTGGACCGGCTCTACTCCGACAAAAAGCGCCTCGAGGATATTCAGTCCACCTATACCACCCTCTCATCTCGTGTATCCGACCTCATGGCCGCCGCCGATGACCTTCGCACCACCTCTGCCTTTGACAACTTCACCACCTCAAGCAGTGACACCGCTATCCTTGACGCCTCGGCCTCGACCTCGGCCATTGCCGGGACCTCCACCATTGTCGTCAGCGCCCTTGCAAAGTCCCATAAGATTGCCGCCGATGGAGTGGCCTCGGCGACAACGGTCGTGGCATCGGCCCCCGGCTCTTTTAACTTTACCGTGGGTACGGGTACGATGCAGTCCGTGGCCGTGGACTCCACAACTACTGTCACCGGGCTCAGCGACGCCATAAACGCCCTTAACGCCGGTGTTTCGGCCTCGGTGGTAAATGACGGAACATCATACCGCCTTGTCCTTACGGCAGAGTCCACGGGAACGGCCAACCAGATAACCATCAATCAGAACGATACGTCGTTATTATTCAATACTACCCTTCAGGCCGCGCAGGACGCCTCCTTTACCGTGGACGGCCTTGCTGTGACGCGCTCTTCCAACGTTATCAGCGATGTCCTTACAGGCGTGACCCTTACGCTCCAGAGCGCTGACGCCGCAAAGCCCGTAACCGTCACCACCACGCGCGACACAAGCAGTATCGAGAAAAAAGTAGTCGCCCTTGTCGATAGATATAACGCTGTAATGAGTTACATCAAGGGCAACAACCGATATGATATTGACACAAAGACAGGGGGCACGCTCTTTGGAGACCCCGTGGCAAGGAGCGTGGCCGATGAACTCAGCAGAATAATGACCTCTTCCATAACAGGGCTTCCTGACACAATGAACAGGCTCCTTCACGTGGGCGTAACAAGAGACAGCGAAGGCGTCATGTCCCTTGACAGCGCAAAACTCACCGATGCCCTCAACACGAACTTTGACGGCGTTGTAAACCTCTTTGTAGAGGGAACGACAACCAGCGGTTTTGGTAAACTCGTCTATGACCTTGCCGACTCCATGAACAACAGCGTTGACGGGAGGATTACACAAAAACAGGAAGGTCTCGGCAACAATATAGCCTCTCTTGTCAGTAATATTAATTCAAAGGAACAGGAAATATCCGATTACGAGGCCGCGTTGAGGGTGCGTTTCTCTCTCCTTGAGAGCACACTTGCCGGCCTTAATGCACAGAGCCAGTATCTCGGCAGATTCTAGGGGGGGTGAATGAAAGGTGTTCAGGCCTATCAGAAGGTCCAGGTAATGACGGCGGACGGCGTCCGCCTTGTTGTCATGCTCTACGAGGGCGTCATCAAGTTCAACGGCCTTGCCGTGGAGTCCATTAAAGAGCGCGACATCGAGAAGAGGACCTATTATATAAACAGGTCCGCGGCCATAATAAGCGAACTCTACAACTCCCTTGACATGGAGCGCGGCGGCGAGGTAGCCGCTAACCTCCGGGACCTCTATCTCTACTCAATGACCCGTCTTACCGAGGCCAACATGAAGAACTCCCCTGCCGTTATCAAGGAGGTTACGGCCCTCTTTGTCGAGATAAAGTCGGGCTGGGACGAGATAGCAAGGTCCGGGGTCCCCGGCAGGGCCGCTGATAGCCCGGCAAGGGTGGCCCATGGGAGATAGGAAGAAAGGCCGCCTGCCCCTGCTTCAGAGGGTCCTTGAGATAACAGAGGAGCAGAAAAAACTCTTGTCGGAAAACCGCCTTCATGCCCTTGCCGCGTCGATGAAGGAGCGCGAAGAGATATTAAGCCGCATCACGCCCCCCGGGGCCGGTCCAGGGCCGGGTCCCGCGGAAAAGGCCCTTGCAGGGCGGATAAGGGACCTTGAGGCGGATCTCAGGACCCTGCTTGAAGGGGAACTTCAGGAGACGGGAAAGGAACTTGAGAGGCTGTTACACTGTAACATGGCACGAAGGGCATATGAGCCGAGGCCGCTGATTTCACTTGGAGAGAGGTGTTCCAGAGATGGCTGATATTGAAGATAAAGACGCTGTAAACGAAGAGGTAATGTACATGGTTGGTATGATCTCAAACAGCCGCGAGTATGTGCGAATTGAGGACAGCATCCCTGTATACTATGTCGCAAGGCAGGGCGTCAATATCGTGGACAGCGCACTGAACATACGCGAACTCAAGCACTTTTCAAGAAAGATGGAGTCCATATCCTCCTCTGATAACCCTGAGATGTATTCCCTTCTCCTTGAGATAAACCAGAGGCTCAAGGCCCTTATGAGCCAGACCGTGGCCGAGAGGTGCTTCGAGATACCCGAGGCCCGCATCGAGGACATAAGCGGCGGGGGCCTCAAGATACTCTGCAACAAGGACTTTGCCGAGGGCGACAGGCTCGTTATACGCCTCTTCCTGCCGGACCAGACCCAGGACCTCGAGGTAATGGGCGAGGTGGTCTGGACCTGCGAGAATATCGACGGTGGATACAAGGTAGGGATACAGTTCGTTGATATTGACGAGCGCGTGAGAGAGAGGATAGTGCGCTATATCTTCGCCTGGCAGAGAAGGATGCTGAGGTCGGGCAAGAAGGCCGCCGGCAGAGCCAAGTAGGGGCCAGGGGGCCTAAAGGGGGACAGGGGGGGAAAAGGGGGAAAAGGAGGACACACTGGCAGGGAGGGTGCACACACAAGGCATAGGGGGCAAAGGGGCAGGGGGGCATGAGGGAGTGGGGGGAGTGGTGCAGGGGGATAGCAGGGTTTGTGCGGTCAGCGGGCCAGGGGGACAGGGCAGGGCGCAAGGGGCGCAAGGGGTATGTGGGGATAGGTCTTTTTTAGTCTTACTTTCTTGTTTTTAATCTTCTGATTGGTTTTCTTTGACTCAGTATCCTGGGCCGCGAAGTTCTTTTTTTTTTGGCCCTGTCCTCCAGGAGTAAAGCAGGACATCTCTTTCCAATCAAAACACTTTCCATTTTTCAAAAGAAAGTTGAATATTTTTTGTCTCTTAAGGAACCTCTCCTTAATTCGTCCCTGAATTAAGGAGAGATGGGAAAGGAAAAACGCGGTTTCCCTTTCCCTCACATTTTCAATGGCTTACAGCCCTGAAAATGGCGGCACATCCATGGGCCGCAGGAAAGTCTGAATTAATCAGACTTTCCTAATTGTCTCCTTGCAGGCAAGGCCGTCCCCCTCTTTCCCTCCCGCCTTTCTTCTTTTCTTTTTTTTGTCTTTCTACTTCAGAATATCCGCTTCCGCGTCAGTTAGAAACTTGTTCCTCTCGATGAGGATGCTTACGCGCCTGTTTATGGGGTCATAGGGGTCTCTCCCGTTAAGGGGCACGGCGTCGGCAAAACTCGATACGCGGGAGATGCGTTTCTCGGAGAGGCCGTCCCTTACAAGTTCCCTTCTTGCCCTGTTAGCCCTCGAGGCGGCAAGCTCCCAGTTCGAGCGGCCTTTCTCGGAAAAGCGGAAACTGTCCGTATGCCCCTCTATGGCTATCTTGTAGGGCATGTGCTTGAGGGAAGCGGCGAGTACACGGAGTATCTCTCTACCTCGTTTCAGGAGCCTTGCCCCTCCGGGCTCGAACATGGGGCTGTCGTCAAGATCCACGAGTTCAAGCCTCACGCCGTTCGTGGTGGTGAAGATGAGTATCTGGTTCTTGAGGTCGCCAAGCCGGGTATTGACTGTCTTTTTTATCTGGAGGGTAATGTTATTATTCTTGTTCTGCGTTGGCCTGGGTTTTGACGACGCCTTGTTGAGCATCATGGGGTTGCCCGACATGACGGATATGCCTTTGCCGCCCCCGGCCTCCGTGCCCTCGAAGATGGTGTAACTCCTGAAGTACTCGGCCACTCCCTTTCGCGCCTCTATGGACATCATGGCAACAAGCCATAGGACCATGAAAAAGGCCATCATGGCTGTCACGAAGTCGGCATAGGCCACCTTCCATGCCCCGCCGTGGTGACCGCCTTTGTGGCCCTTTTTTATTACCTTCTTTACTATTATGGGCTGAGTTTCGTTGTTATCCATGTCTGCCCCCGGTTTTTTTTGTGGTCATCAAGTCGTGCTTCCCGGAATTTTCTCCAAAGCCGCGCCGCTACTTGCCCTTCTGTTTCTTGATGGCGTCTTCGAGGTCCTTGAATGAGGGCCGCGCGTCGCTGAAAATGGTGCGCCTGCCTGCCTCCACGGCCATCTGAGGCGGAAGGTCCTTAGCAAAGGCCAGTACAGCTGTCTTTATGGCCTCAATGTACTTCGAGTCCTCGCGGTTCTTGTGCTCAAGGTGGCTCCCAAGGGGGCCTATGACGCCGTAACTCAGGAGGATGCCGAGAAAGGTCCCCACAAGCGCGGCGGCAACGCTGTGCCCGATGACCTCGGGGCCCTCGCTCATCTTGCCCATTGTGATGACAATGCCGAGAACCGCCGCCACGATGCCGAAGCCCGGTAGCGCGTCGCCAACCTTGGTAATAATCCCCGGCGTGACCCCGGCCTCTTCGTGGTGGCTGTCCATCTCTATGTCCATTAGATCCTCCATCTCCGTGGGCTTTATGCCTATGATAAAGACGCGGAGGTTGTCGCAGAGAAAGTTGAGGGCATGGTGGTTCTTGAGGAGTTCCTTGTTGGACTTGAAGAGCGGGCTGGACTTGGGGTTCTCAACGTCCTTTTCCACGGATAGGAGCCCCTCTTTTTTTATCTTTGTAAAGATATTATAAAGGAGCGTGAGGAGCGAGATGTAATGGCTCTTCTTGAGCGTGCCGCCCTTTAATATCGCTGGAATGGCCTTTACAACGCCCTTCAGGAGGTTGGGGGGGCACGAGAGTATGAGCGAGCCAAGGGCCGCCCCGCCTATTGTTACGAGTTCGGCTGGCTGGATGAGGACAAAGAGGTTCCCCTCCTCCATGAGAAACCCGCCGATAATGCAGCCGAAGACAACGGCTAATCCTATTATGGGAAACATGGCAACCTTTTCGTCTGATTATTGGACGCTTCCGCTCTACTGAAACTGATCTCGTTTTCGCCTTTCCGCCTGGACATTCAATGAAGCCGCTCTCCTTATCACATCGGAGGAGGACAATAAAACTTTATGGAAAAAACCATGGGCAGGGTCATGTTTTTGTACGTCTCCAGCCCGCGAAGTCAGTAAACCCGCGATTTAAATTTCCATATTGACATCTCCCCCTTTTTCCCCTATACTCTAATCTCACCTCGGAAGTTCCCCTAAAAAAATCCAACGCGACGTTCATCATTTGCAGTGGCCGCCGGGCCTCTATCCATATTGATACTCGTCCGGGTCCGTCTCGTGCCCGCGTACCTCACCGCGACACGCATCCTCGACATCATCTTTTAGCCTGAAGGAGATATGTATGAGGAAAAGGAATGTGCTTCTCATTGAAGAGGACGGTTCTCTCTCCCGGTTCATAAAGGACAACTTCCGCGCCGAGGATTACTCCGTCAATACCATCAAGAAACCCGACCTTGCGCTGAGTTTTATCCGCAGGAACAGGCCCAACGTGGTTATAGTAGACCTCAATACATCCGGCCTCGACGAGATAGAGTTCGTACGCTCCATTACAGAGGCAAGCCCCAATACCAGCGCCATTGTCGTGCCGCGCGATGGCTCCATCAAGAGGGCAATGGAGGCCCTTAACGCTGGGGCCTTCTCCTACATCAAGAAACCTTTCAACAAGGTAGAGGTACTTGTCACCATAGAGAAGGCCTTTGAGGTAAGCGAACTCACCGCAGAGAACCTCCGCCTGAAACTCAACATAAGCCATAAACTCATGGACCGCATCCTTGGCACGAGCGCGAAGATAGAACATGTCAGAAGCGTCATTAAAAAGGTCGCTGACACTGACTCCACGGTGCTCATACTCGGCGAGAGCGGCACGGGAAAGGAAATAGTCGCAAAGGCCCTGCATTTCGGGAGCAACAGGGCAAGCGCGCCCTTTGTGCCCATCAACTGCGGAGCCATCCCCGAGGACCTCCTTGAATCCGAACTCTTTGGCCACGAAAAAGGCGCCTTCACAGGGGCCATTGCCACCAAGATAGGCCGCTTCGAGGCCGCGAACGGCGGCACCGTCTTTCTTGATGAAGTAGGAGACATGAGCCCCGGACTCCAGGTAAAGATACTCCGTGTCCTTCAGGAAAAGGAGTTCGAGCGGGTCGGGGGGAGAAAGACCATAAAGGTCGATATACGAGTCCTTGCCGCCACCAACCAGGACCTCAAGAAGGCCATTAAAGAGAAGAAGTTCCGTGAAGACCTCTACTACAGGCTCAATGTCATACCCATCGAGATGCCGCCCCTCAGAGATAGAAAAGAAGATATACCAGTCTTTGTGAAACACTTCCTCAAGACCATCTCCAAGAAGAAGAATAAAGACGTTACCACCGTCTCTCCCGACGCCATGAGGCTCTTCGAGGAATATGAGTGGCCCGGAAACGTGCGCGAGATGGAAAACGTCATGGAACGCATAGTAGTGCTGAAAGAAAAGGGCAGGGTGGAAGAAGACGACCTGCCTGACAACATAAAAAAGGCCACAGTGCTTCTCTCCCGAAAACGCGTCAAGGGTTTTGATTACCGCGTCTACATCTCCCCTGAAGGCGTAGACTTCAACTCTGTTGTGGATAAGTTCGAGACAGACCTCATAACAAACGCCCTTGACATGGTAAACGGGGTCAAGAAAAACGCCGCCAAGTTCCTTAACCTTAACAGGACAACGCTCATAGAAAAGATGAAGAGAAAGGGCCTCAGGGCCGATGCCTGACGGGGGCCAACGAGGGGGGCAACGGGCCAACGAGGGGGGCAACGGGGCAACGGGGGG
>CAYYJQ010000008.1:38496-65274 GCA_964472295.1 uncultured Thermodesulfobacteriota bacterium | reverse complement strand
ATTCTATTGGTGGCGGTGGGTGGACTCGAACCACCGACACGGGGCTTATGAGACCCCTGCTCTAACCACCTGAGCTACACCGCCAAACTATCTGGAATCGTTGTATTATATAATCTACTGCGTGGAATTGGTAGGTTTTTTTCTCTCTCATGCCCTCCTTGCCCTCTTTGGAAGGGCCTGTGGCCCCTTACCCTTAAGGCCCGGCCTTGCCGCCCGGGGTCAGATGGGAAAGCAGGGGGGCAAATAGCCCTATTACCGTCAGCTACCTGCCTTTTACCCCAAGACCCCCTTTTCCGCCCCCTCCCGGGCGCCTAACGTATGAGCGGGTTGGGGGGCACGGGCGTGGGCGTAGGTGCAAGGTTGTAAATGAGCATGTAACTCTTATTCCCTGAGGAGATAATGCTCGAATCCTTCTGGACTATCATCACCAGTTTCCGGGCGCCCTTTCCGCTGATGTCATCAATGAAAAAGTCGGCGATATAGCCGTTTATCTCGCGCGTGCGCCAGGACTCGGTAAGGAACTCGCCGTCCCACGTAAGGCTCACTATGGATCCGCCGGAGAAGGTCTTGAAGACCTTTGCGTAGCGCTTGAAGAGGCCCTCTGCCCTGCTCTGGCGCACGATGAGTTCATCCCTGCCATTGCCGTCAGTGTCCATATGAAAGAGCGGTCTCTCCACGTCCACGTACTTGTAGGTCTCAGACCCCGATGTGTCGCTGTTAAACTCTATGCGGTGCATGGTGCCGCCGTAGTACTCCTTGCTCTTCCAGTAATGAGACCACCTCTTCTTCTTTTTCCTGTATACAAGGAGGCGTCCTTCCTTGTCAAAGGCAAGGAGATACTTCTCTCCCGGCTCCCTCTCGTTGAAGTTGAAGTAGGTGAAGTTATAGAGGTTCACGTCCGAGGGCAGTGTCTTAAGGTAGATACCCGCCTTTACGACCCTATCACCGCTCTTCTTTATTATGTCCACGCCCCCATAGAAGCCATCGGCCTCACGAAAACCTTGACCAAGCAAGACGGGCCTTCCGTCCTGGTCCCGGCCCTTCCTGAGGAGCCAGCCAATGGCGCGCCTCTCTATCCTGTACCCGCCGCCAGCGTACTCCACGGTAACGCTTGCGGCGCTTAGATGCTCAAGGGCCGATACGTAGACCTCCTCCACACCGTCTCCGTCCGTATCAACGGCGCTAACAGATACGAACTCAAGTCCCGAGCCGGCCTTTAACTTCTGTACTATCCGCAGGTCCTTACCGCGCTTTACGGCTACTGTAAGGGCGTCCTTCTCAACAAGGAAAAACTCCTTCTCGCCATTTCCGTCAAGGTCCGCCGCGGCCATTGATATGAACTGGCCCTTTATGAGGTCGCTCTTCCAGAAAGAGGGCGCTTCCTCTTTCTTTTCCGTGACGGGAACAGGCTTTATTATCATGGACTGCGCCTCAGGCTTTGGCGCCGCTGGCGCGGGCGCTGCCTTGGGCACTGGTACGGGAACTGGCACTGGTGCCGGCACTGGAACGGGAACCGGCGCAGCCGGGGTCAGTACGGCCCTGGCCGGGGCAGGCCTTTCAGGATAAAGGTGGTGGGCAACCTCTTTCGCGAGGTTATCGGCAAGGGTAACGATTGAATCCTGGCTCGGCCCTGTAGACGCGAATGGTGTAACCCTGTCTTTTTTTACGTCCAGCAGAGATGCGTCGAGGCTTACGGCCTTCCCGATGACAGTAACGCTCCCGTAGAGCACATAATCAAGGCCCAGTTTTTTCCCAACCCCGAGCGCCGTGGCCCGCGTTATATCCTCCCCCTTCTCTGTCTTGAGGGCGCCCTTCACCCTGTCGGCCCTGGCAAGAGAGATACCATCCTCTGCCCCAAGACGGGAGCCAAGCATGTCATTAAGCGCCCCGCGGAGAAAGCCCATGCCCTCGCCCGAACGTACGTTCCATGGAAGAACGGCCATCTTCAACGTTGCCGCGTATCCCTGCCGGGGAATAAGGGCAATAAAGAGGATTAGAAAAAAGAGGCCCATAAAGACCCTTGCGGACTGTCTCACTCCCGGAATCTGCATTAGTATATACCTTTTATTTTGATAAGAATTCTTGTCTGGCCAGATGGGAATATCTGCTTGAAAGAAGACCGCGCGAGGCAAGGGGTCAACCGCTCCCGTGCCGATAGTGAACCAGCCGCTCCACGACGCGGCCTTCCTGGAGGTGCTCTTTCGCTATCTCGGCCACATCTCCAGTGGTGACGTTCCTGTACCAGACGCCCTCTGGGTATACAACCACAAGAGGTGAGAACTCACCCTCTTTTTCCGTCTCCTTGCAGACCTTCACGCAACCGCACCTCGTGACCCTGACGCCCCCGAGGCCTTCGTGCTTTACCATGTCCTTGAACCTCTCGAGGACCTTGCCGCCTCCCTTGGCCGAGCAACGCTTACCCTCGCATATGAATACGTGGTGCCTGTACGGTTTCATAAGAGCCCCCTGCAAGAACGACCCGCCAACTCCGGAAATTCCCCGTCGCCGGACTGCCCGGAGAAAAAACTTTAAAGACAATCCTTATTCGTATTATATTATGGGGTGTAAATCAAGTTTTTTTATTCAAGAGGTTTTTTTCGCCTTCACTATAAGAGGGTGGGCGCAGGGCCCTGCCCCCATGGTTGCATGATTGCGAGGAAGGACTGCGGATTGGAAGCCATACTTGAGAAGATAAGGTCCCATCCACCCGATGACGGAGAGGGGGCCGGAAAAAATGGAGAGGCAGGGCAGACCTCCCGCAACATGCTCATCCACGGAGACAACCTCAAGGCCCTCAAGGCCCTTGTAGCCGAAAATGATAAAGGCCTCATCAAGAACAGCGACAATTCCGAGGGCGTGCGCCTCGTATATATTGACCCGCCCTTTGCATCAGGGGGCAGATACAGGTCCCGCGAAGGGGGGCACGCCTTTGGCGACAAACTTCTGGGCACGGAGTTTGTTGACTTCATGAAGGAGAGGCTTCTCCTCATAAGAAAACTCCTCGCGGACAATGGGTCCATGTACCTGCACCTCGACTGGAGAATGTCCCATTACATGCGGGTAGTCATGGACGAGGTCTTTGGCGGAGAAAACTTCCTGAACGAGATCATCTGGCACTACGGCGGACGCGGCGCAAAGGCCATTGCCCGCAGATTTCCACGTAACCACGACTCCATCATCGTCTACAGGAAAAGAAAACATGTCTTCAACAGGATTACCACGAAAAGACATATCCCCCCTGGCACGAAGGGCTTCATGCGCGATAGCGAGGGACGCTGGTTCAAGACCGCCCCGCGTGGAGACTATACGGATAAGAGCATAGCCCGCCTTGAAAAAGAGGGACGCATCCACCGCACACGCACGGGACGTATACGCATAAAGTATTTTGTGAAAGAAGAGGACGGCCTTCTCATCGAAGAAAAACTCGTGGGCGATGTCTGGGACGATATACCCGACGCCATGCACCTGCCTGCCAGTGAGAAAACAGGATACCCCACGCAAAAACCCGAGGCCCTCCTTGAACGGATTATCCGCGCCTCCAGCAATGCCGGGGACCTCGTGCTCGACGCCTTCGCGGGCTCGGGCACCACACTTCTCGCGGCACAGAAACTTGGACGACCGTGGATAGGTATTGATAGAAGCCCCCTTGCCATAGAGACAATAGAGAAGAGACTCGAAGGGTGCGAGAATACCCGCTTCACCATGTATAAAATAAGACAGAAAAAAGGATAAGAAGGTCTTTTGTGGGCCTTGCCCACAAAAGAAGAAAAAAAGTAGGGGATGTACCGGGCGGGCTTCGCCCGCATATGAAAAGACCTTACTTTCTTTTAGAAAAAAGAAAGTAAGACAAAGAAAACCAATAGGGGTTGGGGCTACAGCTTCTGAATAGACATCAAATGACCCGCTTACAACTTGTACAAAGAAAAACTTGCAAGGATGGATTGAGCGAAACGAAACCCATCAAATAAGAGGTCTTCCAAAAGAAAGCGGAGAAATCATTGCCTCGCCTGAGATAACAGGATACAATCACCTGCAACAAAAAAACGGAGTCTTCATAATAATGACCAATAGATTCAAAAAGGCCCTCGCTGAAGGCGTCCTTGTCTTTGACGGCGCCATGGGCACCATGCTCCAGAAACTCGGCATGAAGCCGGGCGGCTGTCCCGATGAACTCGTCCTCACGGAGCCCGAGATGATTCTCAAGGTCCATTGCGCCTACAGAGAGGCTGGGGCCGACATTATCACCACCAACACCTTTGGGGCGAACGCTGTAAAGTTAAGAGAATACGGCCTCGAAGCGCGTCTCCGCGAGATAAACTCAAAGGCCGCGGCCCTTGCCCGCGAGGCCGCGGGACCCGCTGGCCTTGTTGCCGGGGACATGGGCCCCACAGGGGCCTTCCTCGAGCCCGTGGGGGACCTCTCCTTTGACGAGGCCCTCAGGATATTCACCGACCAGGCAGGGGCGCTCAAAGAGGGCGGGGCGGACCTTGCGCTAATTGAGACCATGATGGACATACGCGAGGTTAAGGCCGCCATAATGGCCGCAAAATCCATTGGACTTGCCGTGGCGGTTACCATGACCTTTGACGAGACTATGCGCACCGTGCTCGGCACCTCTCCCGAGGCCTTTGCCGTCACGGCCTCTGCCCTTGGCGCGGACTGCCTCGGGGCGAACTGCTCCCTTGGCTCAAAAGGAATTTTAACGGCCATATCCGCCATGAGAGAAGTAACGGACCTACCCCTCATGGCACAGCCCAACGCCGGTCTGCCGCGCCTTGTGGAGGGCAAGACCATATTCCCCGATTCTCCAGCGGAGATGGCCGAATTTGTCCCGGACTTCGTGGAAAAGGGCGTTCGCGTACTTGGAGGCTGTTGCGGCACCACGCCCGCTCATATCAAAGAGACGGGTCAGGCCTTCCGGGCCTGCAGGCCAGCCAGCATGGCCAAAAAAACCTTTGGCGCCCTTGCGAGCAGGACGGACATCACGCTCTTTGGCGCGGGCCAGCCCCCCATCATCATAGGCGAGCGCATCAACCCAACGGGCAAGAAGGCCTTTGCCGAGGACATACGGCAGGGCCGGACCACGGGCATAAGAAGGGAGGCCCGCGAACAGACCTCTGCAGGCGCCCATGCCCTTGACGTGAACGTGGGAGTACCGGGCGTTGACGAGGTCCAATCCATGACCATGGCCGTATTTGCGGTGAACGACAACTCGCGCCTCCCCATTGTGATAGACTCGTCCAATGACGCGGCCATGGAGGCGGGGCTCAAGGCCGTGGACGGCCGTGCCCTTGTAAATTCCATAAGCGGCGAGAGAAAAAAACTCGATAATATCCTTCCCCTTGCCGCGCGTTACGGCTCTGCTGTCCTTGGACTTACCCTTGACGACAAGGGCATACCAGAGACCGCCGAGGCGCGGCTCCGCGTGGCAGAGACCATCCTTAATGAGGCCCTCAAGGCGGGCCTTCGAAGAGAAGACGTAATCATAGACTGCCTTGCCATGACCGTAAGCGCCGTTCCCGATAGCGCCCTTACGACCCTTGAGGCCATAAGGCTCGTAAAAAAAGAACTCGGTCTTGCGACCGTGCTTGGCGTAAGCAATATATCCTTCGGCCTTCCGGCCAGAGGTCTCATTAACGCGCATTTTCTCTCCATGGCCATCTCAGCGGGCCTCGACTCGGCCATACTGAACCCCAAGACACAGGCCATGATGGACGCCTATTATGCGTCGAGCGTGCTCGTTGGCAGGGACACGCGGGCCGAGAGGTTTATAAAATACGCATCAACAAGGCCAGTGGTGGCGGAGAAGGCCCCTGAAAAGGGAAAGAAGGCCGGAGGAGGGGGCGGAGGGGAGGAAGCCCCACGCGAGATAAAGGACATACGCGATAAATTGAAGTACGCCATAATCGATGGTGACAGGGAAAACATCACGGCCCTTGTTGAAGAGGCCCTCGCCGAGGGCCGTGACGCAATGGACATAAGCAACAACGGTCTCATAGCCGGGCTAAATGTTGTTGGTAAACTCTTTGCCTCGAACAGGTACTTTCTCCCCCAGGTCATGCTCTCGGCAGAGACAATGAAACTGGCCTTCGCGAGGCTCAAGCAGGAGTTCAAGGAAAAAAAAGGGCCAAGCCTCGGGCGCGTACTCCTTGCCACCGTGGAAGGCGACATACACGACATAGGAAAGAACATCGTGGCAACGCTCCTTGAGAACCACGGCTTCGAGGTCATAGACCTTGGTAAAAACGTCCCCACCGAGCGCATACTGGAAGAGGCCGTAAAACAGGACGTTGATGTCGTTGGGCTATCTGCCCTCATGACCACAACGGTCATGGAGATGGACAATGTCATAAAAAAACTTGATGAGCGCGGCATAAAGGTAGCCACCATTGTCGGCGGCGCCGTTGTGACTGAAGATTTCTCAAAAAAGATAGGCGCTGATGAGTACGGAGGCGATGCCCTTACGGCAGTTGAGAAATTAAAACGCCTCATGGAAGAGAAGAAGAGGGCCTGACCATGAAAGGGGACGACGCGAAACTGGAGGTTGCCACCTTTGGGGCCGGGTGTTTCTGGCACGTGGAAGAGGGTTTCTCGAGGATAAAGGGGGTGGTGAGCACCCGCGTTGGATACTCAGGAGGCTGGTTCGAGGACCCCTCATACGAGGATGTCTGCACCAGCGGAACGGGCCACGCCGAGGTGGTGCGCATCGAATTTGACCCTTCGCTCATAGGCTACAAGGACCTGCTTGATGTCTTCTGGGAGATACACGACCCCACCACCCTGAACAGGCAGGGCCCGGACATAGGCACGCAGTACCGCTCCGTCATCTTCTTTCACACCAAGAGGCAAAAAGAACTCGCACTGGTCTCTAAAAAGGCCCTCGAGGAATCGGGCGTCTTGCCCGGCCCCATTGTAACGGAGATAACCCCGGCCCCGACCTTTTATCCCGCGGAAGAGTACCACCAGAAGTATCTTGAGAAAAGGGGCGGGTCCACCTGCTGAAAAACCTCACTTATCCGCCTATTTCGTCCTTTCCATGATAGAATATAATATAAAAGCCACTGGCACCACTTGGCCCGGAGGGGCGGCCCACACTTTAAACAATAAGGTAGAACCAGTTAATGAGAAAAGAAAACTTCAGGAACATCGCCATCATAGCCCATGTTGACCACGGCAAGACAACCCTTGTGGACGCCATGCTCGCCCAAAGCGGAACATTTCGCGAGAACGAAGAAGTGGCCGAGCGCGTAATGGACTCCATGGACCTTGAGCGTGAGCGCGGCATTACCATAACTGCGAAGAACACGGCCGTCTTTTACGAAGACGTGAAGATAAACATCGTGGACACACCGGGGCACGCCGACTTTGGCGGCGAGGTGGAGCGTAGCCTCAACCTCGTGGACGGCGTCATACTCCTTGTGGACGCAAGCGAGGGGCCCCTTCCGCAGACACGCTTTGTGGTGAAGAAGGCCCTTGCAAAGGATCTACCCGTTATACTTGTCATCAACAAGATAGACCGCTCTGACGCGCGCATAGACGAGGTGGTGAGCGAGGTCTTTGATCTCTTCATAGACCTCGGGGCCTCGGAAGAGCAGATTGAGTTCCCCATACTCTACACCAACGCGAAGGCGGGTATCGCGCACAGGGACCTTGATGACGGCTCTACAGACCTTACCCCCCTCTTTAAGGACGTTCTCAAAAATATCCCCGGCCCTGTGGCCGATGACGCGGGGATAACGCAGTTTCTCGTAACAAGCCTTGCCTACGACCCCTATGTGGGACAGGTGGCCGTGGGAAGGCTCGACAGCGGCGTTCTTGAGATGAACCGCGCCTATGCCCTATGCGCCGAGAAAGGCATAAAGAGGGGCCGGAAGTTCTCGGCCCTCTATACCTTCAGGGGGCTTGAAAAGACACGGGTAGAACGCCTTGAGGCAGGCGACATCATCGCTGTTGCTGGAATAGAAAACGTCAAGATAGGCGATACCATCTCGGACAACGAAAACCCCCGTGCGCTACCCCGCATAACAGTGGACGAGCCCACGGTCTCCATGGTCTTCTATGTAAATAACGGACCCCTTGCCGGGCGTGAGGGGAAGTTTCTTACCTCAAGGCACCTGAAGGAGAGGCTCGAACGCGAAGTCCTCGGCAACGTCTCCATCGAGGTAAGGGATACGGACCGCGCCGACGCCTTCGAGGTATACGGCAGGGGAGAACTCCAGATGGCCGTCCTCATAGAGACCATGCGAAGAGAAGGCTTTGAGCTCATGGTCTCCAAACCCCGGGTCATAACAAAGGAAGTTGACGGCAAGGTCCTTGAGCCAATGGAGCGTGTATTCATAGACGTGCCAGAGGACAAGTCCGGCGTTATCATAGAAAAACTCGCTACCCGCAAGGGCCGGATGACCAACATGGAGAACCACGGCCACGGCCGTGTGAACATGGAATTCTTAATCCCCTCAAGGGGGCTTATAGGTTTCAGGTCCCAGTTTCTCACGGACACCAAGGGCGCCGGCATAATGAACAGGCTCTTCGAGGGCCATGCCCCGTGGTTCGGACCAATACCACAGCGCGTTAGCGGGGCCCTTGTGGCCGACCGGCCCGGAAAGGTCACTACATACGCGAGTTTCGCCATGACCGACAGGGGCGTGCTCTTCGTGGAAGTTGGCACAGAGGTCTACGCCGGCATGGTCATAGGAGAGCGGAACCGCACAGGGGACCTCGTGGTGAACATTACGCGCGAAAAAAAACTCACGAACATGCGCGCCGCGAGCTCTGACGCCACCATGACGCTCCTTCCACCGAGACTCCTCTCCCTTGACCAGTCAATAGAGTTCATCGCAGAAGACGAACTCGTGGAGGTGACGCCAGGGAACATACGCATTAGAAAACGCGAGCTCGACGCCGCGAAGAGGGCCTCGGCAAAGAAGAGAGAACAGTACGCCTGAGGCAGAGGCAAGATGAAAGCGGGAGAGAGTGGTAGTAAAGGAAGTCCGGCAGACACCTTAAGAACGGGACAACAAGGAGGACTCCATGATAAAAAAACTTAAAAAAAGCCGTGGCAAGGTCGTGGGATATGAACTCAATGGCAAACTCCACGACGAGGACTACAAGACCTTTGTGCCGGACCTCGAGGCCCTAATCGACCGCGAGGGCCAGGTGCGCCTCCTTCTGCACCTTGTGGACTTCAAGGGCTGGGACCTGCACGCGGCCTGGGACGACATTAAATTCGATGTAAAACACTGCCGCGACTTCGAGCGCGTGGCCATTGTAGGAAACAAGAACTGGGAAGAGTGGATGGCCAAACTCTCGAGCCCCTTTACATCCCTGGGCACGAGGTTCTTTGAAGACCACGAGATAGAAGCGGCCTGGGACTGGCTGAAGGAAGACTGAGAAGACGGGACAGGAGAATGTCTGGCTGGCTGGTTTTTGACCGCCGGAAGAAGAGCGAGACGCAAAAGATTTGCCGCTTTCTTTTAGAAAAAAGAAAGCGGCGCAAAGAAAACCAATATGAGATAATAAAAAGATTAGTGTCTAAAAGTCTCTCTATTAGTTTCTTTCGTACCCCCCTGTTCTTTTACGAATTAAGACATAATCAGGAATACTCCATAAGGGGTCCACGAGTACGTAGTTTCTCTGGAGATAACGCCATACCATTTCATTTGTCCTGCTAAAACGTAAATCATCACGCCCATCAAGAGAGGCGTCACCAACAACGGCCCACTGTACGTTATCTTCCTCTAACTCATCTATAACTTGTTGCTGCTCCTTACGCGTTCTTCTGTAGAGAAAAAAGGAATTCCACGTTGGTGACTCCCGGTCCAGTATATAATACATGTTCGGGATATGGGGCGCGAGGAACACATCCTCGTCAGGAGCCACGAGGCGTCCGACAATGCGCTCTATTGTATTTATCATTACTGCCTGCCCGCGCGTTATCCATATTTTCTCTCCCCTTATGGGGTATTCAATATAAAGGTCCTGCTGTGTAAAGTTCTTCTTATAAAAGGGCTTTGCCTGTACAATGGTGTAATAGCTCGAAATAATTAGAAAGACCGTAATGATCCCAATTAGCGCCCTTCTGCTCCACCCACCCTTATGGAGGCAGGCAAAGGCCACCATTGTTAGAATGAGCGGGTGCATGCCCCTTGCGAGATGTGCAATATCTGCACGTGAAAACACATAGTGCATATAGAATATACCGGTGAGCAAACTTGCCGTAAAAAAAGCATACTGCCGAAGGTCCTCTTTCTTTGATAAATAGAGCTTGATAAGGCATAGTAAATAGAAAAGCAGCATAACAAGGAAGAGCATGCCGAGAAAAAAATCATGATAAAATGTCTGGACATTTTCTGCTGTTTGAAAAACATGCCAGGGCCACGGCACCGGCAGAGGTATATTGGTGGAGCCGACCCTGAAAAAAAACAATATGGAATCAAGAAAAGCATGAAAAAAACCCGGCACAAAGACGGCCATAACGAAAAGGGGGGAATAGCCGATAAAAATCCCGCCTATGAAGATGCAGTATCGTTTCAGGAGCAAGCCTCTCTCGATACGTAGCCAGATAAACATGACAGCTGAGGTCATGGCCAAAAAGGCGTATAGACCATGATTTTTACCAAAAAAAGCAAATAACCCTACAAGTAAGCCTGCGGCAAAGTATCGCCATGGTGTTGGCTTCTCGATAAGACGCGTGGCAAAAAACACTATTGACATAGCAATAGCGTTATCAAAAGAATGGAATCTCGGAAAAATCCAGATTGTGAGTAGAGTCCCCAGAGGCACAAGACCCCAGAAAGACCTTATCACCCTTCTGGCGGCAAGGAGGCCGAAGGAGACCCCAATGGCCCCGAAAACGGCGAGATAAAACCGCATAGCCGTCAGGCCCTCTCCGAAGAGGAGGCTCCAGGCGGCCATCCAGTAATATCTTCCAGGGTCATAGGAGTAGAAATCCCTTATAGGAACCTTGCCGCTCACTGTGCTGACCACGCCAGCGAGAAGATACCCCTCATCTGCCAGGTTGATATCTATATTGTGTTGAAGATAAAAAGAAATGCCCTCGAGTAGGGCAGAAAGTATAATTATCTTGATAACGGATATGTAATTTTTACGGGGACTTAACATATAAATACTACCTCTAAGACCGGGTTGCTACAGGCACCCCATTGTTACTCTTGTGAAAATATCTTGCATTACCATACCGGTTTTGGAAAGAACAAAAAACCTGCGCCCATACATCTAAAGGGAAAGGAGCCTTAACTCAAAGAGCACTCCGACTATGTCCGGCAGTGTTATAACATACTCTCAAGGGTCTTTCACCTTTACTGCCTCAATGAGCCGCTCTTGCTCCTTGCCTTCCAGCGTGGGGGGCGTTGCCCGCTTACAAAGATACGGCGCGGTCCAATAGGGGGGAGAGGGGAAGAGGTTTTGTGACAAGTAACGCTTCGAGATACTTGGGGAAATGCCGTACATGATTCCAGTAGTCATCCAAATGCTACTTGACCGTCCGGCACACTCCTTTTCCAGGCAACCTTCTTACATAAAAAACTGGCAAGACAAGACACCATTTATTATAATTAATATCCGGCCCTTTATTTGTCAAAGGGACTCCGGCCATGGCAAGTGGGTATCGTATTTCTTTATTATTCAGGGCCTTGCGTGCGCCTGGCATATTGTACCGTTAAGGGGAAAAAGAGGACCGAGGATGCCATTTCAGAATATAGCCCTCTTGATCGGTACACGGCCCGAGGCCATCAAACTGATGCCCGTCATACAGGAACTGAAAAAGGCCGGCCTTTCGGCCAGGGTCTTTGTAACAGGCCAGCACCGCGAACTCCTGGATCCCATACTCTCTGAACTAAAGATCGAGGTGACAGAGAACATGGGGCTGATGCGGGAGGACCAGTCACTCACTGACCTCTCGGCCAGGGTATTGACAAAGACAGGCGAACTCCTGAAGAGGCATAAGCCCGACCTCCTTATAGTGCAAGGCGATACTACTTCAGTTGCCATGAGCGCCCTGGCCTGCTTCTACGAGAATATCACCGTGGCGCACGTTGAAGCCGGGCTACGCACATACTCCATGCGCAATCCCTTCCCCGAAGAAGTCAACCGCAGAATTGCGGCCTGCGTTTCGGATATACACTTTGCCCCCACGGTCCAGGCCAGGAAAAATCTTCTTAAAGAGGGTGTGGAGGCAGAGCGAGTCCATGTAGTAGGTAATACTGTGGTAGACGCCCTTTTTTACGCGAGGGACCACCTTATAGGTGAACTGGAACCAGACCCGGAGATAGAAAGAGCCACTGCGCAGGGCCGCGATATCATACTGGTTACAGGCCACAGGCGTGAAAGTTTTGGAGCGGACCTGGCCTCAATCTGTAAGGGAATAGGCAACCTGGCAGATAACTTCGGCGATAGCGTGGAGATTATCTACCCTGTTCACCTTAACCCCAATGTCCGTTCAAAGGTAATGCCCCTTCTCGCATCCAGACCAAATATAAGACTCATTGAGCCCCTCTCCTACCTCCGGTTCATCGAGGTCATGCTCCGAGCCAAATTTATCATAACCGACAGCGGCGGCGTACAGGAAGAGGCCGCCTCTCTGGGGATACCTGTTCTCGTTACGCGCCGCACCTGCGAAAGACTTGAGGCAGTCGATGCCGGTATATCGCAACTGGTCGGGCCTTTTCATGATAAAATCCTTGAAGCGGCCAAGGAACTACTGACCAACAAAAATCTTTATAAGGACCTGGCGCGGCCTACGGACGCCTTTGGAGACGGAAGAGCCGCTGAACGTATAGTCGAAATTTTAATGAAGTACGAGAGCTGATTTTCAGAGAAACCCGGGGATATGAAGCCTAAAAAACGTAAGATATATGTGGTGCTCCCTGCCTACAATGAAGAGGCCCGTATAGGTAAGCTTCTTGATTCCATAGACGAGGCAATGCAGGAGGCCGGGCTCTTGTACCAGATAATTTTGGTCGAGGACGGCAGCGACGACAATACCGCCGCAGTAGTAAAAGAACGCGGCGCCCGTATGCCCATACTAATGAAGGAGCACGAAGTCAACCTCGGCCTTGGCCTTACCATTAGAGACGGCCTTTATACTGCCGTGGAGATGGCTGACGACCGTGACATCATCATTACCATGGATGCCGACGATACGCACCTGCCCGGCCTCATACTGCGCATGGTGAGGATGATATGCGAGGGGCATGACGTGGTTATCGCGTCAAGATACCAGCCAGGGGCGCGCACAATCGGGGTGCCGCTCCTTCGGAGGTTCCTGAGTTATTCCGCCTCCCTCCTCTTCCGTATCTTCTACCCCACTCTCGGCGTCAAGGATTTCACATGCGGCTACCGCGCCTATCGCGCAAAGGTTATAAAGGAGGCCATCGCAAGGTACGGCGAGGAATTTCTCGATCAGGACGGCTTTCAGTGTATGGTGGACATCTTGCTTAAACTTGGCAAGATGAACATTGTCTTTGGTGAGGTTCCCATTATCCTCAGATATGACATGAAAGAGGGACAGAGCAAGATGAACCTTACGAGCACGTCTAAAAAAACACTCTTGCTCCTGTTCAAGAGAAGGTTTGGGGCATAACCTTGGAGACAAATGGATTCTTTGAGGAAGAATATTACAAAAAATTTTATAGGAACTACACTCGCCAGAACCCTCCAAAAAAAATAGACTTTTACCGCAAACTGGTAAAGACGGCCCTTGGTGAAAAGCGTAATCCATCTATTTTGGAGGCAGGCTGTGCCTTCGGCACATTTCTTTCTTCACTTGAGAACAGTTGGCGCAAATACGGATTTGACATTAGCGAGTTTGCCATCAGAGAGGCGCGTAAATCCATGCCCAAGGCCGAACTCGCCGTCTCGGCCTTCCCAGAGATACCTTTCAAGGGCCCCTTTGACGTAATAGTATCCTTCGATGTCCTGGAACACGTCCCTGAAATTGAAGAGACCATGCTGGCCGTAAAATCCAGGCTTGTCCCCAATGGGCACTTCATATTTGTGGTCCCTGTATATGACGGCCCCACCGGGCCCATCATAAGAATTCTTGACAAGGATACATCGCATATACACAGGGAATCGCGTGCCTTCTGGCTGAACCTGACGGAAAGGCACTTCCAGATAGAGTCGTGGTGCGGAATATACAGGTTCTTATTTCCTGGTAGCTATTATCTTCATAAACCCACTATGATATTCAGGCGGTTCTCTCCCGCTATCGCGGTTGTTGCGCGTAACATTTCTTAAAGACTCGGCTATGGACCAACTCGGGCGCAGATTATCCATAAGACAGGGAACTCAGTGGGCGGCAGGTCTCATTCTCACCGCGCTCATCATCTATCTTCATATTACATTCATGCAGAACGCCGGTGCCTTCTGGCGTGATGAGATCAACACCATTCAGATGGCCGCCATGCCATCTCTCTCTCACATATGGGCCAACCTCCACCTCGACTCCTTCCCTCTTCTGCCCACGCTTGTCTTGCGCCTATGGTCAAAGACGGGATGGGGCGCTACATATACCGGCCTCCGGACCCTTGGGCTTCTCATTGGGCTTGCCATACTTGGCGCGATATGGTTGAACGCCCGGCTCCTTGGTCACCGCGTCCCCCTTATATCCCTTGCGCTTTTCGGGTTTACCTCGCTCCTTGTCCGTACTGGCGATGCCGTCCGTCCATACGGGCTTGGCCTCTTTTTCATACTCCTCGCCTTCGGGCTAATATGGAAAGTAGTGGAGGAACCCTCTCCAAGGCGGACCTTTGCCGCGGCCCTTGCCTCTGTCCTTAGCGTGCAATGCCTTTATACAAACGCCTTCATGCTCCTGGCCATACTTATCGGGGGGGCCTTGGTTACCATGCGCGGGAGGTTGTGGAAGAGGACCATGCTCCTTATCTCCATGGGCGTGGCCTCCGCCATCTCGCTTGTCCCTTATGTGGGGACCATACAGAGGGCCGGAGAGTGGGCCCCCCTTACCCGGTTCCCCACCACATACAGAATTTTGTGGAAGACCCTCACAGAAGATACCCTGGGTGCGGCCAGCGGCTATATGACCCTTGTCTGGGGAGCACTCTTCCTTCTTGCCATCCTCATGGCGGCATATAAAAACATCAGGGACTCAAGGGGCAGGAGGACCGAGGCTAGGAGGGCCCTTTTCCTTGCAACAATTATATTTGTAAGCACAATAGAATTCTTTGTCCTATACAAGTCCATGCATGCATACCCCTTTCCGCGCTACTTCTTCATCCCTTTGGCAATAGCCGCCCTTTCTCTCGACAATCTCCTCGGCGGCACAAAGCCACTCTGGTCCATGGGGCGCGTGCTCATAGTTATACTGATTATTGTCCTAACATTCAGCTCGGTCACAAAACGTGTCCGTATGCGTCAGACCAATATGGACCTTGTGGCCGCAAGACTGGAAAAGGCTGTCTCCAAGAACGACCTCGTCCTTCTGGACCCCTGGTTCTTTGCCGTATCATTCAATAGATATTACAGGGGCAATGCCCCCTGGACGAGCGTCCCGCATCTGGAGGACACGAGTATACACCGCTATGACCTCCTAAAGAAGAAGATGGCCTCAACTGACCCGCTCGCCGAGATCCGTGAAGGGATAACCAGAACACTACGGCGGGGAGACACAGTATGGCTGGTAGGCGACCTTGTTTTCAACCCTTACCGGCCCATGACGCCCCCAAGGGTCTTTCCTCCGGCGCCCTCTGGTCCCTATGGCTGGGAGAGCGGCCCCTATCTGTGGAGCTGGAAGATGCAGGTACTATACCTGATAACATCGAGGGCCTCTAACTACAAGACCATCGTCTCCCCGTCTTCCGAAGGGACCAACCCCTATGAGAACCCCTCTCTAATCGCGGTATGGGGGTGGCGCGGGCAACCTTGACTGGTCGTTCAAACCGCCCCATCTTCCAAAAAAAGACCGGTGAAGCACTGACCTTGTCCTGCTTACCCCCTGCCCGCCCCCCTGCCTCAGCCCTTTTTCCTCTCCCGCGCCGGGCTCACCTTTACCTTGCGTCCGCCAAGCATCATCTCGTTTACGGAACTTATGACAAGCTCGGCCACGTCAGAGGGGACCTCCACGAAACTGAACTTGTCAAAGAGCGATATCTTACCGATGTTCCGGCCCGGTATTCCGGCCTTCTCCGAGATGACGCGCACCATGCCGCCGACCTGTATGCCGTCCTTCCTGCCTATGGTAAGGAAGAGGCGTGTCGTGCCCGCGCCGCTTCGTCCCCTCGGGCCGCCGGGTGCGCTAATATCCTCGACTTCCAGTTCTCCGGCCACAAGGCGGAGCGCCGCCGCGGCCACCTCCATGGGGTCGCGCTCTGCCATGAGCTCCTCGACAAGGGGAATGAAATCCCTGTGTTTACCCGCCTCTATCACTGACTCGACCTCCCCGGCAAGGACCCTCTCCCTTGCCTCGCGAACCTCTTCTCTTGTGGGAAGCCTGCCCTTCTCTATCTTTGTCCTCGCGCTCCGCTCGATTAGGCGAAGCTGCCTGTACTCGCGCGGCGTTACAAGGGTGATGGCTATTCCGCATTTACCTGCCCTGCCCGTCCTGCCTATCCTGTGCACATAGGCGTCGGGGTTCTGCGGTATGCTGTAATTTATAACGTGAGTAACGTCGTTTATATCAAGGCCCCTTGCCGCAACGTCCGTTGCCACAAGTATGTCTATGTCGCCGGACTTGAACTTCCGCATCATCTCGTCCCTGAAAGACTGCGTATAGTCGCCGTGTATGGCCCCGGCCTCGTAACCCATCCTCTTGAGCCTTCCAGAGAGCTCGTCCACCTCTTTCTTCGTGTGACAGAATATGAGCGTCAGGGCGCTGTCCTGAACATCGAGTATGCGCGTAAGGGCCTTTATCTTGTCAGTCTCTCGCACCTCGTAAAAGACCTGCTTTATCTTCGCCACCACAAGGTTCTTGGTGTCAACGCGAACCTTTTCAGGGTCCTTCATGTACTGCCTTGAGATGCGGAGAATCTGCCCGGGCATGGTGGCGGAAAAAAGAAGTGTCTGCCGGGTCTCCGGCGTCTCCTGAAGTATGGTCTTCATGTCGTCTATAAAGCCCATGTTGAGCATCTCGTCGGCCTCGTCAAGGACAACTGTCCCCACTGACGAAAGGTCCAGGGTCTTTCGTCTTATATGGTCTATGACCCTGCCAGGCGTGCCCACCACAACGTCCACCCCGCGCTTGAGGCTCCTGAACTGGCGCTCAATGGACTGGCCTCCGTATACGGGCACGGACATAATGCCGCTGAACCGGCCTATCCTGTTCATCTCCTCGGCCACCTGTATGGCGAGCTCGCGAGTCGGCACAAGCACTATGGCGCCGGGGCATCGGCTCCGGCCCTTGATGTGCTTTTCCACTATGGGAATACCAAAGGCCGCCGTCTTTCCCGTGCCTGTCTGGGCAACGCCCACAATGTCCTTTCCCTCAAGGACCGGTGGTATGGCTATCTTCTGAATCTGCGACGGCTCCTCGAAACCCATTGCCCCAAGGGAATTAAGCACATCGTCAGAAAGGCCGAACTCATGAAATTTATCGTACATCTTGCTCCTTTACCGGCTCTGCCGGGTCTATGTTGTAAACCTATCTCTCTCTTTTACATCAAAAAAACGCCGCCCGCGCGGCAACAGAGTACATGCCGGGCAGGCGGCGTACGGCTCTCGTCGTTCTTTCTGGCCAGACCCTACTTGGCCCTCCAGGACCCGTCGGGATTCTGCACCCACCAGCCCTTCTGGGCCTTATTTATCCAGGCCCTGGCAAAGAGGCGTTTTATGTCCCTTACACGGTCAGGAGTGTAATTATTGGCCTTGGCTATCTCCCTGTAAAGTGACATTCTGTCCCTGTTCTCTGACTTTACAAGGCGGGTAAGCGCGGCCTTCTCGCGAAGGTTCAGCCCTTTCCTGTTACGCACCACTATAAGGCCGTCCCTTCCAATGCCTATGTTGCCCCTGTTCATAAAGGGCTTGAGGGCATATGCGCGCGAACGTATGGACTCCTTCAGGGCCCTTATGGCAGGCGTGGAGATGTTTATATTGGCCTTCTCCCCGGCCTCGGCCTCGGATACCCCAAGATGAAGCCATGAAAATTTTTTGCCCTCTATTATCCGGCCCTCAGTAGCGCCCTCTTCGCCCTTCTGAGGCACAGCCTTCTCCGCGCCCGGACCACTACCGCCAGGCCCGCCCCAGACATCCTCGACTATCTTGTCAGCCGCCTTCTCCACTGCGGCGGCGGGAAAGTATACGTTTATTGTAACACAGGATATGACCAGAAATACCAGCGGTAAAAACAAGGCCGTTCTCTTAAGTCGCCCTCTCATGACTCTCCCCCCTTTCATGAACAATTAAATACAACCCTAAAAAACCCTTACTTTCTTTTGGAAAAAAAGAAAGTAAGACAAAGAAAACCAATAGGGTACATATCTACAATACCTTATGAAGACGACCCTGCCACGCCCGGAAAAAAGAAAGTAAGACAAAGAAAACTAATAGGGAAAATGCCTATAATCTCTCTGAATACTCCAACGCCACACCCGGGAAAAAAAGTAATATGAACCGCGCGGCGCCGCCAGCCAGGCCGGTTTTAGCCCCCGCTGTCTCCTCCCCCGCCCGAGAGGTTCACACGCTCAATCCTCCTCATCATCTCCTTGAAAGAGATGCGCTCCGTGTAGCTCACAACGTCGACCTTTGGCGGAAATGTTGCCCCTTTTATAATATAGCCCTTATCGCCTTCTGTCTCAATACCTAAAAGAAGAAGTTCGTCATTATTAAGCTGGGCCTGAAAACCCATCTTCGAGTACCTGTACTCGTCAAAGAGCCTGTATATGCCCCTGTTGAGCACAGAGGCCACCGCGCCCGTGCCGAGAATGGAGACGTTCTCAAGGGCCTTTGTGCTTATGCGCTGGCTCACGCCGGACCTCTTGACGGTGTGAAGGTCGGCGAAGAAACTCTCGGGCTGGCCCTTTACTATTACAAGGTCCTTTACGCTGCCCTCAAGGACGCCCGTAATGGTCCCGAACTCAAAGGCCCCTGTTAGGGCGCCAAGGTTCAGGTCTCTTATCTCCACGCTTGACTTGAAGGACGGCACAGGGCTGAAGACCTCGCCCACTGACATACGCGAGAGCCTCACCTCCCCGCCAAAGAGGCTTAATTTTATCTCGCCCCCTGTTGTAAGTTTGTTGCCCTTGAGTCTTACGCCAGGTATGCTCCCCGAGACCTCGCCCTCAAAGGGCGGTAGGCCAATGGCGCTACCTGCCTTCTTAAGGTCAATACCGCTTACGTCCACGTTAAGTGTGAGTTCACGTGCCGGGCTCAGTAAATCCTCAAATACAATATCCTTAAGGGTAACACTACCGCCAAAGACCGGTATGACAACGTCGCGCTCAACCCTTAGGGTATTATCTCTTATTACGGGGCGTGCCTCAATGGCGCCTGTCTCAAGGGGTCCCCAGGAGACCTTGCCTATCCTTACAAGGCCAAAGCCCTTCTGCCCCTTGCCCCTGCCGCGCCGAGGCTTCCCTTCTCCCGGGTATCTCACCTTTAGAGGAAGGTGAATATCCACGTCCCGGACAAGGGCCTTGCCCTCTTTGTCCCGCACCCCGCCATCCTTGACCGTAAGGTCCCCGGAAACAACAAGGTCATTAAGACCGCCCTTAACGCGGAGGTCCAGCCCTGTGCGGCCCTCCACCTCAAGGCCCCGGAGCATGGGTATGGCCTCCTTGAAGGTATCGCGGATAAAGAGGTCATAGGCCCCCTTATTGTTGATGACCACTGGCCCGACATGGAGGTCAAGGCCGGGGGCCGCCGTGCCCATGGAGCGTATCTCGCCGCTTACATTCACCCTGCCAACTGGCGAGAGGGCCATGGTAAGGTCCCTTAAATTGAGTCTGTCTTCTTCGGCGTTATAGATGCCCCTTGCCCTTAGCCTTATGGGGTTATCCTTGAAACTCCCGTAGAAACTCCCGGCCAGGAGCTCAAAACCGCCTGCCTCGGCCTCAAGAGAAAAACCTGCCTCAAGGGAGGGCAGTTTAAGGCTAATATCCCCCCTTATCTCTGCCTTTATGCCCTCGCCGGCCTCCTCTCCATCAGGTGTGCTGAAAGAGCCGCCGCGAAGGGCCATGACGACCCCTGCGCTGAGATTCGATTCCTCTGGACCAAGGACCGCCTTTACGTCAAGGTCTGTCTCAAGGGTCCCCGAGGCCTCAAGGCCCTTGCCCGCCCCGGTAAACCCTGCCACAAGGGGCAGGAGTCTCTCGACGCCGACCTCGTATACCCTTATCCTGCCAAGGACCTTTACCGGCCCATTGAGGTCAAGGCTTAGCCCATGGGCCTCGCCGTTTATGCCCCCCATGTTGCGTAGTAGGCTTCCGCCCTCTTCTCTCTCCCCCGAAGTCCCCCCAGATTCCCCATCTATGTACGCCGAGTCCTGCCCGATAGAGAAAAAGAGTTTTTTAGCGATAAAGGTCTTTTTCCATATGTCACCCTTCAGCCCCCCAGAAATACTAATGCCCCTCTGCTCAAAAAGGGTCCTCTTCTTATCGATTAAAAGGGCCCTCTCCACGCTGAGGTTCAGGCCCCTTGCGCTAAAGACCCCGTCAAGGTAGGTACCCGAGTCTATGAAGAGCCCTGTGCCGTATATACGGGGCAGGGGGCCGGCCGGGGCCGCCTCTTGGCCTTTTTTACCATGGGTACGGACCCGATGGCCCCTCTCAAGGACGGCCTTATCAATATCAACCCTTATGCCCCCTGCCCTGAGCCCCTTTTTTCCATATGAAAGGGTGGCTATGGAAAGGCCTGATTTCAGAATATCCGGTAATGGGCCGCTCCAGGGAGCCTCGCCTTTGGCCCCGCCCTTTGCCCCCGCCCCCGCAAAAGAGACCCTCTCCACCCCTGCCCTCAGGCCCCCTGCCTTTAGGCCATCTGCCCCATAGACAAGGGAACGGGCCGAGAGCCTTGTCTCCAGGAGTTGGGGAACAGGGCCTGACCACGCCATGGGGAGGGAAACCTTGTTTATATTTATACCAAGCCCGCCGCCCCTCAGGGTCCCATCGGCGTATGAAAGGGACTCCATCTCAAGGTCTGTCCCAATGAGCCTTATAAGGGGCCTGGCCCCCTGGCCCGATGCCCCCTTTGGTGAGGAGGCGCCGCCCGGGGCCGTCATCTCTGTGGAGGCCACCCTCAGCCTCATCCTCCCGAGCCTGAGCCCCTCACCGCCATAACCAAGGTCAAGTTCCGCGCCCAGCCCCTTCAGCTTAATTCCCATGACCGATACCTTCGCTCCCTTGAGAACAAGGCCGCCATGAACGCGAAGGGCGTGCGTACGCCCGCTGATGGATAGGGCGGCCCCGGCCCTGCCCGAGACAGACAGGCCCTCTGGCAGGGGGCCTGTGAGGGCGTTCCTCGCCCTGCCAAGGTCCAGGCCCCGGCCCCCAAGGGCAAGGGCCAGGATGGGATTACCTGAGCGAAGCCCCCTTATCTCTCCCTTCAGAGAGAGCCCGCCTACAGAGCCAAGCCCTGCCCTCATGTCTCCTATGCTCAATTTGTCCTCACCCATGGAATAAAGACCGTGGGAGACAAGATGCAGGGGGTTGGATCCAAGTTTCAGCACATAGGAGCCGTAACGCAGGGGACTCCCGAGAGTAAGGTTCATCTGCCAGGCAAGGCCCTCTCTGACCGCGCCCTTCATGGAGGCGGAACCGCTTAGTCCCGTGCCATTCTTGAGATCAAGTATCTCCATGGAAAGGGGAGCAAGGAGGGTCCTGTTAAGAACGGTAAGGGTGAGTTCGTCTATAAAGAGGTGAAGGTCCGCCCTCATCTCAGGACCAGGCACACCGCCAAGAGCGCCGCTCAGACGCAGGGAGCCAAGAGAGGGCATGGTGAGCATGGCCTTTTTTATGAGAAGGTCTTTTGTCTTAATCTTATAATCCGCCGTCATGAGCGCCGCGCGAAAGGCCGCGCGCCCGGAGCCGGGTTCTTTCAGGAAGAGAGCCGCCCTTATTCTTGCATTTGAGAAGGCCCTGTCAAGGGAGACCGAGGCCGTGAGCCTCCCGCCAGAGGGCTCCTTTAAAGGCAGGCCCGGAAACATGACCCCTGTAAAGTCGCCTCTTAGCGAGGCCGTAAGCGCCCCGTCTTCTCTCTGAAACCTTAGTTCCGGCTTTATGATGCCGCGGCCATCCCTTATCAGAGGGACCCCGCCCGCGCCAAGGTCCTCAAGGCGCAGGGTTCCGAGGCTTACGCGCCCGCCGTGAATACCAAGGGCGCTCATGTCCAGCTCCGCGCCCATAGAGGCAGTGGTCTTAAGGAGGGGAAGATAGGCCCTGGCCTTGAAGGCCGCCCTGCTCCGGGAAATGGCCCGTACGCTCAGGCCGATAGGGCCGGCAAGGGGCCGCTCGACGCCCTCGCCCGAGCCCTTGAATATAAGGGCATCCTTGACATCCACGCGCTTTAGAAACCAGGGTATGGCAAGGGCGCCGCCAGAGGCGGGGCCCCCGGCGCCAGCGGGCAGGGAGGCGAGATAGATTACAGGGTTGCCAAGAGAGACGCTTACGACCCTGCCACCGGAAATTCCTGAAGGCTCGACCCGCACATCAAGGCGCGAGGCCTTCAAGAGAACCTTGCCGTTACTCTCAAGTTCAAGGCCCTTTAACGAGACCCTGAGCCAGGGCCCGAGGGTAAGGGCCTCCATGGAGAGATCCATACCTGTGCTCCGCCTTACCGCGTAAGTTATTAAGGACCCTGGATAGGGACTCCTGATGAAGATATAGGTGGATACCGCGATGAGAACCACGAGAACAAGGAGAGAGACAAGAAGCCTCTTTAAGAACCTTCGCGCCCTTCCCGCGCCTTTTTCGCCCTTTCCTTCCATCCCCTGATAATACCACCCTTACATCCCTTTGGAAAATTTTTTGATAGAGATGCCATGGCCCTTTGGCAAAAAAACCATGAGGTAAAAGTACGGTGCATTAGTGAAGATAAAAAAAAATTTGATAGAGATACCTTGGCCCTACTGCAAAAAAACCATGAAGAAAAAGGAGGGAGGAGGAGGCGAGCCTCTTGAGGCAGGGCGCAACGGGAAGAATCTACATAGCCATAATTAAAAGTCCCAGCGATAACCGGTTATGATGAAGTAATCGCGCGTATAATCGGTCTGGTCGCCGTTACGGTCGTATATCCACTCAAGACCGCCCTCGAACTCGAGATGCAACTTCTTTTTCCAGTAATACTCAGTCCTGAGTGTGGGCCTTATCCGTATCTGGCTTCCCACGGTCTGGTTGTTCTTGCTGTAGTCAACGAGTATCCTCGGGTTGATGCGCCATACCCTGTTGTAGGTGTAGCGCGTATTGAGGCTCAGGGTGGTCGTGTTCGAGGAACTTGTGTCCGAGTAGCGGATACCGGCGATGACAAGGTCGTTCTTCAAGATGAGGCTGTTACCTATAAGTTGGATGGAGTAAAAGTACTCAGGCCCCGTGCCAGGGACCTTGTCCACACCACCCGAGGTCTCGGTACCCGTGAGTTCCGAGATCGTGAATGTGCCGCTTATCTGGAACTTTGTATTAATGGGGCTCGTGCCGCCAAGGCTTACGGACCAGTTCGTTGCCGTGCGGTCAAGGGCCAGTGAGCGCACATCGTCCTCGCTCATGGTATTGAGGAGCTCGGATACGGAATTTACGCTCTGGCCGATAATTGCGTTGCTCGTGCTAAGAGATGGGCTCTGCCTGTAATCCATGGAGAGGTTTACCGTTCTCTTGCCCTTGAGGAGCCAGTTACCTACAAAGAGAAAGGTATTGAGCCTCTCAAAGGACGTATCATAATCAACAAGGGAGAAGTATGAGCCGCCGGAGTAGTTGTACCGCGCCTCGCCGCCAACGGCCCTCCTGTCCGTGATACCGTCGACGCGCTGGTTGATGGCATAGAGGTTGAAGTCCCAGTGCTTTCGGAAGGTGCCCAGATCCACGTTGAGGCCAAAGAAGTTCTTGTCCGTATTGATACTCGTAATAGTGCTCGAATCCGCGGGAAAACCAGTGACAAGGTTGAACTTCACGCGGGGAATCCTTGAGTAACTGAGAAGCGCTCCGTCAAAGCGCCCGAGCACGCCGCCCGTGCTGTACCACTGGCGCCCCACGCGGCCCGATACGTGCCTGTTGCGGTCCAGCACATCAACGTACATGCGGCTTATGCGTGCCTCGCTGTCATTTAAAAAATCATACTCATACCCGCCGATGAAGACGGAACGGATGTCATAGTCGGCTGTGCGGCGCCTGTACGTAAGGTCCAGGTCCGTTGAGAGGGAAGACCGGTTGAGGACACTGCCGGCAAGGTCCGTGTAGCTCGCGTCCCTGTTGTAGAACTGCGAGAGCGTTCCATAGAGTTCGTTTACCTCCCTGGTCCTTCTCCTGCGCCTGACGCTCTTTTTCGGTCTTTCGCGCGCTGTCTTAAGCCCGGCAAGACGCTGGCCCACACGCCTGGCGCCCTCGCCTTCGGGATAGAACATGAGGTACTCCCTGTATATGTCCCTTGCCTTCGAGTCCTGCCCATCGCGCTCATAGGCAAGTCCAAGGAGTTCGAGGGCCTCGGCGCTGAACCTGTTCTCCGGGTACTTGAGGACCTTTGTCAGTACTCCTATGGCCTCCCTGTTCCTGCCCTTGGTCATGGCCTTCTTGGCGTCCTTTAGCATGGCCTCGATGCGTTTCGCCGCCTTCTTGGAGAGTTTTATCCTCTTCCTGCCCATGGCCGCGCCCCTCGAGACCTTGCCAGAGGGCTTGATAACGCTCTTTACCGAGTCTCTCTTCTCATCTGCCGATACCCTTGTAACCATGGCCTGAGGAAAGGTATCACCAAGGGTTTCGCGCATATCCAGGGCATCGCCGCGGCCCTGGAAAAAGCCCATGCGAAGGACATGCCACGCGCCTTCCTTACCCCTGAATTTCGTAGTGTAAAGACGGTATCTCTTGAAGACGGCAAGCGCTGGAATATCCTTTGGTCTTATGGACCGGGGGGAGATAAAGAGGGTAAGGGCCCAGAGGCCCCTGCCTTTGCCATTACCCTCGCCCTTGACCTTGCCCTTTACCCTGGCGCCAAGCTCACCCAGTTTCTTTACTGGAGCGCCAAGGCGTGAAAGCGGTGCCCTCCCTGCCTTTCCCGGTATTACGACAAGTTCAGCGGACCTCTTGCGCTCTTTTTTCGAGACCCTCGCTACCCAGGCCCTGGGAAAGCGTCTCTTGAGCTTGGCGAGTTTCTTCTCCGCGGCCTTTCTTGAGGGGAAAAAACCCAGACGAAGCCTGTGCCAGAGCCTGCCCTTGCCGCTGAACTCAGTCTTGTATAGCCTGTAACCCTTGAAAAAGGAAGGCCCTGGGAGCCTCTCTGGCTCAATGGGCGTTCTTGATGAGAGGAGGTTTATGGCATAGGGATACTCAAGGTTCACGCCGCCATTGGCGCTGCCCTGGGCGAAACTGCCTGTGAAGAGGCTTATTACGGTTATTATAAAAATGCTTCTTAATATCACGAGGGCCCGCCACCTTGAGGCGGCGCCTGTATACGTCATCTTCCAAACCTCTTGATTCTGGCCCTCAAAACAAGACCCCTATCTTCCCAACCCGGACAGGTGGAACTCACAGCCTGCAGGGTCCGGCAAATCCTTTAACGCGGTTTTCCTTTTTCTCACATTTTCAATAACTTACAGTTATAGAAAATGGCAACTCGTCCATGCGATTCTGGAAAGTTGAATTGATCAGACTTTCCCTGCTGCAGGCCTTAGCGCTACCAAGACATCACCAGAGAGTACCCCGGCCTTTTGACGGCTAAAAAAATCTTTACGGACCAAAGCCCCCTGGGCCCCTTATTCAGCGAAGCGGCTCCATGGGGTCGCAGGGCGAGTCCTCTTTCGCGGCTACGGAAATTACGAGGCTCCTGAAGTCCGTGCCCTGCCCCACCTTGTAGGAGACAGTCTTGTGAAAGTAGAGCGAGAGGAATGGTCCTCCGTCTATATCCCCCTCAAAGACCACGTCCGCTATCTCCCCCACATCGCTTGATATGGAGCCAGGGTACTCGCGCCTGAACTGGGCCTCCTCCTCCGTGGGATTTATGGCCAGTGGTTCGAGCTGTATGCGAAGGTCCACGCCTCCCTCATAGGGAAAGTGCTTTATGTAGCGCATGGGTATATTGAACCTCACCTCTATGAACCTGCACTCCTGCTGCTCCACGAGCCAGACCTCGTCGAATATGCGAAACTCCCTCGAAGCCGCGTCCCCTGGTCCATGGATTATGGATAAGAGGACAATGGCAAGGAACAACAGAATAGTCTTCTTCATCTACTTACCACCCTCCATCGCTTGAATGGTGATGATTGCTCTTGTGCTTCTCTATGGTCGTAAAGGTGTTGTCAGTATACCTGTGGCACGCCCCGGAGCAATCACGAAGTTCGCTAACAGTGTAGTAAATGGTGCTCGGGTTCTTTGTCTTCTTATGGGGCCCGTCCTTGTACTTCTTGGAATGACAGGCCGCGCAGTCCGGCTGGTATGCCGGGTAATCCCAGGAGATGGTCTCGTTGTTGTTCTTGTGACAGTCCACACAGTCCACGCTCGACTTATGATCGCCGGGATAATTGGGCGTGTTATGGTGGAAGGTAGTCACCGGTATCCAGCCCCTTGTATCATGACACTCGTTGCACTCCTGCGTGGTGACAAAGTGGCCGGGGGGTTTGCCCGTGGCCGTGCTCCCATTATGGCAGCTCGAACAGGAACCCGTTACACCGCTATG
>CAYYJQ010000008.1:0-38396 GCA_964472295.1 uncultured Thermodesulfobacteriota bacterium | reverse complement strand
GTCAAAACTCGCGGGTATCCAGGCCCGCGTGCTGTGGCATACATCGCACTCAGAATTCGTCTGCACGTGGTCGGGGGGTTTACCCGTGGCAGTGCTCCCGTTATGGCAACTCGAACACGTGCCCGTTACGCCGCTATGGTCAAAACTCGCGGGTATCCAGGCCCGCGTGCTGTGGCATACATCGCACTCAGAAGTCGTCTGCACGTGATCAGGGGGTTTACCCGTGGCCGTGCTCCCGTTATGGCAGCTCGAACAGGTGCCCGTTACATCGGAGTGGTCAAAACTCGCGGGTATCCAGCCACGAGTGCTGTGGCAGGCATCACAATCAGAACTTGTCTGGACGTGACCCGGAGGTTTACCCGTGGCCGTGCTCCCGTTATGGCAACTCGAACAGGTACCCGTCACATTGGAATGGTCAAAGCCCGCGGGTATCCAAGCGCGAGTGCTGTGGCAGTCATCGCAATCGGAACTTGTCTGGACGTGGCCCGGTGGTTTACCCGTGGCCGTACTTCCGTTATGACAGCTCGAACACGTGCCCGTAATATTGGAGTGGTCAAAACCTGCGGGTATCCAGGCCCGCGTACTGTGGCAGTCGTCGCACCCGGCTGTTGTCTGTATATGGCTCCCGGGCTTACCCGTGGCGGTTGTGCCGTTATGGCAGGTTGCGCAGGGAGAGGTGATATTGGAGTGGTCGTATCGGGCCGTGAGCCAGGTGTTGGTATTATGGCAGTCATCGCAGTTATTGCTGCTCGCCACATGGGCCGCGGGCTTGCCCGCGTTTGTCGTGCCGTTGTGACAGGAGTAGCATTGCCCGAAGGTATCGGCTGGATGGTTAAAACGCGATAGGTTCCACGTATTGGTGACATGGCACTGGTCGCATGGCGCGTTGGTTCGCGTATGGTCAATGGACTTGTATGTGGCCTTTACCACGGCCCCCTGCGAGTGGCACTCAGAACAATGAGTGGGCGTATTGGTGAATATCCCCCGGGGGTGGCAGGCCTCGCATTTTTCTTCCACATGGGCGCCGTCAAGGGGAAAGCCCGTCTTGAAGTGGTCAAAGGTGAACTTGCCGCTACTCTCTGTCTTACCTATCTTAACTCTGCCGATCTTCCAGCCGCGCTTGCCGCTGGTCTTTGCAGTGGAACTGTGGGTATCCTTTGAGGCGGACCTGCGGCTCTCCCTGCCCGAAGGGCCCTCTTTCTTCTTGAACTTTTTCTCTATGCCGTGGAGCCCCTCTCTCATATGCTCATCTATGCCAGAGTAGGTCTTCTTACCCCAGTCGGCTATCTTCTTCCCTGTCTCGCCAAGTGCGGCCTTGGCTTCAAGTGTCTTGGCCGCAATCTTCTTTCCCGTCTCGTCAAGGGCGGCGGAGACGCCAACGCTCTTAAGGACAGTGGCATGGGCCTTCTTCTTCTCGCTTACAGATACCCTGGAAATCCAGGCGGTCTTGAAGCGGCCCTTTAGGGACTTGAGTTCCTCCTCGGCGGCCTTCCTTGTCGGGAAGAACCCGAGGCGAAGCCTGTGCCAGAGAACGCCCTTTTTCGAGCGGTACTCTGTGGTGTAAAGTGTATGGCCCTTGAAGTCCTTATGATATGGGATCTTTGATGCCTTGAGAGGGGCTGTATCGGAAAGGAGGTTGACTACATAACGGCCCTTCTCAAGATGGACGGCGCTTGCGGTGCGCTCGCCCCTTGAGGCGAGGACACCCCCGGGGACAAGGAAAAGAAGTAAGGCGAGCCCTGCAAGGACCAGGGTAAGTCTGCGCGGATACCTGGCCTTCTCTTTTTCAGATCTCTTAAGTACCCGTGTCTTCATCTTGATGCCTCCTGCGGCGCAGGTAAAAGATATTATTTGCCGTCCCGCGCTCCCGGCCCCCCTCCAGCCCTCAAGGGGAGGGGAAAGACTCAGTGTCTTATCTTTATCTTCCTGAACGATTCCGTTGAGTGACACCTCTCGCAGTTCAGGCCAAAGGCCCCGCGATGGGCGTCATCGTCGCGATGACAGCTGAAGCAATCGTCGGACGTCGTGGACCTCTTCTTCCAGATGTTCTTCCTGTGACAATCGTCGCAGGCAAGGCCCTTGTGGGCGCCGTCGAGTTTATACTCCGTGTCCCTCGCATGGTCAAAACTCCAGAGCCTCCAACCATTGGGGTTGTGGCACTCGCCGCACTTCTTGCCAAGCCCGCCCTTGTGCTTGTCGTCGCTCCCGTGGCAGGAGGCGCACTTAACGGAGACCTTCTTATAGTTGCCCCGGTCGTGGCACTGCTCGCATAGCGTGACGGCATGGAGCCCGATAAGGGGAAAATTCGTGATGTCATGGTCAAAAACAACCTCTTTTTTCCAGCCCCTCTGGTTGTGGCACTCGTCGCAGCGCCTGCCCTCGCGGCCCCTGTGCACGTCGTCCTTGGCGTGGCAGGCGTAACATGTGCGCGTCTTCTTCACCCCATAGGCCCTGCCGGCGTGACACCTTGTGCAGTCTACCTTCCTGTGGGCGTCCTTCAGGGGAAAGTCCGTCTTATCGTGGTTGAAGTCATACTTTCCCCACTTCCTCGGGCTATGGCATGACTTGCACTTTTTCCCGTACCGTCCCTTGTGCTCATCGTCTTCCTTATGACAGCCGTAACAGGTCTTCTTTATCTTCTCCTTGTAGAAGTTGCCCTTGTGACAGGCGTGGCAGTCTACCTTTTTATGCCTGAACTTGAGCTTGAACTTTGTCTTGTCATGGTTAAAGTGATATTTTTTCCAGTCATCGGCCCTGTGGCAATCCTTGCATTTTTTCCCGTACCCTCTGTTATGCACGTCATTGATGACATGGCAGGTGTAGCAATCAAGGGGGGTTTTCTTGTACCGCCCCTGCGGATGGCAGGCCGCGCAGGAGACCTTCCTGTGCTTGAACTTAAGGGGAAAGTCTGTTTTCTTATGGTCAAAACTTGCCTTTGTCCAGCGTCCGGCGTCATGGCACTTGGCGCAGTCCTTTCCAAGGTGGCCCTTGTGGGCATCGTCTCTCTCATGGCAGGCATTGCACTTTGAGGGGGCCTCCCTGTACTTCTTCTCTTTCTTGTGGCACTTGGCGCAGCTCGTATCGAGATGCGCGCCCTTGAGGGCAAAGTCCGTTAGCCTGTGGTCAAAGGTCTCGGTATTGAATATTACGGCCCTGTAGGAGCGGCCCTTGTGCTCCTTGTGGCAGTGCCTGCACTCCGTCTTTCTTGCCTTGGCGTACCTGCCGTGATAACCGAGCCTCTTCTTTACATCAGCGGAGACTTTTTTATGACAGGCAAGACAGAGGCTCCTCTGCGAACCCTTGCTGAATGACCTGTGGCAGCGCGAGCACTCGTTCTCGTACTTTTTGTGCCCGCTTATAACCTTGCCCGGCATGAAGAGACTTTTTATGGTCTTCGCGCCTGCCGGTCTTGCCGGGACTATAAGTATCACAAGAACGGACAGGGCTAATATGACTTTAAGCACACTTCGAGACATTCATTGCTCACAATGTAGATCCCCCCACGCACACACAAGAGACAGAGGAGTAAAGAGACGGGATCGGATTAGAGAGGAGCCCCGAGGCCCTGAAGGCAATAAGGCAACCCCTCTAAAATGCCTCTTGGGAACCTCTCATTAATTCGTCCCTGGATTATTTATAAAAAAACTGTTTTCTCAGATTTTCAATAACTTGACTTTTTGAAAATAAGCGAAACCCCGCGCCCTCTTCAAGGGCACAACAAAAGAGGCCCCACTGAAGACTCAGAACATATGCACCGCCACCACGTGGATTATGGCTGTAAGCACGAGCATGATAAAGAGCGGCAGATGGAGGAGGTGCCAGAGGGAAAAGAGCCTCTCATATACCTTGAACCTCGATATGGCCATGGCCGAGGAGATATGATTGGCAATATAAAGACGCGTGGCGCGGTCATGGGCCCTGAGTTCAGAGGGCGTCCATTTGTTCCTCTTTGCCGCTACGCGAAGCGTGCGTCTCAAGACCATGGCAAGGGCAACGCGGAGCCTCAGGGCCGAAAAAAATGTTACCCCAAGCCAGAGGAGGCTTCCCACGAAGGAATAATGGGGCCTCAGCGCCATATTATCGAAGTTAAGTATCCTTTCCTGTATGGCAGGGGCGTAATCAAGGACATACCCCATGGCGTGGCTCTTGTCCTTGAAGTCCTTTTGGAGTTCATTAAGGTTCATCTCCTTGCCGTAAAGCCCATAGTGTATGCCAGAGTAAATATACCTGCCTATGAGACCGCTCACGGCCACAAGGAGCATGGCCACAAGGGCCACGGAACTATTAAGAGAGCCAAGGGCGAAGTTGGAGTGAAAGAGTATGAGGGCCGGGCCTATGAGCCCGAGCACCATGTGCGCGCGGAACCAGTGCTTTACCGCGCCCATGCGCCGCATGAAACGCGCCGTCTTCCTTATGGGATAGAGGACGAGGAGAAGCATCATGGAGGCGCCCACAATGCCTATTATATAACCCGTGCCCTCTTTCGCCGTAAAGATCTCCTCGCCGCGATAGAGCCAGCCGAGAAATAAGACGGCGGCAAGAAGTGTGTAGGAGATGATCGCCGTAAGCGAGGTCTTCTGCGCGGCATAGAGGTCGCACTTGGGGCCCTGGGCGACTGCGGCGGCCTGTTCTTCTTTTTTGTCCCGGGCCTTTACAGGTTCCTTTGCCGCGCCCTTCAGGGTTTCAATCTTAGGGGGCTTGCCCCTATCTACGTCCCGTTTCGGACCACTCTCTACCAGCGGCTTTTCCATCACCTTTGAAGGGGCCTCTTTCGAGGCTTTACTCCCCGAGCCCCCGGGCTTTTGTCCCCCTGCGCCGGCGCTCCGGGGGAGATCTCTTACGATGCAAAGCCTCGCCGTGCCAGATGGAACCTCTACCCCAATGGGTCGCTCCCTATCCTCAAGGCCAGCCTGCCCGGCGGCCCTCACAAGAGCGGCGTTACCATGACCATCAAGCACAGGGGTATCCGCCTTCCCGGCCCTGAAGGCCTTTTTGGCAGGTGTCTTTATTATCCGTGGACCTGATTTAGTATTTTCCATTTCAATACCTCTTCTTTTCTAAGGAACCTCTGAATAATTCATCCCTGAATTATTCAGACTTTCCCTGAGATTGCCCTATCAAAAAATGCCGCCGAGCCAGCCCTTCCTGGCCTTGTGGCTCTCAAGAAGTTTCATAATCCCGGCGTTTCCCTCGGCCACCGTGGCGGCCCGTTCCCGTTTCTTGTTTTTTATCCCAATATCAGCCCCTCCGTCGAGAAGGGCCTTTACGGCCTCAAGATGACCCGCCCCTGCCGCAATGATAAGGGCCGTGTCCCCGTCCCTGTTGCGCTCGTCCACCCTGGCCCCGTGCTTTAATAGGAGCCTAAGGGCGGGCGCATGCCCCCCCGAGGCCGCGAGCATGAGGGCCGTGTTTCCTGAGTCTGTTATGGCATTGACACTTGCGCCGGCCATGAGGAGCGCCCCTATAATCTCCACGTTGCCCCCCCTGGCCGCAATGCTAAGGGCGCTCTGGCCGCCGGCGTATCTCCTGGCATGGTCGGCGCCGCGCCTGAGAAGGGCCTTCACTGGCCCCGGCCTCTCTCCCTGCACTGCGTACCAGAGGGGTGTATACCCGCGGCTATCTACGCTGTTCACCCCGGCGCCGCGCTTTAACAAGGCGCTCACGGTCTTTGTAAGCCCTCCCCTTGCCGCGAGCGCAAGGGGGGTCATGCCGTTCTTAAGCGTAATATTTATCGCCGCCCCGGCTGATACAAGGGCAACGGCAGTCTCTTCTTTCCCTGCCTTTATGGCATATGTAAGGGCGCTCTCGCCCTTGCTTTCGCGGCGCGTGTCAAGCGGGGCTCCTGCCTTTATTAGCAAATTAAGAGACCTCACATGGCCATGCTCGGCGGCGAGCATTAGCGGAGTCTTCACCTTTGACGCGCCCCCCGAGGGGTCGGCCCCATGGGCGAGGAGCAGGGCGACTATCTTGCCGCGGCCCTGCCAGGCGGCCCTTGAGAGGGGCGTGTAACCCTCGGGGCCCTCTTTATTTACATCTACCCGGCCTTTCAGCAACTTGGCGGCAACATCCCTCTGGCCGCGCCATGCGGCTATCATGAGGGGGCTCCAGCCCTTGTATGGCGAGCCCTTTTTCGAGGACGCCTCTCTTGAAGACTTCTCAAGAAGGGCGGGGTTGATCCTCGGGCGGGTCTTGCGGGCCTTGATAACCACGGCCCCCTCTGACTCAAGAAAACGGGCAACATCCTTACGACCCTCGCTCGTGGCAAGCATTAGGGCGTTCCTTCCCTTCTTGTTGCGGGCGTTTATATCCACGCCTGCTTTTACAAGGGCCCGCGCCACTTCGAGATGCCCCTTCTGAGAGGCCAACATCAGGGGGGTGTTGCCATTACGGTCCCTGACATCTGCCCTGGCCCCGGCCTCGAGAAGCAGCCTTACCACATCGGCCCGTCCGGCCCGCGAGGCGATCATAAGTGCGTTATCGCCGTACCTGTCCCTTGACTTGACTGAGGCCCTGTTCTTGAGAAGCAGTGCTACCATGGCCCTGTTATCTTTCATTCCCGCGGCTATCATAAGGGCCGTCCTGCCATATTTATCCCTGCCATCCACGCGCACACCGGAATGGAGGAGAGACCTTGCCTTGCCTGTATCACCTTTTTCCGCGGCCCAGCGGAGCCGCTTTTCATTCAGTGGGTCCTTTGCGCGCCGAGTCCTTAGCCTTGGCATGGGCCTGGCCTTTGCTTCGGCAACGGCCAGACGCTCCTTTGCCGGCTCATAGCCCTTCGAGGCCGCGGCCCTGAACCAGTAGAGGGCCCTGTCCCCGCTTGCCTTTACACCAACACCCATCTCGTACATGATAGCAAGGTTGAACTCTGCCTTTACGAAACCCTTTCGCGCGGACTTTAGCATCCAGCCATAGGCGGTCCGCTCGTCTTTAGCCACCCCGCGGCCTGCCCGGTAAAGCCCTGCGAGCATGTACATGGCCTCGGCGTTGCCCTTCCGGGCAAGGGGTGTAAGTATGGCCGCTGTCTTCTTATAGTCCCTCACGCGCGCCGCGGCGCGGGCCTCCTCCATGCCAGTATCGCCGAGGGCCCATACGGCGCGGCAGGACCAGATAAACAAGAGCCCGGCAAGAAAAACCGCCTCCGCGAGCCCGCGCCTCTCGAGCCCAAAGGCGCGCCATGGCGCAAGGCCCTTTCTACGGAGTGCCGAACTTTGTCTCAATGTTTATGCCTACTTTCTTCAAGAACGCCGTTGGGAGTATGCCGCCGGCGCTTATGATTACAGCGTCGTTCTTTATCTTATGCATCTTGCCATTCTGCTCAATATGGATGACCTTCTCTTCTATTACCTTCACGTTGGACTTCATCATGACCTTCAGCCTGCCCTCTTCCCCGGCCTTTCTCACCTTCTCGCGGTTCTTCTCCTTGGCGCGCGTAAAGGCCTCGCTCCTGTACGAAAGGGTCACATCGGTTCCAGGCTCGGCGGCAATGCTTGTAGCGGCCTCGAGGGCGCTGTCGCCGCCTCCTACAACGACGACCTTCTGTCCGCGGTACTGCTCCGGGTCGATGAGCCTGTAGACCACCTTGGGGAGGTCCTCGCCGGGAACGCCGAGTTTTCGCGGCGTGCCGCGCCTGCCTATGGTGAGGAGCACGGTCCTTGTCTCGTACTCGCCCTTCGTGGTCTTCACCAGAAAGCCCCTCTCCGTCTTCTCAACAGACTCAACGCGCTCCTTGTAGTTTATGGAAACACCGGTCTGCTTTTCCACGTCCTCCCAGAAGGCAAGGAGTTTCTCCTTTGTGGTCTCCCTGAACATCATCTTCCCTGCGATGGGAAGGTTCGCAGGAGAGGTCATGACTATCTTGCCCCTGGGGTATTGAAAGACAGTGCCGCCAAGGGAATCCTGCTCAACCGTAAGATACCGGAGCCCCGCCTCCATGGCCCCGAGGCTCGAGGCAAAACCCGCGGGCCCGGCGCCTACTATCACGACATCGAGCATGTCCTTTGCCGTATCCCCCGAGGACTTGGCGATATTCTCTATGGCCTGACGGCCCTGCTCAATGGCGTTCCTTATGAGCCCCATTCCACCGAGCTCGCCTGCTATGTAGATGCCCGGCACGTTTGTCTCGAAGTCGGGCTTTACCAGTGGTATGTCCACGCCGCGCCGCGCCGTGCCAAAGACAAGGGTTATGGCGTCGGCAGGACAGACATCCTTGCAGGCACCGTGGCCTATGCAGTCTGTGGGGCCGATAAGGTTGGATTTTCCGTTAATAAGGCCAAGGACCTTGTGCCCCGGGTGCTCGGGGCATGCGGCCACGCAGGAGCCGCACCCAATGCACCTGTTGTGGTTGATTAGGGGGTGAATGGACGCGGGCTCGGTCATCCCCGACTTTACGGCCTCGTCGCGGACCCTGCGGTTACGTATCTCCTTTCGGGCACGCACCAGTATGTAGCCCACCCAGACAATACCCAGGGGTATAATGTACATCCATATGCCCGGGTCAACCCTCATGATAGTCAATGTCTTAATATCCACGGCGCCGCAACTTCGAGGCCCCCGTGCCTTTCATTATATCCCCGGAACCAGCCCTTATATACATGAATGCTGTAGCACAAGGCATAGATGATGTGCATACATCTATATATAGAACTATAGCAGGATTTTTCAGAAGGACCAGTGATTAAAATCACCACCAGAATAAATAAGTTACCCCTGTTGTTACCCCCTTTTCATGGGCCTTCTGTGCGGCAGAAGGCCTTCTTCGGCCGTGGCGCCCGAAAAAAAAGTCTTTCATTTTCTCTAATCATACTTTAATCTTGAATAGTGTAGACTCTGCGCGTTGTTGAATGGACAAAAAAATACTTGGAAAGGCGCCTTCTTTTATGAAAAAGACGCAGTGGGCTTTATTTGTTTTTTTTCTTATCCTCGTCCTCGGGACCCCAGCCTCCTGGGCAAGCTGGCGAAACAAGAAGGCCCCTGACTTCGATCTTCTGAGCCTGAGGGGGCAAAAGGTCTCCCTATCAGGGATGCGCGGCAAGGTGGTCTTCATCGACTTCTGGGCCAGCTGGTGCCCGCCCTGCAAAAAAGAATTCCCTGAACTTAAGAAACTTACGACCCAGTACAGCGGCTCCAACTTCGTGACTCTCGCGATTAGCGAGGACAAAGTGCGCTCCAATGTGAAGAGCTTCACCTCTGCTTACATGGGCCTGCCCCCCAACTTCAAGGTCCTCCTTGACCATAAGTCCAGGGCAATAAGAAAGTACTCTGTCATGGCCATGCCCACGTCCTTTATCATTGATGCCAAAGGCGTCATCCGCTATGTCCACTACGGCTTCAAGGAATCTGACCCAGAGGCATGGCGGACCGAGCTGAATACGCTCATAAAATAATTTTTCAATAGGTATCCAACTCTTATGAAAAAAATGAAGATCTTTTACGCCCTTCTTGCCGCTCTCATCATACTCGCCGCCTTTGCCGGCTGCGCACGTGTCCAGCCCTGGGAGCGCGAGTACCTTGCAGACCCCATCATGAGGCCCGATTTCAACAAGGAAGAAAAGGCCGTAAGAGAGCACACCATGGCGACGCGCGAGGGCGCCGTGGGTTCCTTCGGAGTGAGCGGAGGCGGCTGTGGCTGCAACTGAGCGACGGATTCCATACATTCTGCTCATCCTCTCCATCACCATCCTCATAATCAGCGCCTACATAATCCTTGCGCCGGGTACTGCCACTGCCGAGGACTACGCCTCTGCGCAGTTCTTCACACATGCCTTCAATAACGACACCACCGTATACACGGGCGTCTTTGCCCTTAATAAAGACTTCAACCTCCGCACAAGCGGCTATGTAAAGTACACCGTTGACTTCATAAATCCGAGTTTCGGCGAGGGCGGAGAGGGAGGGGGAGATGACGGCAAGGGCGCCAAGGCCCCGAAGGCCAACGCCGTATCAAGCGCATCGGCGGCCAATGCATCGGGCTCGAACAGCGACACGCGGAACGAAATTACCATAGGCATGACCCATGACTTTGATAATATCCTCGGCGTCGAGGTCTACTATGACATGAGCCGCGAGAAGGACTATACCTCCAACACGCCCACCATTACCCTTAAAAAAGACCTCTTTGGCAAGAACACCACCCTGACGGCAAGTTACTCCGGCAGTTTCGACAAGATCTCCGGCGAGTTCCTCCCTGAGACAAAATCAAGGACAACGCACAACTTCTTCCTCGGCGTAACCCAGCTCCTCACGCCAAGGATGTTCTTTCAACTCGGCTACACCCTTACCGAGTCAACGGGTCAGATGACAGAGGGCATACGCCTCGTGGGCCTCGGCAGTACCGACCCCACTACATGCACCACACTCTCTGCGAACTGCGTTAACGAGCGCTTTCCCGACTCCAGGACACGACGCTCCTTTGTGGCGGGCCTCAGCCGCTACTTTACCTTCGAGGGGCTCGGCGGCGTCTTCAACAGGGCGGCGGTGAAACTCACGCTCCGTTATTATAACGACGACTGGAAGATAAAGTCCTACATGGCGGGCATAGAGTACGACAAGCACATAAATGACAACATGCTCCTTGGCCTCAACTACAGGTACTACACGCAGACCGAGGCCTTCTTCGTAAAGGACACCTACACCGCCGCCGATACCTTCAAGTCCGCCTCGCCGCAACTCGAGGGCCTTGACACCAACCTTATCGGCATAAAGGGCACATACTTCTTTCCCTGGCACCAGAGCAAGTACAACGCCATTGAGGCGAAGTACGAGTATTACCACGAATCGCGCGGCGTCTTCGCCAACATCGTGATGCTCGGCCTCAGGCTCTTCTACTGAGCCGGTGGCCTTGTACCAGCCTCGCAAGACGTGTTAATATCCCCGATATGGAAAAAACCTCCCTGCCACAACCGCACCATCTTTTCTCAAGGCCGCTTCTGACTCTGCTCCCTCTCTTCTTCGTCTTCTTAATCTTCTCCATGCCAATGAGCGCCCGCGCCGAGTCGCAAACCCGCCAGGCCACAACCTCGCGAAAGACCACGGTAATGGGCACAAACCTCGAGGTAACCTTTGCCGGCCTGAACGAGAAAGAGACGGACAGGGCCCTTGGCGCCATAGTAAAAGAATTTAAACGCATAGAGGACGAACTAAGCGAGTGGCGCGGAGAGACCTATGTCATAAGGATCAACAAAAACGCGGGCAAGGCCCCGGTGAAGGTCCCAGTGGAACTCTTCTCCATCATTTCCGCGGCACAGATAGTATCAAACATCACAGACGGGGCCTTTGACATTACATGGGCATCTATGTGGGGTCTCTGGGATTTCAGCCCCAAGGGGCCCCACACCGTGCCAGACAAAGAGAGTGTTAAAGAAAGACTCAAGAAGGTTAATTACCGCGCCGTGGTGCTGGACAGAACAAAAGGCACTGTTTTTCTTGGAAGACCGGGAATGGCCATGGGGCTCGGGGGCATTGCCAAGGGCTATGCCGTGGACTCGGCCTCGCGCATCATAGACTCCATGGGAATAAAGAACTTCATCATAAAGGCAGGAGGCGACATGAGGGTACAGGGCGAGGCCGCGCCGGGCACGCTCTGGCAAATAGGCATACGCCACCCACGGAAAAAAGACGAACTCCTTGCGAGCCTCCCCCTTAAAGACATATCCATCTCCACTTCAGGCGACTACGAGCACTTTTTCATAAAAGACGGCGTCCTCTATCATCACATCATTGACCCCAGAACCGGCTTTCCCGCGCGCGGGTGCAGGAGCGTGACCATACTCGGACCAGATACCACCACAACAGACGCGCTCTCAACGGCAGTCTTTGTAATGGGACCAAAAAAGGGCATGGCCCTCGTTGAAAGACTCAAGGGCATCGAGGCCATCATAGTGGACAGCAAAGGAGAAAAACACGTCTCGAGCGGATTCAAGGAGTCTCGTAAGTAAAGACAAAAGAGGGCATGGCGGCTCTGCCTGCCTCAATAAAAAGATTTCCTTACTTTCTTTTAGAAAAAAGAAAGTCTTGTGATTGGGTAGCATTGCTCATCTGTCCTCAAGTGTCTGTCTTACGATGACAAATGACCTGCCAAAAAAAACCAATTAAAAAACTGGGTCACAATCATGAAAAATAGATTCGGCCTTGCGCCTAAGATTTTCAGCCTAATCGCGCTCCTCTTTCTCCTTGACTCCTGTCTCGCCGGCAGAAGTCTTGAGGTAGACTTCAGCGACGCCCGTCTCCCTCAGGGCGGGCTCGCGCTAATTCACATGAGAGACCCCCTGCCGGGCACTCCCGTAGAGGGGGCCTTCAAGGCCGGCAAGACCGTCATCATAAAGACAAAAAAAGGGGGGACCTGGGCCATAGTGGCGGCAGACCTTGAGTCCGTGCCCGGAAGGTATTACATTACATTCAGGCGCGGGAAAAAAGAGATAAGCACATCCCTGCGTCTTGTCTCAGGGGACTTTGGGACCTCGCGCATTCACCTTCCGCCGGATATGGTGGAGTTCGACGAGGAGACCCTTGCACGGATAAAAAGAGAAAAGGCTGAACTTGAGGCCGCGCTCTCCTCTTCCATCTCCGGGCGGCTCTGGAAGGGTCCGTTTATAATGCCCCTCAAGGGACGCGTAAGCGGCTCCTTCGGCGAGAGGCGCATACTAAACGGTCAGCCGCGAAGCCCGCACAGCGGCCTTGATATAGCCGCCCCCGCAGGCACACCCGTGAAGGCCGCGGCCGCTGGACAGGTGGCCTTTACTGGAACCTTTTTCTTCTACGGCAACTTCGTGGTCATTGACCACGGACTCGGCGTCTTCACGCTCTACGCCCACCTTAAATCCACTACTGTGAAAAAAGGAGATAAGATCAAGAAGGGTGAGGCCATCGGACTGGTGGGGTCAACGGGCAGGGCCACCGGGCCCCATCTTCACTTCGCCCTTACCATCAATGGCGCAAGGGTCTCGCCCCAAGGGTTCATCGCCATTACAGAACGGCTCTCAGGGCTCATGGCTGGAACAAAGTCGAGAAGGGATACCATGCGGCCCTCCAGTAAGGGCTAAACTCATTAAAAAAACTTTATTTCCCCTTTAGGAGACTGATAGATGTGCGCTAAAAAGGCAAAAAAAAATAAGCGCAGTAAGGCTGGGGCCAGAGGGCCTTCCATATACATATTGGCCGCATTTATTGTCCTGCTTTTTGGCGGGTACCTTATCATCACCCACGGCGGCGAGGGCCTCGTGAAGCCCACCTGCCGGGAAGGGGCCGTGGCCGAAAAGGGGTACGCCTTCACCGTGCTGGCCGAGGGCCTGCCCTCTATTGATAACCTCGCCATGACAGAGGACGGCGGCCTCTACGCCACGCTGGAAGAGAGGGGAGGCCAGGGCAAGGTTGTGCGCATACTGCCGGACGGCAAGCACGAGGTAATCCTCCGCGGGCTCAACAGGCCAGATGGTCTCCGCGCCGCTGGGGGAAAACTCTACATCGTGGAAGAGGTGAAAAAGGGCCGTGTCATTGAGTATGACCTTAAGAAGAAGTCCTGGAGGGTCATTGCCCGTATCGGCCACGCCGAGGGACTCGCCGTACTCCCCGGTGGCGGGCTCCTTGTAACAAGGGACAGAAAAAAAGGAAGGCTCTTTCGCCTCGAGCCTGACGGAAAAAAAACGGTCCTGCAGAATAAACTCAAGAGGCCAGAGGGCATTGTGCTTGGAAAAAAAGGCGAGGTCTTCATTGCGGAGACCGCCACGGGAAGAGTCCTTGAGTTCAAGGACGGCACAACTAAAACGATACTCAGCAATATCAATAACCCTGACCAGCTTGCCATTACCCCTGACGGGGCGCTACTCATAACAGAAGACGCAAACCCGGGAAGGCTCCTCTCCTACAAAAACGGCAGACTCTCGACTATCGCGAGGTGCCTCTCTTCACCGCAGGGAATACTGCCCGAAGGAGATTCAATACTGGTCTCCGAACAGGGTCGGGGACAGGTACTTAAATTCACTCGGCGATGAGACAAAAAAAAGGGGAGCGGCATAATGCCGCTCCCCTTTTTTTACCTCGTGCTTACTGGCTCATGCGAGGCCGTAGGCAAAGACACCTATGGCTGTGATTACCCCTATGGCCAGCATATTAAGACCCAGTCCGCAGAGTACGCCGAATTCGGATATCTTTATCATTTTAGTGCCTCCTTTGTCTATCTCTTGCCCTTCAGGCAATATAATTAGTCGAAGCAAAGATTACGAGACTCGCTACAACCAGGTTCAAACCCACTCCCAAGAGGATCGCTATCTTGTCAAGTCTGTTCATGTCTTGCACCTCCTTGTGTTCTGTTCTCAATACCCCTTACTTGATTACCATTATACGGATCAGAGATTAAATGAAGATGAGAGACAGAACAGGGAAACCTCTCTCTGAAAAAACAAAAAATATTCGGGTGGCAAGGTCCGCCAGAGACTTCCTTCCTTTTATCCTTTTCTCTCTTGGACTGCGCCCGCCAAGAGAGGAAAGGGGCGCTATTATGTTTTTTTTACTGAAGGCGCATACTTGAAAATCCGGTAAAAAATGCGCGCGTTTTTTCGTACGACAGGCTGGCTCGTGGCAAATTCACGGCAAGGTCAACACGAGCTCTTTCCCAATATGAAAAACCACGGGATAAGGCGGCGCGTAAAAGAACCGGGGCACATCTCTGGTAATGTCTTCGGGGATATTATCTTCGGGAGTATCATCTTAGGGGTTTGAAACGCGCAGATGAACTCTCCAAAAAGAAGAGAAAAAAACAGGGGGGTTAGACCTTCAACGCCAGACAATGACAAGGAAGATAAAGACGTAATACCGGGAAGTAAGCGTACCTTGTCATGACTTTCCCTGCTTTACTCTCTCAAGACAAAGAGGAAAAGGGGCGGCGATATTTTTTTCGAGGCCGCGAGGTTCAGGAAAGTAGCCAGGAGGGGATTGACATGCGCCCTGAGTTATTGCCTGTACTCATATGCTATAAACGAGTACGCCCAGGACCTTGGTGACGCCGATGGTAAGAAGATTAAGACCGAGGACAAAGACAAGGGAAACTTCCATTGTGTGCTTCATCTCAGAGCCTCCTTCCCCTTTTTAAGGGGGTTGCGCGGAGGCACCGGGCGCGGCTAATGAGCGCGGTCTGGCAAGACCTGTTTTGAAGAAATGTTGCTCACCGGCTCAAGAAAAAAACCTCCGCAAGTTCCGCCCGCATTCTTACCTTTACTTGTCCATACGCGGGCTTCGGACCTGGGTACATTATAGGACCATGGAGATTAAAAGAAGATGAAAAGAGCGCAAGGACCTCCTACGTCCTTCTTCGGAACTCAACCCAGAGGGGGTAGTGGTCGGAGAGCCTGTGAGATATGGAGAGCCTTGAGAGTCCCGTGCCCGAGTAGACAAAGGGAAGAAAGTCGAAGTCCCCGCCCCGTACGTATTCCATGGTGAGGCGCGCCTTTCCAGAACCAGATGCAAACCAGGCTATCTGGTCGTAGAATTTATCGAGCCTGGGGTCGTCTCCGGGTCTTGAGAATACGGAACGACGGGTATGCTGAAGGTCCTCTGGGACCTGGAGGCCCGTTGACTTGAATGCCTGCCAGAGGGGGCTATCCTTCCTGTCAATATTAAAGTCCCCGAGGACCATGAGATTATGATGGAACCTGTTCGTCTCCCTTGCCCAGCAGGCGAGCCATCTTGCTATTGCCCGAATCTCAGGCAGACGGTCGTCTAAACTCTTGCCGTACGCTATATGGGTGGTAAGGAGGATGAAGGTCTCTTTTCCCGCTCGAAAACTAACGGCATAGGGTGTCCTTGAGAACTGCCTGTCCATGATGGCTTGAGGTTTATCCTTCTTGCCGAGCAACTCTTTGGGGATGACCACCTCGCCTGCAAGGCCCGAGGCCTGCACGCGGCGGTTATTGAAGATATAGGCGAGGCGTTCCTTGTTGCCAGCCTTTCCGCGCGTAACGTCTGTCATGAGGAATGACCAGTTCCCGCCAAGGAACTTAATGGTGTCCCGAAGGGCGCGGAGGTTACCAGTGACCTCCTGCACGGCCACCACGTCGAAGCGTGAAATTATCTCGATAATGGCCCTGAGCGCGCGAAGGTCCCGCTTTGGAGAGTAACTGCCCGTTGGGAGCCACCTCCTTGTAAGGCCCCCGAACCTTCTTATGTTCCAAGTGGCTATAAGAAGATTGGAGGGTTTTTTTGCTGGAATAATCTCATCCAGGGAGGTCTTCAGCCCATCTAAGTCTCCCTGAACCACGGCCGGTGGTGTATCGAATATGCTCTCCATGAGTCTCCCTTACAGGTAATAGGCTGACAGGAACACCTCTATCACGCACATACTATTGCAAGGAGAGGATAATTTCCAGAGATAAAAACCGGGATGGATGGGAAGAGAGAACGGGGGGGGTAGAGCTCAAGAGGGCATCTTAAGGGCCTTCTTACGGTAACTCAGGTTCACGGCAACGCGGTACTTGAGGTTTCCGGGGTTCACAAGACTGCGCCTCAGTATATTCTTTACGGAATAGAACCTGTGATACATGGCGTGATAACCGGCAAGGAGTTCCTCTGCGCTCATGCCCTTTGGCTCGAAGACCACCTCGCCCGTGTGATAGCGGGCCCAGTCGCGCTCCCTTATCCTCCCCTCCTCCTCAAGGCGCGTGTACGTGCCCGTGCCGGGGAGCGGCGTAAGTATATGAAACTGCGCGGCGCTTATGTGGTTATCCATGATAAAGTCATAGGTCCTCTGAAATACCCCCACGTCGTCCTCGTCAAGGCCAAAGACAAAACTCGCGACAATATTTATCCCGGCCCTGTGTATCTTCTTTACGGCCTCGCTGTAGCCCTTTGCCGAGTTCCAGCCCTTGTTCATTTTCGAGAGGTTCTTCTGTGAGAGCGACTCGAAACCAATGAAGGCGTAGTGGCCGCCGCTTCTGGAAAAGAGCCTCAGGAGCTCGGGGTCCTTTGCCATTGTTATGGAGGCCTGACTCCCCCACCTGAGGCCCAGAGGCATGAGTTTCTCGAAGAGTTCTTTTGCGTAACGCGGTCTTCCCACGATGTTATCGTCCATGAAGACGAACTCGCGGGACTTGAGGCCCTTTATCTCGTCTATGACCTCGTCCACGGGACGCACCCTGAACTTATTTCCGAAAAAGGCCGTTACCGTGCAGTACTCGCAGTTAAAGGGACAGCCCCGCGTGGCCTGAAGGGTATTAAAACCCGTGCCGTACATGGACCGGTCAAGCAGGTCACGCCTCGGCACAACCATGCCCTCCATCTCGCAGAGCCGGCCCCTGTACTTTTTCCCGAGCCCGCCGGCCCTGAAGTCTTCAAGGAGCCCTGCCCAGACCCTCTCGGCCTCGCCTATTACAACGGCATCGGCGTGTTCGAGGGCCTCATCAGGGAGCGCCGATACGTGTACCCCGCCCATGACCACGGTTACGCCCCTGGCCCTGAACCCATCGGCTATCCTGTAGGCCTCGGGTATCTCGGAGGTAAGGCCCGTAATACCCACAAGGTCTACGTCTCTCTCATAGTCCACGCTCTGTACCCTGGCGTCCAGTATCTCAACATCCCAGTCACGGTGTGTAAGGGCGGCCACGGTCGTAAGGCCAAGCCTCGCAAACCCTGCCTTGCCGCTCTTTGAGACCCCTCCCCAGTAACTCCGTCCGCTTCCCGGCATTATCAGCAAGAGTTTCAAAAAAATCCTCCCTTGTTGTCTCTCAAAAGGCCGCCGCCTTTTTCTGGACTCAGTCTTACGGAAATAGGCCGTGCCCGCGGAGCAAGCTCCGGTCCATAAAGCGATGCGCCCTTTTGCGTGATCTTACCTTTCAGAAGGGTAAAGAGTTGGATAGGATTACTTCTGAAAGCAAAAAAGGCAGATTCTCAAGACAGGCCTCCGGGCCTTTTGTCTTCCCGGCAGGCCAGTAGAAGAAGGGTATAGCATACTACTTAATGGCGATTAATACAAGGAAGGTCCTGCGGCGCGAAGTGTGCGGCTACTTTACAACACGCACAACACCTGTCATGATGGGATGAATGGTGCAGAAGTAGGGATACTCGCCCGTTTTATCAAACCTGCGCTCATAGGTCTTGCCCTGCCCGTAGGCGCCGGAGTGAAACCTGCCGTCAGGTGTCCTGCTCTTTGCTACCTGACGGGCCCTCCTGCCGCTTACAACGGTGCCGCTTGTAACATCATGCGAAAAGGGGTCTTCATTGACCCAGCGTACGGTTGTACCCGGCCGTATGGTTATATCGGTGGGATCAAAGCCAAGATTTTTTATCCTGACGACCACCACGGCGCCCTGGCCTTCCGCTCTCAGAACGCCCTGCCATGAAAGGACCACGGAGAGTGCCATGGCCAACATAAAGATGGTGAAAAAGATTCTCCGATTCTTCATATCAGGACCCCCTTCCAATTAAAAAGGGGGGCCTCATGCCCCCCTTCTCAATCGATCCTGGTTAAAGGCCTACTCCCAGATGACCTTTTCCCACATGAGGTGCACGAACTTCTTGTAAGGCGGCAGATAACCCTTTGTCTTCTCACCCATGGGGTGGGAGACGTAGTGTATCTGTATGCCGTGCTTATTGTAAACGCTCCCCGGGTAGTCCTTCACCTTCATGGGTCCCTTGAAGTCTACCTTGCCTGTCTCAGGGTCGCGTACCTCCTCGGTCACCATGAGATGGGCCGGGCCCATCCAGGCGAGTTTGCCGTTATGGTAGACCTTGGCAGGCCCCCAGGTGGCAACGTATGTCCATACCTGCGGCAGGACCGGAGGGCTCATCTTCGGGCTGATATCTCCACCCGTGGCGCCGTGAAGGTTCACATCTGTTGCTATCTTCTTGAACTTCTTCTGAACGATCTTCCACGTGCCGTCAGAGCCCTTGAAGGTGGCAACTATAAGGCCGCTGTTGTTTACCGGGTCAAGGTCTATCTTTATCTGCCCTTGGCCGTTAATCTTGCAACTGCCGTCATAGCAGAACCTGTTGTGGCTGTCATGTTTTCCCACCTGGTAGGCGGGTTTGGCGCCAATCATCTTTACATGGTCTACCGTTGCATGGGCAGGGGCCGCGAGCGTGGCCGCCAAAAAAACCGCCGCGCCAAGGGCCGCTCCCCTAAGAGCATGTCTCTCTGTTCTACGCATTGCCCTTTCCTCCTTTTCTTTCCTATCCATGCGCCAGCCTTATCCCCCTGTGCAATCCTCTTCCTTATCCACTTTCCGGTGCCCTTTGTCAGGGCCTTTTCCTGTCTTGATATTTATTTTCAATACCTCTCCCTTTCTGAGAATAATACAGGAACTTTTTTTCTCTTTCACGCCCCCCGGAGCCGGCGGCTTCTCTTTTATGACCCCCTTTCCCATACTATGATTATACAGGTTCAGGGTATTTTTTTATGTAAGGGCGCTTACAGGGGGCAGGGCAAACCTTCATCAACCTCTGGGCACGATGAACTCCCTGTCTTTTATAATAAGCCTGCCCTCTCTCTTGAGGTTATTGAGCTCAAGCGTGACCGTCTCGCGCGTGGCCCCTATGAGGTTGGCTATTTCCTGGTGTGAGAGGTGAATGGTAATCTTCTTTCCATCCGGGGTCTCCTCGCCGTACTTTCCGGCAAGGTCATCAAAGAGGGTGAGGAGCCTTGAGCGCACGTCGTGGAAAATGAGGTTCTCAAGGCGGTTCTCCACCCTTCTGAGACGCGAGCCGAACCACTTGGTAATGCCCATGGAGACGCCGGGGTTCTCGGCGATGAAGCGCTCGAAGTCCTGTTTGCCGATGGCGCAGATAAAGGAGTCCTCAAGGGCCTCGGCGCTGGTCTCGCGCTCCGATTCCCCGGCAATTACCATCTCTCCGAAGATGTCCCCTGGCTCGAGGATGTCTATGGTGAGTTCCTTGCCGTCCTCGGTAAGGCGCGTTATCTTTATCCTGCCTTCCTTGAGTATATATATCTTCTCGGCGCTGTCCCCCATGCTGTAGATAAAGCTCTTCTTCTTTATATTAACGGGCCTGAGCATGGAGGCCATGGCGGCGCGCTTCTCCTCGGGGAGCGCTGAAAAGAGTTTATTCGTGTTTATGTACCAGAGCGTGGTCTTCTGCATATTGTCCTTTTATTATTCATAAAGTATCTCAAATTTTTTCGAAAAAACAATATATATTTTTCCCATGGAGGCAAATCTTTTTTTCCCCGCGCCACGGAGACAGGCAAGAAAGCAGGGCAGGACAGGCCCGACTCTCATCCCGGAGAGTAAGGCTTGCAATCATGAATTGTGCTGGAATAGAGTGTCGGTAAGCCTTGAGAGGAAGGGTCTTTCAGGCGCGCCCAGGCGCGCCCCGTCCTAATAGAGCGGGTCATTGGCGCGCTCTATCCTGCCGTTGCCAAATATAACGCTGTTATTGTCCAGGTTCTGGGACTTTAAGACCTCTGAGTATATCTCTATATTGCCCGAGTTGAAGGCAATGGAGCCGTTGACCAAGATTATGTTCTCCGAGGCATTGTATCCGCCGGCACGGAGTTTCGAGATACTATCCACTGTGGCGCCGTTATGGTCCACGAGGTAGGACTGGGCCGCCAGATAGACGCTCTTTGTGTCGTAGTCCAAGGTGGCCTTGTATCCGCGCATCTTGTACCTTGAGAACGCAGGTATGGCAATGGCCACAATGAGGCCCATTATGGCCACAACAACAAGAAGCTCCACCAAGGAGAAACCAGCTGGGCCCCTGAGCCGCTCTTTATGCTGCACCTGCACCTCCATGCTCCTATTGACTACTAAAGAGAATTCTTACCTAAAATACAGACTTTTGATGTTACTTTCATCACATCTTTATGCCGCGCTCATGCTGTAAAAGATTCTGGGTAGGAAAAGACCCTGGACAAGTAAAGTATCACCTTCTCATCTCTCAAGCCAGGCCAAGGAGAAAAACTGCACCCAGTCTTTATTAACGCCAGGAACAAGACTTTTCTTTAGGAAAAGTCTGATTAATTCAGACTTTCCTCAACACAGGGATGTGTTGCCATTTTCGGCAACTGTAAGTTGCCTAAAATGTGAGGGAAAGAAAACCGCGTTTTTTCTTTCCCGTCTCTGAATAATTCGGGGACGAATTATTCAGAGGTTCCTTAGAAGATTAAAATCATTAAAAAAATATTGAGTAGTAACGCCCTGATAGGATAGAATAAAAATCAAGCATACTTTTATTGAGCAGAGGCAGGCCCGGCTTTCTTCACGAGACAGGAACCCGGCTTGCAAGGAAGGCAACTTAAGGTTAAAATACCTTAAAGAGTCCCATGCCTCTATCCATAAAACCCTGAGAAAATAAAGTGAGGCCAACCACTTGACCATACAGAGAAGACCACTTTTTTTTGCCATTCTCGTAGTTGCTCTGCTATTCTCCCCGGCCTATACCGCCGCCTCAACGGAATCCGCTTCGAGCCTTGTTGAACGGGGTGATAAATTCTTCCAGATCCGCGGCGTAAATCACATGGGAGACTGGGCTGTTCCTGGAAATATCCGCAATGCCCTTGACCTGTACATCGAGGCCTATGACATGGGCGAGCCGTCGCAGGAACTAATCGAGAAGATACTGCATGCCTCGTACTTCTACGCAAACTATGCCAAGACAGACAAAGAAAAGCAGAAAAAGGCCGTGGACAGGGCCCTTGAGATAGGCACGAAGGGGCTGAAGGCCTATCCCGATAGCGCTGGGATAAACTACTGGATGGCCTCCCTCTGGGGCAGGTGGAGCGGTCTTCACGGACGCATCGCCTCGGCGAGAAAAGACGTGGCGCTGAAGGTGAAGGCCTTTGCCGAGAAGACCATTGAGCTCGACCCCTCATACTGCGAGGGAGGGGGTTACAGGACCCTTGGCAGGCTCCACTACAAGACGCCCAAGATACCTTTTTTCCTCACCTGGCCCAACAAGAAAAAGGCCCTTGAGCTACTTGAAAAGGCCGTAAAAGAGGCCCCTGACAACCTTACCAACCGCCTCTTTTACGCCGAGTCCCTAATTGAGAGAGGAAAGAGAGACCAGGCCAGAAAAGAGATAACGTTTATCCAGAAGGCAGAGATACACGAAGAAAAAGTGGTGGAAGAACTGCGGGTAAAAGGCGAGGCCATCGACGTGATGACCAGACTAAATGACAATATAAAGTTGAACAGGGAAGAGAGGTTCAGGTAGTTAAAAACCCTTTAAGCCCCCTGCCGTTCCTCTCTGGCGACAGGAGATTCCCCTCCCTTGAGAAGCCCTTTCACGGCCACGATGAAACCCCCTGTAAGAAAGAGGTTCAACGCGAGAGACAACATTGCCACTGTTATCATCATGCCGCCTATGCCCTGGGCGATAGATATGATAAGCACCCCTGCGCCCACCTCTCCCCTTGGAAACATGCCGACAGCAAGGGCCAGCCGCTCTCTCCAGTTCGCCTCTTTCCTGTAGCAGAACCAGGGAAATAACTTTCCCAGGTTTGATATTAGTGTAACCATGAACACGTGAAGTGCTATGATCGCCCATCCCGGCCTAATGGCAACAGGGACTTCGGCAGAAGGGGCCTTTTCCTCCTGTACCGGCTTTTCGCGGATAACATAAGCCCCTGCCACATCCTTCTCCGCCCGCTCAATGGCCGCCCCAGGACCGGCAAGGTCCATTACCGGGGGCATGGAAAGACCGACAAGTGCCATAAACAGGGTGGTAATAATCACCGCCGCGAGCCTCTCCGAAGGCCTATCCAACACCTCCATCTCATCATCTTCCGTGCCTCTCCCCTTAACCCCACGTGCCATGATGCACCCCAGCACAAAGGCCGGAAGAAGCACCTCTATGTGAATGGGCACAAGTTCGTCCACGAGTTTACTCGATAGATATATTGCCTCTGAAATGCCCGTAATAACCACGCTGTAGCAAAGGACCCAGGGCCAGGCCGCGGGGAGACGCACCCTGTGAAGATAACGCCATGCCGCCGCGAGGAGGAGCGTCATGGGAAGAAGCACAACGGCAAGTTGCCACTTTAGGCCCACGAGCATCATCTGAAGCGGTATCATGAGAAGCACGGTGTCAAGGTCGTCGAATATGGCGAGAACCCTTATCTTCCCGAACATCCAGGTGCCCGCGAGCCCCGCGGCCCCGAGCATGGAAAAGAGCACTCCAGCCGACGTGGGCGAGGCGAAACGCGAGGTAAGAAGGGCCCTCTGCCAGAGCCCGGAGCCGTCTCCAGCCGAGAGAACAAAGACAAAGTACAGGGCCACTAATATCCATGGTATGGTCGCGGCTGTTGCCGCAACAACGTAGTCCCAGCCATAGGAACGAATCCTCGACTTGTCGAGATCAAATTCATACCCAACGTGAATCATGATAAAACCCAGCATCACCGTGGTAAGAAGCCTGGTGATGTGAGCGGACCACTCAAAGGCGTGGCGAGAGAGGAGTGAAGGCAGGACCTGAGAGAGGACAAGACCGCCAAGAAGAAAGATGGAAAAAAGGAATACCTTTTTCATAATAAAAACCTTCCACTTTCTTTTAGAAAAAAGAAAGTGGAGCAAAGAAAACCAATGGCCGCGCGTTCCCGTCTTCCGCTGAAGGAGGTTTTTCCCATGTGCCTGGCTCCGGCTTATTAAAAAATTTTTATTCGGGTTGCCTTGTCCCTTTTGTCATTGAGAGAAAGTATGCGATAGCCAGTCCCAACTACTAAACAGGACAGGGCAAAGAAAATCAATATGGGGCAATCATCCCTCCCCTTTTGACGCCTCCGCGCCCACCGGAAAAAAGCATAACAAAGAAAATCAATAGGGGGCCGTCTCTGAACCCATTAAGCAACGCCTATTGGACCGCGGTCTCTCTCCTCAGGAGGTCTCTCTTCATATCCCTGATCCTGTCAAGAAAGAGTATGCCGTCAAGGTGGTCTATCTCGTGCTGAAGGGCAACGGCCTCGAAGCCCCGCGCGTCTATCTCCACTGGCGAGCCCTTGGGGTCAAGGGCGCTGACACGCACCCTTCTGGCCCTTGTGATATTTGCCCTGTACTGGGGCACGGATAGGCATCCCTCGCGGCCCCGGCGCTTGCCGCTTGAGTAGATTATCTGCGGGTTAAGGAGCCTTAAGAGCCCGTGGCCCGGGTTACGCGGCGTAACGTCCACGATGATTATCCTCTTCATAACCCCTGCCTGAGGCGCGGCTATACCGACACCACCATGAGAGCGCATGGTATCGAGAAGGTCGCCCATAAGAACCTTCAGGTCCGGCTCGGCGGGGTCAACCTCTTCCGAGACCTTGTAAAGAAGTGGGTCGGGATAGTGGAGAATTTTCAGTATAGACATATCTGAAATTGTCTTTCTTTACCCCGCTTTCTTGGAAGTTAGGGGCCTGGCTTTTGCAAACTATCTTCTTGTTTACAGGGACCTTGCGCCACTATTGGTTTTCTTTGCCCTGTCCTGTTTAGTAGTTGGGACTGGCTATTGCGCGCATTCTCTCCATGGCAAAAGGGACAAGGCCACCCGAATAAATTTTTTAATAAGCCGGAGCCAGGCACATGGGAAAAACCTCCTTCAGTGGAAGACGGGAACACGCGGCCATTGGTTTTCTTTGCCCAGTCCTGTTTAGTAGTTGGGACTGGCTATTGCGCGCCTTCTTCCGATGACAAAAGGGACAAGGCAACCCGAATAAAAATTTCTTTTTTCTAAAAGAAAGTGGAAGGTTTTTACCCTTTCTTCTTCTTTTTTTCTACTCTCTTCTTCTTTCTTAAAGTTCTCCATAGTCTTCTATGGGGTTAATCTTTATCCTCACGCCGAGTTCTTCCGACAATTTTTCAAACCTCTCACCGAGTTCTTTTTCGTCCACCTCTTCGGGCACATGGACCTCCATGACCATCATGTAGAGGTCCTTCCCGTCACTGCCTTTGCCGTGCGCCGCCTTTGTCTCAAGGTCTGTGATGTTGACGCCGAGTTCGGCGAGTAGTTCCGCGCTCTTGTATACAATGCCTGTCCTGTCCTCGCCGTGGAGGGTTATGATGTAATTGGAAGGCGGGCCCCCTTCCACGCCGGCCCTGCCGGGGAGTTCCTTCATGTCCATGGTAAGGCCGACCCTTCTTCCGGCTTCCTCCATATCGCGCCTCAGGGCCGCGGGGTCCACTTCATCAGGCACGCTCATTATGAGTATCACGGCGAACTCACCCTCGAGTATGGTCATGCTCGAATCCTCTATGTTGCACCCCCGCTTGAAGAGTGGTCCTGCAAGGGCCGCTACTATTCCGGGCCTGTCGCGGCCTATGGCGCTTAGCGAATATTTTTTCATAATCTTCTCCCCAGTGGTTCAGGGCCTTTTCTCAGGCCTTTTTTTCCTTCTCCTTCATCCTCCTGGCTATCTCCTTTTCATGGCCCCGGTCCGTTGGCCTGTAGTAGGTCCTGCCCTTTAGTTCCTCTGGAAGGCACTCCTGGTCCACGACGGCCCCCTCGTAGTTATGCGGGTACTTGTATCCGCCGGAGTAGCCGAGTTTTTTCATAAGCGTTGTCGGGGCGTTTCTGAGATGCATGGGCACGGGCAGTGTGCCGAGTTCGCGGGCGTCGCGCGCCGCGGCCCTGTATGCCATGTACGAGGCATTGCTCTTCGGGGCTGTGGCAAGGTAGACGGCGCCCTGCGAAAGGGGTATCCAGCCCTCGGGCATTCCTATGAACTCAAGGGCGGATTTTACTGATATGGCAAGGCCAAGGGCCTCTGGGTCCGCGTTTCCTATGTCCTCTGAGGCGAATATGACCATGCGCCGTACGATGAAGAGGGGGTCCTCGCCTGCCTCTATCATGCGCGATAGCCAGTAAAGGGCCGCGTCTGGGTCGCTTGCGCGCATGGACTTTATGAAGGCCGAGATAACGTTATAGTGTTCTTCTCCGGCCCGGTCGTAATGGAGGGCCTTTTTCTGAAGGGCCTCGCGGGCAGTATCTATTGTTATGTGCCTTACCCCGTCCTTGTCCACGCCGGCTATCATTGCGGCGAGTTCAAGGCAGTTGAGCGCGGCGCGGGCATCGCCCTGGGCCTGCTCGGCAATGAACCCCAGTGCCTCGTCATCAAGGCGCGCATTCAAGGCCCCAAGGCCGCGCACATTGTCCTCCATGGCCCGTGTTATTATCTTCTTCAGGGTATCGGCGCCAAGGGCCTTCAGCACCACCACCCTGCACCTTGAGAGGAGCGGTGCGTTCAATTCAAAGGATGGGTTCTCTGTAGTAGCCCCAATGAGCGTAAGGGTGCCGTCCTCCACGCTGTGCAAGAAGGCGTCCTGCTGTGCCTTGTTGAAGCGGTGTATCTCGTCCATGAAGAGTAGAGTCCTCATGCCGCGGGCCTTTCGGGCCTTTGCCTCTTTTATAACGGCGCGTATCTCCTTTACGCCAGAGGCCACTGCCGAGAGTTCGACGTACTCGGCGCCGGCGGCGCGGGCAAGTATGCGAGATAGGGTTGTCTTGCCCGTGCCCGGAGGTCCCCATAGTATCATGGAAGGGATCTCGCCCTGCCTGAGAACGCTCTCAAGAAACCTGTCCTTTCCGGTAACGTGTCCCTGACCGAGAAACTCGTCAAGGGTCCGTGGCCTCATGCGCTCGGCAAGAGGGGCTGAAGGGTCAACCTCCTCTCTGGACGGGGCGCCGGAAGGCCTCTCATTATCAAACAGATCCATGAAAAAATACTACATAATGGGAGAGAAAATAGCAAGGAAGAGAAAAATCCTTTAAGAGAGGTGTTGATTTGGGATATAATAAAAGAATAAGGAAGAGGGAAGATACCTTACTTTCTTTTACAAAAGAAAGTAAGACAAAGAAAATTAATACCAGCGGGCAAAGCCCGCTGGAAAGACCTGTGGACAAGGTTGTCCCTCTGGATTTTTAGGTCATGACGCGTAGTAGAGACATTTATCGCGGTAGAAACTACGTCAAAGAAAACCAATATGTCAGAACTTGAGATACTGAAATACCCGGACCCATTTCTGCGCACCACCTCTGAGGCCGTGCCCGAGGTGGACGAGTCTGTGCGCACTCTGATTGACGACATGGTTGAGACCATGTACGCCAACAAGGGCATCGGCCTTGCCGCTGTTCAGGTTGGCGTGGCAAAGCGCGTCATAGTCCTTGACGTGCCTGACGAGGAAGACGGGGAAGAAGGCGAAAGAGAGGCCAAGAAAGGCAAGAACCTCATGGCCCTTGTAAACCCTGAGATCGCCTGGCGCGACGGAAGGGCACGGTTCGAGGAAGGGTGCTTGAGCATTCCGGGTGTAAACGCCGAGGTGGAACGCTCTGCCCGGGTGCGGGTGACAGGCCTTGACCGCGAGGGTAAGCCCCTGGACTTTGGCGCCGAGGGCCTTCTTGCCATAGCCCTCCAGCACGAGATAGACCACCTCGAGGGCATACTCTTCATAGACCGCCTCTCGTGGCTAAAGCGCGACCGCATCAAACGCCGGCTCAGAAAGGCCCTGGCAGAAGAGAGGGCGATTTAGTCTTTTGGCGTGCCGTGGGCACACATTTTTTCAGCGGCAACCAGCCGCTGATACTGTTTTTCTTTGCCCTGCTTTCTTTTTTCTCTTTTTTTCATGTCTATGAACCTTTCTTCATTCACCATAGTATACATGGGCACTCCTGACTTTGCCGTTGCCCCTCTTGAGGCCCTGCTCGGGGCCGGCATGGAGGTATCGGCTGTCGTTACCCAGCCCGTGCGTCCCCGCGGCAGGGGCAGGCGCCCCATGCCCTCGCCTGTAGAGGCCTTCGCGAGGGAGCGCGGCATATCCGTGCTTACGCCGGGGCGCATAAGGGACGAGGAGTTCATGGAAACGCTCCGGTCGCTTTCGCCGGACCTTATCGTTGTTGTGGCCTATGGGAAGATACTTCCAACGGAGGTCCTCACCATGCCCCGCCTCGGGTGTGTGAATCTCCACGCCTCGTTACTTCCGGCCTACAGGGGCGCGGCGCCCATCAACTATGCCATCATGAAGGGAGAGCGCGAGACAGGCCTTACCACCATGCTCATGGACGAGGGCATGGACACGGGCCCCATGCTCTTGAAGGAGCGCGTCCTCATAGGCGAAGACGAGACCGCCGGGGAACTTACAGGGCGGCTCTCCGAGGCTGGCGCAGGGCTCCTTCTGCGTACCATTGAGGCGCTCTTGAAGGGAGAGGTCGCGCCGGAACCTCAGGACAACGCACTTGCCACCTACGCGCCGTCTCTTAAGAAGAAAGACGGCCTCATAGACTGGACAAGGGGCGCGAAGGAGATAAAGAACCTTGTGCGCGGCGTGAGTCCCTGGCCCGGGGCCTTTACTGAGAGAAAGGGCCGCGTGCTGAAGATACACCGCGTGCAGGCCCACGAAGACAGCGAAGGGGGCGGGGAGGGCATTGCGAAGAGGCCCGGCGCCATAGTGAGGGTGGAAAGGGAGAGTTTCTTTGTGGCAGGCGGCAGGGGACTCGTAGAGGTCCTCGAGGTGCAGCCTGAGAACAAGAAACGGATGAGCGCCGGAGACTTTATAAAGGGATACAGGCCCGCGGAGGGCGAGATTCTGGGAAGGGGATAAGGTTCTTCCAGGGGCCGTAGGCCCCTGGAATTAATTTTCTTTGTCTTATCTTCTTTTTTTTTGGCGTGTGCTGCCAACCCCACTGTGACCATATTCTATTGGTTTTCTTTGTCTTACTTTCTTTTTTCTAAAAGAAAGTAAGATCTTTTAATATGCGGGCAGAGCCCGCTTCTTACCCTTTTGTCTTTTTTTCTTGTTCAAAGAAAGCGCGCAGGGGTTGACAAATGCCTGGATTTGGAAGATGATTAATGATTAAGGAATAAACAGGCGGCAATGGGCTGATGGATGGGCCGGGGTCCTGCCGTCCTGTGGATAAGGTGTGAAAAGAGTGAGTAAGACAGTAAAGAACATGAAAGACACAGGGCACTGGAACGGAAGCCCGGAGAGCCGCGAGTACAGGCCCGGGCTTGGCGGGTTCATCTGGCTCCTTGTGCTTACGGCGGGCGGCATACTTACGGCGGGCTTTTTCTTCTGGTACATACCAACGCGGGGGCTTTCTAACATTCACCCCGCACTTCCCTATGTCTTTGGCGCAGTGGTCCTCCTTCTCGGGGCCTTTGTCCTTGGAGGGGCGGTGCTCCTCAGTTTCGCGGCCTCCGGCGGCCGCGTAAAGTATTACTCGCCCTGGCTCCGGTGGATGCTCGTAAAGATATTTCTGCCCCTCATGGTCCTAATAGGCGGCATCATAAAGATGCCGAAGATAAAGATAGAGCAGGCATTTATAGAGATAAACAACCAGATGGTGCGCCTCATGAAGAAAAAACGGGGCGCCATGAGACCAGAGAAACTCCTCATACTAATGCCCCACTGCATACAGTTCGATGACTGCAAGATAAAGGTCACGCGGAACGTGAAGAACTGCGCGGGTTGCGGCAGGTGCGAGATAGGCGAACTGGTGCAGCTCTCCGAGGAGTTCGGCATTACGCTTTACATCTCCACAGGCGGGACCTCGGCGCGGCGCAAGGTCATTGAGCACAGGCCCGACGCGGTTGTGGCCGTGGCCTGCGAGAGGGACCTTACGAGCGGGCTCCAGGACTCCTACCCCCTGCCCGTCATAGGCATTGTGAACATACGCCCCCAGGGCTACTGCATGGACACAAAGGTGGCCATACCAGAGGTCCGTCAGGCCATCCTCGACCTTGTGGCCTGATGGCCGCGGCCGGGGCCTGCCTTGATACCCCACTACCTTGCCATTACCAGATAAGGTTCATATAATAATTCAGGGATATAGCCCTGGGGCTTTAAGGTCCACTGGTTCTGCCTGTATATGCAGGCCATGAATTTGGAGGTTTTATAATGAATTACGTAAAGACGGCCATGCTCCTTGCCGTGTTGTCGGCCATACTCATATTCTTCGGCGACGCCCTCGGGGGCTCTCAGGGCGCCATTATAGCCCTTATCTTCGCCGGTCTCATGAACTTTTTCAGTTACTGGTTCAGCGACAAGATAGTCCTGAAGATGTACAGAGCAAGGCCTGTTGATGAGACCAGCGCGCCCGCGCTCTACGGCATTGTGCGGGACCTTGCCATGAAGGCCCAGATACCCATGCCAAAGGTCTACATCATGGAAAACCCTGCACCTAATGCCTTTGCCACGGGCCGTAACCCCTCGCACGCGGCGGTGGCCGCCACCACGGGCATTCTGGAGATACTCGATGAGCATGAACTATCAGGCGTCATAGGCCATGAACTCACGCACATAATAAACAGGGACATACTCATCTCCACCATAGCCGCCACCATAGCCGGGGCCATAAGTTACCTCTCCTACATCGCCTACTGGGCATCGCTCTTTGGCGGAGGCAGGGACGACGAGCGCGGTGGCAACCCCATAGTGCTCATAGTCATGATGATAATCGCGCCCATGGCGGCCATGATTATACAGATGGCCATATCGCGCTCAAGGGAGTACGCCGCTGACACGGGCGGCGCAAAACTCACAGGACACCCCCTGTACCTTGCCGGGGCGCTCAAAAAACTCGAGTACTACAACAAGAAAATACCCATGCCCGTTGTCTCCAAGGAAGTGGCGCAGGCAACTGCGCACCTCTTCATCGTAAACCCCCTTAGCGGCGCGGGAATGATGAAACTTTTCAGCACTCACCCGCCCCTCAGGGAAAGGATAAAGAGACTCGAAGAAATGGTGGGAAAGATATAAGAGGGGAAAAGAGACCAGAGGTGATGGCGCGGGCGCTGCCCGCCAAAACAAGAAAAGAGTGAGGTAGTGAGGGTGGGGCTGCGCCCACCACCCTTCGACCCTTCGGCAAGCTCAGGGCTCAGGGCGAACGGTTTCTTTTGGTGGGCTGCGCCCCCCAAAAAAAAGAAGAGATTTCCTTACTTTCTTTTAGAAAAAAGAAAGTCTTTTGATAGGGTTGCATGGCCTCTTGCACTGCTCTTTCTTAAACGCCCCTCATACTCCCTGCCGCCGGAAAACTCCGCCAAAGAAAACCAACATTTCAATGGCCAAAGGCCTCTGGAAAAACGTTGTGGATGGGTGGGGTGGGCACTGCCCACCAGAAGATAGGTTGGGTAGAGCGGAGCGAAACCCGGCAAAAGTGTAAAAGGCCGCCAACCTTCTGGTTGGCGGCCTTTTCGTTACAATACTTTATCCCCCCTGCATTACCGTGACCCCCACTTACCTCCCCCTGTCCTCTGCCCCCAATTGGCCCCTTGCCCCCTTACTGGAAGAGGTAACAGGCAATATCTGACCTGTCCTGCTCCGAAAGGTCAAGAAAGCGTATGCCATAGAGTTGAAGATGATGTTTTTCCCGGGCAGAACTACCCTGCCGGGCATTGTCCTGTCCCTGCGGCCCGCCAGCGCAGTCATCCTCGCACCTTACCACCTCGGCAAGCACGTTAAAGGTCCTGGCAACACCTGGTATCTTGAAACAATACCTTAGCAGGGAACCCACGGGCATGGCGTGGCTTGTCTCAATAAGGGCGCCGGAGAGGCTTATGTTAAGGGTGTTACTGAGGAAGGTCTCCTCAATACCATCCTTCTCGAGAACAGCGTTTCCGAGGACCTTGACGTGGTACCTTCTCAACCTCTTGGGGCTATGTGCGTTTTCAAGCATGTCTTCTGTCATATCGGCATTACCTCTAAAAAGTTAAAGGCTGCCTTATATATACCCTCTAAGGAAAATTAATTCAACGCTTTTTCGCTCTCGCCCGCCTTGCCCTCTTCAGGCGCTCAAAAAGAGCCTTTTCAGCAGATGCTGGATTAGAAATTGATTTTTACATTTTTTTCTGTTATTGCTATTCATGGCGGATATAACCTTAAGATAAGGAGGGAATATGAGACCTGCAACAAGAAAAAGAAGAGGGAGATTGGGACCGGGGATCTTCCTGGCCTTGATCGCGCTTTTTTTCCTTGCCATTGATATGAGCGGTTGCTCCAAGAAGAACGAGACCCCTCCGGCGCCAAAAAAAGCCCAGGGACATAAGACCATCGGCGTACCGGCCCACAAGATGCCCCACGGCACGGCGAAAAAAGACCCTGTCATGGAACGCTTCAACAAGGGGCTCAGGTTCTCCCTGCAGGGCAAGTACGACGAGGCCATAAAGGAATACAGGGAGGTGCTGAAGGCGCGTCCCAAGAGCGCCGCGGCTTATAACAACATTGGTTTTGCCTATTACGACAAAAAGGACCTCGGCAAGGCCATCGAAAATCACAAAAAGGCGCTGGAACTGAACCCGGACCTTGCAAACGGGTACTTTGGCCTCGCCCTTGCCTATGAGAAAAAAGGAGATAATAAACTGGCCCTTGAGAACTGGCAGGAATTCACAAAGAGGACAGACCCAAAGAGCAAGTGGCACCTTAAGGCCCTGGAGCATATCAAGAAACTTACGAAGAACAAGAAGCAGAAGACGCATTAACGTAGATGCGGGGCGGGCCTCGGCCCGCCCCGCTCTTTTTTAAGGAACCACATTTTCAAGAACTTAGAGTTGTCAAAAATCACGGCGCCTCCATGCGCCGCTGGAACGTCTGTATTAATCGGACTTTCCCTAAAACCCCCTCTTTATTTCAAGAGACCTGCCGTGGTTACGGCGGTTAGATACCGCTACAGGGGGTTTTTTTGCCTCGTTTTTTCTACAGAAGGAAGTAAGTAGAGGATATTCGGGCTTTTATGAAGAGGATTACTGAATCAGAACTCATGGACGACGCGGAGGGCGCGAGGGCCTACGCCAAGGCCGACTTCGAGGAACCCCACCAGCGGGCCATCGAGCTTTTCTGCCGGTGTTTCAGGGAGCGCGAGCTAAGAGGCAGGGTGCTTGACCTTGGTTGCGGCCCTGGAGACGTAACGTTTCGCTTTGCGGCCCGTTTTCCAGAATCCGAGATACTCGCAGTAGACGGCGCAGGTGAGATGATAAGGCTCGCGAAAGAGAGACAGGCCCATGAGCCCGAGGCCGGCAATATAAAATTTGTCCGCGGCATTATCCCCGGCGCGAAGATACCGGACGTGGAGTATGAGGCCATTATAAGCAGTAGTTTTCTTCACCACCTGCACAGGCCGCATTGCCTCTGGCAGACTATTAAGGGCCATGCCGCCATTGGGACCATCATCTTCGTCATAGACCTCTTCAGGCCCGCGAGCAAGGAAGAGGCCCAGAGGCTCGTGGATGTATACGCCCACCATGAACCCGATATACTCAAGAGGGATTTTTATAACTCCCTTCTTGCCGCCTTCAGACCTGAGGAGGTGAGGGCGCAACTCAGGGAAGCGGGACTCACGTCGCTGACCGTGGGACCGGTGAGCGATAGGCACATGATAATATATGGTGTAAAGGAGTGAGGGACTGCCCGGAGTTTATCGGGTTTTTCGTTCATGCCTCATGGTTCGTCCACTTCCCTATCTCCTGAAACGCCCATTCATCGCAGGCATCCTCCAGCCAGTCGTTGTGTTGGGCGTGAGCAACTTCATGAAGTACAAGAAGAATGAGGAAGGATTTTTTGTTGTTCAGGATTTTCACCTCGCTTGAAAAGCCGTTTAATTCTATTCTATCAATAACTGCCTGCTGTATTCCTTCAGTTATTTCTGCACGCAACAAAATCCTGTAATTTTTAGTCGCATCGTTGCGGATACATTTACCCGCTCGAAATGGGTTATTTTCTGTCACACCGCCATGCGTGTCACACCACTTCTGTATATCATTAGTGACTTCAATTGCGTCAAGTGGAAATGCGTAAGAATCGGCAATCTCCTGTAATATGGGGAGGTACTGTTCGGTTCTTATCACGTCCATTCCTCAAACTCCCTTTTCCAAATCCATCAATAAAAAAAATGGGCCGACCCAATGACAGGCCAGCCCCCTTTTTAAGGAACCTCTCCAACAACTCACAGTTGTCGAAAATGGTGACACGACCTTATGTTGCCGGAAGGTCTGAATTAATCAGATTTTCCTTAAAGCCCCTTTCTTGAACCTGCCTCCAGTCCCTTCAGCCCTTGTAATCCGCGCCAGCGAACTGCACGGCACCGGGGTCGTCGCACCGGGGCGGCGATACTGCGTGCACGCCACCGCACTTTGGGCAGCGGTCAACAAAGGTCTTCAAGACAAAGGGCTCTCCGCAACCCTGGCACTTTATGTGCAGGCCGCCGTTTGGCAGTTCCTGCCCAGCTATGCCGCCGCCGTGTGCCTGGCTTACAAACTCAACGAGTTCGCGTCCCTCGGAAAAAGGCCCGCCGCCCGAAGGGCCGCAACTTCCACAATCTCCCATAATAAAAGCTCCTCCCTTTCTTGTAGTTACTATCATTATATCAACACAGGTAAAAAAAGCAATTTTAAGGGGCTATAAGGGCGCCGCAATTTTTTTGGCTACCGAGGCCTGAGGTCACATTTGGTTTTCTTTGCTCCACTTTTGTTTCTCAGTGGAGATGGGACGGTCCCAAGGGGCCTTTATGGGGCAGGCGGCCTTTTACCTATTGGTTTTCTTTGATGCAGGCTCTTCCTGGCAAATTGTAGCTGTTATGCGTCATGACCTGAAAATCCAGAGGGACATGGCCTCCCAATCAAAAAACCTTCTTTTTTCCAAAAGAAAGTGGAAGGTTTTCTTTGTCCCTGCCCGTGCCTTTGTGATAAAAATATTCCATGGATAAAAGAGACATTCAAGCAGAGGCGGCCCGCGAGATAGAGGCCCTCAGGGAGGAAATCGAGAAGCACAACTACTATTACTACATCCTCGACAGCCCCGTGGTGACCGACGCCGAGTACGACCGCCTCATGCGGCGCCTTGAGGCCCTTGAGGAAAAATTTCCCTCTCTCGTAACTCCCGACTCTCCCACTCAGCGCGTGGGCGCGCGGCCCTCGGAGGCCTTTGGCGAGGTGCGCCACAGCGTGCCCATGCTCTCACTTAAGAACGCCTTCTCGCGTGAAGAAGTAGAAAAATTCGACGACAGTATCAAGGATTTTCTAAAACTCCCGGCTGATTACATGGTCGAATACGCGGCTGAGCCCAAGATGGACGGCCTTGCCGTGGAACTCGTCTACGAAAAGGGCACTCTTGCGCGCGCCTCGACGCGAGGCGACGGCTTTACGGGCGAGGATGTCACTCAGAACATAAGGACAATAAAGTCAATACCCCTTAGGCTCAGACCCCCAAAAGGAAAAAATGACGGGAATACAAGCGTCCCGCCGCTTATCGAGGCCCGGGGCGAGGTAATCATGCCCCTTGAGGGCTTCAAAAGATTAAACAGCGAGAGGAAGGCCGCGGGCGAGCCCCTCTTCGCCAACCCCAGAAACGCCGCCGCCGGGTCTCTTCGCCAGCTCGACCCTATGATTACGGCAGGGCGCGCCCTTGACATCTTCTTCTACGACGTGGGCCTTGTCGAGGGCGTATCCTTCAAGACTCACATGGAGCGCCTTTTCTTTCTCCGCTCAATGGGCCTCAAGTTCAACCCCCTTGCGCGCGTGGTGCGCGGCGTCAACGAGGTCTTCGCCTTCTTCGAGGAGATAAGAGAGGTACGGGAAGGCCTTGATTACGAGCTTGACGGCACGGTGATAAAGGTGAACGACCTCACGCTTCAGGAACGCCTTGGCCGCCTTACGAGGAGCCCGCGCTGGGCCATTGCCTTCAAGTTCGCCCCAAAGCAGGAGGAGACGCGCCTCTTGCGCATAGAGGTGAGTGTTGGGAGGACAGGGGCCCTTACCCCTGTCGCCATACTCGAGCCCGTGGAGCTTGGCGGCGTGACCATCGAGCGCGCCACCCTTCATAACGAGGACGAGGTACTGAGAAAGGACGTGCGCCCCGGAGACAGGGTTGTCGTCGAGCGCGCGGGAGACGTGATACCAGAGGTCCTTCGCGTGGTGCCGGGTTCCGTAGACCCTGAAACGCGCCCCGCACCCTTTCAAATGCCCGATAAATGCCCGGAGTGCGCCTCGCCCGTGGAAAAGACCGGGGCCATTCATTACTGCGTTGCAGGGCTTTCGTGCCCCGCTCAGCTCAAAAAGAGCATCGCCCACTTCTGCTCCAAGAAGGCACTGGACATAACAGGCATGGGCACAAAGACGGTGGAGCAGTTCGTGGAGAGGGGACTTATAAAGGACGTTGCCGGAATATACGGACTGACAAAAGATAAGATTCTCTCTCTTGGCGGGGGCTGGGCAGAGGTCTCGGCCCAGAACCTCCTCGGGGCCATAGAAAAGAGCAAGCGTCCGCCCCTTGCGCGCTTTATATACGCCCTTGGCATAAAGGGCGTTGGCGAGAGCATGGCCACGGCCCTGGCAAGGAGGTTTCTCTCCATTGAGGCCCTCATGGGCGCTGACCTCAAGACCCTCATGGACTTAAGCGACATAGGCCCCCTTATCGCCCCGGCCATCGTGGATTTTTTCGCTGAGCCGCATAATAGAGAGGTCCTTGAAAAACTCTTCTGTGCAGGGGTCTCTCCCCTGCCTCCTCCAAAAAGAGGGGGGCCCCTCAAGGGTCTTACCTTCCTCTTTACGGGGAAACTCGAGTCCATGTCGCGCCAGGAGGCAAAGGCCCTTGCCCTTGCCGGGGGCGGTGAGGCCGCAAGCACGCTTACGCGCCGCGTTGACTACCTTGTTGCAGGGGAAAAACCAGGGAGCAAACTCAAGAGGGCAGGGGAACTTGGCGTAAAGGTAATCACGGAAGAAGAGTTTCGCGCCATGGCAAAGCCTGCAGAGGACTAAAATCACTGCCCCACAACTGAAAATTCCATATTATAGGACTCCCTGGCCTTCCGGGAGACACAAGCCCTGTTTGGGGGCCTTAAGGGGCAGGTGGCCTTTTACCTATTGGTTTTCTTTGCTCTATCCTGTTTTGCGGTAGGTGCTGTCTATGAAGCAACTTTTTTCAATGATAAAAGAGACAGGGCAACCCGATAAAAAAATTCTTTTTTCCAAAAGAAAGTGGAAAGTGGAAGGTTTTCTTTTTGCGAAACAAAAATCTTTAATGGAGAAACAGTCATGGGAGGTCTTTATTTTCTTCTGCCCACGCTTCTTGTTGTCTTTGTCTCTTTTCTCGTTGTAAAGGCCGCTACCATTGCCCTGATGATGACGGGCATGGACAGCCGGAAGGCCCAGTTTCAGGCCCTCTCGGCCTTCTCTGGCACGGGATTTACCACAAAAGAGGCAGAGTCTGTCGTGAACCACGAGGTAAGAAGGAAGATAATGACCTGGCTCATGATACTTGGCAACGCTGGTGTGGTGACGGTCATTGTTACGGCAACGTCGTCACTTGTGGTGAGCAAGGGGTTTCAGCTCCCCGTAAACATCATCCTCCTCTTGGTTGGGCTCTACGTAATATACAAGATTGCCACGCGCCAAGGCTTTGTGCGCCGCTGGGAGAGTTTCATCGAGAACAAGCTCATTAAGACGGGCACATTCGAGGAAGGCCCTACCGAGGATCTACTTCATCTGCTCGAGGGGCATGTGCTTGTGCGGGTAATAGTAAAAGAGGGCTCAAGCCTTGCCGGTTCCACGCTCCAGGACTCGCACCTTACGGAACAGGGTCTTATCGTGCTGGGCATAGAGAGAGAGGGCCGCTGGAAGAGCATTCCCAGGGGCACGGAGGTAATTCAAGAGGGCGACAGGCTCGTGGTCTACGGCTCGCCTGACATTCTGAAGGTGCTCCTCAGGCAGGAGGCGCCTACTCATGCCGCGGGCGCCTGAAAAAACGAGGGGGGCCGGCCTTTTTGACCCCTCTTAGCGACTGGCCCTGTCAGGACTTTCTGAAAATTTCTTCTTTTCTGTAAAGCGCGGCCTCGCCAACCCGGCAGACAGCCCCGTCAAGAACCTCGCCCACAAAGAAGGTATGGTCGCCTGTCTCATGGTGTGAAACCACCTTGCAGTCAAGGTAGGCAAGGGCCTCTTTTAATATGGGCGCGCCCGTTACCTTTGTTACATGAGAGATGCCGGCGAACTTGTCTGTATCGCGCCCGGACTTGAAACCAAAGTGGCGCGCAAGATGTAATTGCCCGGGGCCGAGCACGCTTATGCTGAAGACCCCTGACTCCTCTATCATGGGATGGGTAAAACGGCTCTTCCCAATGGCCACGCCTACAAGCTGAGGCTTGAAGGATAGCCTTGTTGCCCAGACCGCTGTCATGGCGTTTATCCTCTCTCCATGCCTCGCGCCAATGATATACACACCGTTAAGTATTTTCTTTAACGCCTCGCCTATCTCTCTATCCACAGATGAATCTCCCTGGGAAAAATAAAAAAGAAGCAGAAGAGGAAAAGATTCTTACTTTCTTTTGGAAAAAAGAAAGTAAGATAAAGAAAACCAATGGTAAGTACATCTGCTCCGCCCTCACAAACCTACGCCAAATCAAAAGGCACCGTGTTCCTCAAAGAAAGTAAGACAAAGAAAATCAATAATAACGCAGACTCTCTTTCCAAACTACTGGTTTTCTTTGCCCCGCTTTCTTTTTTC
>CAYYJQ010000007.1:0-69714 GCA_964472295.1 uncultured Thermodesulfobacteriota bacterium | reverse complement strand
CATGTCCTGATCTTTTTAATAGAGAAAAACAAGGTGGTATTATCCTTGAAATATCGGCTGGAGAACATTTATTCATATTAGAACGTGATAATGCTCTTTGTATTAATTTTTTTCACTCTTCACCTGGTACCGGAACACGAGTGGCAACAGTTGATCTGAATAACCTTACACCGGCTCCTTGCGTCTATTTGGCGCTCATGTGGACACCAGAAGTAATAACGTTGTACGTTGGAGATGCCTCAAAGTTAGTAAGCGCAACCGGAAGTTTCTCAAGTAAGCAATTTCGTATAGGTAAGATTGGTCAGGTATATCAATTTGGCGACCATGGCTTAGATGTGAAAGAAGTCACTATTTATCAAAAAGGCCAACCCATAATTCAGCCGACAGCCATTGAGTCGTGGCGTAACATTGTTAATGCCGTAAATATACTTGCGACAGGTAAATCGAGTCTTGGTTACAAGTATGAAGTAGTACTTACTAATTTAACGATAGTCATATTGGTAACAGGTCTTGAAGCGTATATGAGGAAGCGCTTTATTGAGATAGAGAAGGAAGGAATTACACCTAATACTGATGCACTTATTAAAGCCTTCTATCCTAAGGAGGAAAGAGAAAAAGGGATCGATGCATCACTTGAATCAGAGGCAAAAACTACAAAGGTATCAGTGTTGCAACAGATCATTAATAGAATACTATCAACTTTCAAAATTATAAGCATTGTAAACGTGCATATAACAAATGGCTATGGAATTAAGTTTGGACACTTAGGTCTTTCTACTAAGAAATTAAAGGAACTCCAATCCTATATCAGATACCGTCATAAGATAGTTCACATATCTCCTACCTTGGGTGTCCTTAATATTGAAAGAGTTCCACCGGATAAACTAGTGTTCCCTAAGAATGAAACAGCTCTAAAGGCAAAGGAGTGCTTTAAGGAATTCATTATATTAGTGCATAAGGCTACATTGGCTCTTAGACCAAAAACATAGTAGCCCAGTAGGGGGGATCACCACCCACAAAAAATGGATAATAGAAATTCCCATACCCAAAAAATCCTCGTCCACATGTGTTGCGGGCCCTGTTCAATCGTGCCGCTGAAGGACGTGCTCGGCACGGGTGTTGAGGTCTGGGGATTTTTTCACAACCCCAACATCCACCCCCGCGCGGAATTTGAAAGGCGTCTTCTGGCCGTTAAAAAACTCGCGTCCATAATGGACGTTAACGTAATCTATGACGAGCGATACACACCGCGCGAATTCATAAAGGGCGTCAAGGACGCCGGCTCCCGCGTCTTTGGCGAGCGTTGCGTGTACTGCTACTCATCGCGTCTTGAAGAGACGGCGAAAAAGGCCTCTGAACTCGGCTTCAATGCCTTTACCTCGTCGCTCCTCTACAGCCGTTACCAGGACCACGAGGGCATTATTGCCGCTGGTCAAAAATACGCCGAAAAATATAACGTCCACTTCCTCTACGAAGACTTTCGCACAGGCTGGATGGAGGGCATTGAATACTCAAAACGCCTCAAACTCTACCGTCAAAAATACTGCGGCTGCATCTACAGTAAACTCGAGGCCGCTGAAGAAAAAAGACGGAGAAAAGAAGAAAAAAAGAAGAGAAAGGCAGCCATGTAGGGTGGGCACTGCCCACCAGAAAAAAGACTTCCAAACTTTCTTTTGGAAAAAAGAAAGTCTTTTAATCGGCTTGTATGTCTTCTTGACCTTTTGGAGAGTCGGCTTAAATGGAGCACACCCAGCCAAAGAGACTATGTCACAGAAAACCAGTATCTCAATTGCCTCTGGCAATTGAGAAGAACTTGCAGGTTGGGTAGAGCGGCGCAAAAACCAACAAAAGGGTAGGGTGGGCACTACCCGCCAAAACGCAGCAAAAGAGAGAAGCGGGCGATAGCCCGCAAATGGAAAGCATGAAAAATCTCGTTATCGAGACCCTCTCCTCCACTCCCACGGCCCGCCGCGCCGTCGAGGTCGTCGAACGAAAGGGCACGGGCCACCCGGATTACATCTGCGACGCCGTGATGGAGGCTGTCTCTCTTGCCCTCTCGCGAGAATACATAAAACTCGCCGGCCGTGTCCTTCACCACAACATTGACAAGGGCCTTCTCATCGCTGGCTCGGCTGAAAAGCATTTTGGCGGGGGCACGGTCACCACGCCCATGGAACTCATCATCGGCGACAGGGCTGCTTTTACCTGCGGTAGCGTCAGAATCCCTGTTAAGGACATCGCCTGCGAGGCCGCCAGCGACTGGATAAGGAAAAATCTCCCAAGAGTAGACCTTGACCACGACTTGAGCATTCAAGTAGCCCTGAGGCCAGGCTCAGCCGAACTCGCGGGAATATTCAATGCCGAAAAAACCGTCATGCCTGCCAATGACACATCCGTCTGCGTGGGACTTGCCCCCATGACACCAACTGAAAAGGCCGTCTTTGACCTTGAACGCCAGATAAACTCCAGGTCTTTCAAGACCCGCTTTCCCGAGACCGGCTCGGACGTAAAGGTCATGGGCGTTCGCACCGGGACCTGCCTCGACCTTACCGTGGCCTGCCCGCTTATCGCGGAGATGATAAAAAATGAAGGAGAATACTTTGACCGCAAGGAGGCGCTTCACTCAGCGCTTAAAGACTTTACCACCTCCATGCCTTTTGACGATGTAACCCTCGCCCTTAATGCCCTCGACACCCCTGGACTCGGAGACGACGGCGTGTACTTGAGCCTTCTTGGAACATCGGCCGAGGACGGCGACTCTGGAGAGGTGGGCCGGGGCAACACCGTTCGCGGCGTCATCGCCCCGTGCAGGGCCTCGTCCACAGAGGCCGCGGCAGGGAAAAATCCCGTTAGCCACGTTGGAAAGATATACTCCCTCCTCGCTCAGAACATGGCCGATGAGATATATGCACGGTTAGATGGCGTTGCCGAGACCGCCGTCTTCATGGTAAGCAGAATAGGCCGCCCTGTGGACGAGCCTGCCCATGTGTATGTGCAGGTCATGGGAGAAGAGGGCCTTGACGAAAAAAAGACCAGATGCTCTATCGCCTCAATTGTAAAAGAGGCCCTTGCGTCCATGGACGCCCTTATCAAGCGTCTCATCAGAGGTGAGTATCCCATGTGTTGACCAGTAAAAAAACCTTTACTCAGGCAGGCACTTACCATGCGGGAAGAGATCTCGGCAGGCGGAGTAATCATGCGCCACAGCCCGAACGGCCCTGAACTTGCCCTCATATCCGTAAGGAACGGCAAGCGATGGGGCCTCCCAAAGGGACGGCAGGAAGACGGAGAGGACCTCTCCATGACGGCCCTCCGCGAGGTCGCGGAAGAAACAGGCCTTACGGGACGTGTCCTTTCGCCCCTTGGTCACGTAACCTACTATTATACCTTCACAAATAACGGCATGGCACATAAACGCCACAAGATAGTCCACTTTTTTCTCATGGAAACAACAGGCGGCGACATATCGCTTTTCGATAGGTATGAAGTCAGCGATTGCAAATGGTTCTCTGTCAGAGAGGCCCTTGAAAACCTCTCCTTTGAAGACGAAAAAGACATGGTAAGGCGCGCCGCCGAAGAATTCATAAGAAACAGGGCGGAAAAATAAAAGCCCTCCTTGCCTTTCTCCCTGTTTTTGGGTAATCTGAAAAGCCTTGAGAGAAATAAACAAGAAAAAAAGATGAACGGTGGGACTGGCTTCGCCAGCCAAAAGAGAAGAACAAGAAAACAAAGAAGAGGGGGCAGGGTGGGCTGCGCCCACCAAAAGAAAGAAAAGATTTCCTTACTTTCTTTTCGGAAAAAGAAAGTAAGACAAAGAAAACCAATGCCAGCGGCCCATCGGGCCGCTGGGTGATAGGATAGGTGGAGCAAAGCAAAACACGCAAGGAATGGAACTGAAATACACTCAATAAAAACAAAGGGTTTTAATCTTAAAATATGCGATCATGCCAAATATTAGTTCAGAGACTCTCTTTCACTTTACAAATAAAGAAAATCTCAAGGGCATACTTAAGAATGGTTTTTATCCCCGGTATTCATATGAAAGATTAGAGTTTGAGAATAGACGTCCTTATGAGTCTTTTTATCCCTTGGTAAGTTTTTGCGACATTCCGCTTTCACAAGTTAAAAATCACTTGGAAATATATGGTAAATACGGGATCGGGATGGCTAAGACGTGGGCAATACAGAAAAGATTGAATCCTGTTATGTATGTTAAGACCGGGGCAGAATTATCCGATTGGATATACCGTATTACAAACAATATTGCCAAATTAAGTGCTGCTGAAAATGCCTATGTTAGAGAATGTAAAGCAGGTATGGTGTTTATGCTTAGACATATCAAGCCCTTTGAGGGAATTTCCACAAAAACGGGAGTTTTGGTTAAATATTATGATGAGCGGGAGTGGAGGTATGTTCCTTTTTTAGTCAGAGATGAGAGCGGTAAACAGAAATTCCCAGATGTCGTGCTTATGAACGAAGTGCGCAATGAGCCAAAACTTCTAATTCAAAAGAATGCCGAAATGCTACAATATAGAATAGGCTTTGAACCTAATGACATTAAATATATCATTATAAAAGATGAAAGTGAGATTTTACAAATGATCGAGTTTTTGGATGATGTGAAGTCAGATTTCCAGTATGAACCAGAAATAATAAGAAAGCTGACATCAAGGATAATTACTTCCAGCCAAATAAAAAACGATTTCTGATGTTCCTTTATATACAGGTGCAGGTAGAGCATTGCCTTTCACCTAGGATATCCATTATGAATACAGGACCATGCCCCCATGAAGATAACCCCTGAACTCATAAAAGAACACGGCATAAGCACCGATGAATACGAGCGTCTTGTGAAGGAACTTGGCAGAGAGCCAAATTACGTGGAACTCGGCATTTTCTCGGTCATGTGGTCCGAGCACTGCTCATATAAGTCCTCCCGCGTGCACTTGAAGGGCTTTCCAACCACCGGCCCACAGGTAATCGAGGGCCCCGGTGAGAACGCCGGAGTCGTGGACATTGGCGAGGGCCTTGCCTGCGTCTTCAAGATGGAGAGCCACAACCACCCCTCTTTTATAGAGCCCTACGAGGGCGCGGCAACTGGCGTAGGAGGCATCATGCGCGATGTATTCACCATGGGCGCGCGCCCCGTCGCAAGCCTCAACTCCCTCCGTTTCGGGACATTCACCAACAAAAAGACCGCCTACCTCGTTGACGGCGTTGTGGCGGGAATCGCGGGTTACGGCAACTGCATGGGCGTGCCTACCGTTGGCGGCGACCTTTATTTCAATGATTCCTATGCCGGAAACTGCCTCGTAAACGTCATGACCGCAGGCATCGCGAAAAAAGACCGCATATTCAAGGGCACTGCCTCTGGAGTGGGAAACCCCGTCATTTACGTGGGCTCAAAGACGGGGCGCGACGGCATACACGGGGCCACCATGGCCTCTGACGTATTCGGCGAGGGTGGCGAGGAGCGGCGTCCCACTGTGCAGGTTGGTGACCCCTTCCGCGAAAAACTCCTCCTCGAGGCCTGTCTCGACCTATTCAAAAAGGACTATATCGTGGGCATTCAGGACATGGGGGCCGCCGGGCTTACGTCATCGAGCGTGGAGATGGCCTCTCGCGGGGGAGCGGGCATAGAGATAGACATAGACCGCGTGCCGCGCCGCGAGGAGGGTATGACCGCCTATGAGACCCTGCTCTCTGAATCGCAGGAGCGTATGCTCATTGTGGCCAAAAAGGGCATGGAAGATAAGGTCAAGGAGATATTTTCGCGCTGGGACCTTGACTGCGAGGTCGTGGGTAGTGTCATAGAAGAAAAAAACGTCCGCATCATCGAGCACGGCAGTGTAGCGGCAGATATTCCCGTAACCATTCTTACGGACAGCGCGCCTTGTTATGACCGGCCCGTGGAGAGGCCCGCCTGGCAGGACAGTCTTCAGGACAAAGAGGCCCTTTCGGACATACCCCTGCCAGATGATTACAACGATGTATTCCTGAAAATCCTCTCTTCAAGTAATATCTCAAGCCGGGCCTCCATATACCACCAGTTCGATTACATGGTCCGTACAGACACCGTTGTTCAGCCAGGCTCCGACGCCGCGGTGCTCCGTATAAAGGGCACCAACCGCGCCATTGCCCTCACAGTGGACTGTAATCCCCTCTACTGCTACATAGACCCCAGAAAAGGTGCCAGCGCCGCTGTTGCCGAGGCCGCCCGTAATCTCATTGTTTCGGGCGCAAGGCCCCTTGCCCTTACCGATTGCCTCAACTTCGGCAGTCCCGAACGCCCGGAGGTGATGTGGCAGTTCAGCGAGGCCGTTGCCGGCATTAAAGAGGCCTGCCTTGCCCTCAACGTGCCCGTTATCGGCGGAAACGTAAGTTTTTATAATGAGACCAGCGAAAAGGCCATATACCCCACGCCCACAATAGGAATGCTCGGCCTCATAGAAGACCATTCGCATATTACAAGGCAGTGGTTCAGGGCCCCGGGCCATCTCATAGCCCTCCTTGGCAGAACAGAACCCGGCCTCGGCGGCACCGAGTACCTGAGACTCATTCAGAGGAAAGAACAGGGGCCAGGCCCGTCCATGGACCTTGAGACTGAAAAATCCCTTCACAGGGCTTGTCTCACTGCGATAAAGGCTGGTATAATACAATCTGCGCACGATTGCTCCGAGGGCGGCCTTGTGGTGGCCCTTGCCGAGGCGGCCCTGAACCCCGCGGGTACCGTTGGCGTGGAGCTGGACAATGGCGCCGGGAACGGACTCCGGCCAGACGAGTTCCTCTTTGGAGAGACGCAGTCAAGGATAATCGTCTCGCTCGAGGAAAAAGACCTCCCTGACCTTCAAAAGATTTGCGAGGCCCATGGCGTACCCCTTGAGACGCTTGGCAAGACCGTAAGGCACGGCTTCATGATAAAGGGACTTATCGATATGGACCTCGAAACCATGGAAGAGGCCTACAGCACTTCGCTACAAAAAGCTCTCGAACAGGGCACCGTGGCCGCGGCGCTGTAGGCAGGAAAAAAAGATAAAGAAGGGCAGGTGGGCACTGCCCACCAAAACAGATTAAGATTTAATAAGGTTTAAAAAGCAGTTAATTGCGTAAAATAGTTTATAAGTAACCTTATGGATATTCACGAAAGCGACGACCGTTTTCACGACGAGTGTGGGGTCTTTGGCGTCTACGGTCACGCCGAGGCCGCCAACCTCACCTATCTTGGCCTCTACGGTCTTCAGCACCGGGGGCAGGAGAGCGCTGGCATTGCCTCAAGCGACGGCACGCGCATGTACTCTCACAAGGGCATGGGCCTTGTGGCCGATGTCTTTGATAATGAGAGCATCGCCGGGCTCTCCGGCTCCTCGGCCATTGGTCACGTGCGCTACTCCACTGCCGGGGAGAGCCACATAAAGAACGCACAGCCCTTTATCGTAGAGTACGCCCGCGGCGGCATCGCAGTAGCCCATAACGGAAACATCGTAAATTCATTCCTCATACGCGCCGAGTTCGAGGCACATGGCTCCATATTCCAGTCCAGCATGGACACCGAGACCATTGTGCACCTCATGGCCTCGTGCAGGGAACGGAACCTCATAGACCGCATAACCTTTGCCCTTGGCAAACTGAAGGGCGCTTTTTCGCTCGTATTTCTCACGGACAGGGGCACAATGGTGGCCGCCCGCGACCCCTCCGGCTTCAGGCCACTCTGTCTTGGAAGGCTCCGTGACTCAATTGTAGTCGCCTCTGAGACCTGCGCCCTTGACCTAATCGAGGCCACATACATAAGGGACGTGGAGCCGGGCGAGATAATCGTCATGGATAAAAAGGGGCTTACCTCCTACAAGCCCTTCAAGAAACAGGACCCCAGGCACTGTATCTTCGAACTTATCTACTTTGCCAGGCCTGATTCCTTTATCTTCGGCAAGAGCGTACATGCCGTAAGAAAGAACTTTGGACGCATGCTCGCGAAGGAAAACCCCGTGGACGCCGATATAGTCATCCCCGTGCCAGACTCTGGCGTGCCCGCGGCCATTGGTTATGCCGAGGAGTCTGGCATACCCTTTGACAAGGGCCTTGTAAGGAGCCATTACATGGGCCGGACATTTATCGAGCCCCAGGACTCCATACGCCACTTTGGAGTAAAACTCAAGCTCAATGCCGTGAAGGAGGTCATCAAGGGCAAGAGGGTGGTTGTTGTAGACGACTCCATTGTGCGGGGAACCACGAGCCGTAAGATAGTAAAGATGATACGCGATGCCAGGGCAAGAGAAATACACATGAGGATAAGCTCGCCGCCAAGCCTCTCGCCCTGTTTTTACGGCATAGACACGCCAACCAAAGAAGAACTCATCGCCTCGAGCCACAAGATCGAGGAGATAAACAACTACATCACCTCGGATACGCTTCGCTATCTGAGCCTCGAGGGCCTCTACAGGGCCGTGGGCCAGGACGTGGGCTTTTGCGACGCCTGCTTCACGGGGAGATACCCCGTAAAGGTTGAGGACGAGATAAAGGCCCCTCAGCTTGTGCTCTTCAAGTAGATTATGGGAGTCACTAATGGCTTTACAGATTAATTCTCTTTCATGGAGGTATGTTGTTATGAAGAGGTTGTCTTTCCTTATCTTTGCCGTTGTTATCCTGTCATCACTTCTCTTCATGCCTATCAGGGGCCTCGCGGTCGAGCACAAGCCCTTGAGCGACAAGCCCCTTACCAGGGCAGAGAGGAAAAAACTGGCGGAAGAGAAGAAAAAAAAGGAACGCGAGGAGAGAAGAAAGAACATGCCCCCCATAAAGATGGTCTATGTGGAGGGAGGTTGTTTTGAGATGGGAGACTTCACTGGTCAGGGCGACGAAGATGAGCGTCCTCAACACAAGGTATGCCTCTCGGATTATTACATCGGCGAGGCAGAGGTAACAAACGGCCTATGGGAGGCGGTCATGGGTTTTCCCTTCAAGCCTGACCTTGACCCAAAGATGCCGCTAACCAATATCAACTGGACCTGGGCAAACCGTTTCATAGAAGAACTGAATAAACTTGTCGACGGTTTTTACCGCCTGCCCACAGAGGCGGAGTGGGAGTATGCCGCCAGGGAGAGGGGAAAGAACATCAGGTGGGCCGGCACGAACAACATAGATGACCTTGAGGACTATGGCTGGTTTGCCTACAACTCCGAGGGCAAGGTCCATTACGGAAAAGAGAAAAAACCCAATGCCCTTGGGATTTACGATATGAGCGGCAATGTATGGGAGTGGGTTGAGGACAACTTTGACTTTGATTACTACAAGAACAGCCCCGAGGAAGACCCCTTTGGTCCAGATTTCTCTGAGTGGCGGACCATAAGGGGCGGCTCTGTAATTGACCCGCCAGGTAAACTTCGCACTACCTACCGTCATGCCAAGGAGTCCAACCTCTTCACGCCGACCGTGGGGTTCCGGCTTGCTGAGTAGGCAGGTGGCGCGCAAGGCCGCGGAATATGGGATAAAGAAAACAGGGCAGGGGATACTCGTGAAGCGAGCCCTGACGCTTTTCCTTCTGGCCCTCCTTCTCGCTTCCTGCGCCGGTCCCATGACTGGCGCAAGAAGGCGCTATAATGTTGAGCTCAAGAGATGGACGCGCGAGGCGAAGTTATTTAATGGCCTTGAGGAACGGCTCAGCGTGGTTGCCACCTACAGGGGGCCTTCTTTCAAGTCTGCCTACAGGGATTATTATGCCAGGAGTTTCGGCCTCTCCGATAAGGACAGGGCCCGTATGCTTGCCACGGACAAGAGGGCCGCGAAGGAGTACTCCGAGTTCTTTCTCTCCGTCCATACCTCGGAGGCCGCCCTTAATAACCTTGACGCAGAGGATTCAGCATGGAGGATATTCCTCTCGGATGACAGGGGCACAAAGACCGAGCCTCTCTCCATTACGCGCCTTGTGAGGGCCGACCCACTGAGGGGCGAGTTCTTCCCCTATCTGGACCTCTGGAGCGCTGCCTATGTAGTACGTTTTCCCCGCCTTTCCGTCCCCGGCAACGTCCCTCTTCCGGCCCTAGGGGCAACTACTCTCAATCTCACCATAAAGAGCGTCCTCGGAAGCGTGGAGATGACCTGGCCGCTCGGGACTTCCGCTGATTAGGGCAGGCAATGACTCAGCGGCGCTCCCTCCTTTTTTGTAAAAAACTTCTTGCATGCCCCTTCCATAATGTGATAATAATACACGATTAAATACACACGCGCCGCGTTTTCTTTGCGGTGTCCGCATGTGCGGGCTCATGTCATCACCGGCGCGGAGGATCTTAACCGCAAAAGGAGGAATACCATGGCTTACCTTACGATGAAACAGCTCCTCGAGAGCGGTGTCCACTTCGGGCACCAGACGAGGAGATGGAACCCCAAGATGAAGTCCTATATCTTCGGGGCCAGAAACGGCATCTACATCATTGACCTTCAGCAGACCGTACGTCTCTTCAAGACTTCCTACAACTTTATACGGGACATAACAGCAAAGGGCGGAAAGGTCCTCTTTGTGGGCACAAAGAAGCAGGCCCATAAATCCATTGAGGAGGAGGCCCGGCGCTGCGGAATGTTCTACGTGAACAACCGCTGGATAGGCGGATTCCTTACCAACTTCGCCACTGTAAAAAAGAGCATAGCGCGCCTTAACAAACTCGATAAACTCGAAGAGAGCGAGGAGTTTACCGGGACCACCAAGAAGGAACGCCTCATGCTTGAGAGAGAAAAACTCAGGCTTGAGAAGTACCTTGGCGGGGTGCGCGACATGAAAGAGCCGCCCTCCGTGATGTTCGTCGTGGACTCGAAGAAAGAGGCCATCGCCATAAGAGAGGCCCGCAAACTTGGTATAACCGTTGTGGCCATTGTTGACTCAAACTGCGACCCTGACGAGGTGGACCTTATAATACCCGGTAATGACGACGCCATACGCGCCATAAAACTCTTTTCTTCATCCATAGCGGATGCCTGCTTGGAGGGCAGGGCCATGTACGAGGCAAGCCTTCAGAGCGCGGCTGAAGAGAAAGAGGCCGAAGAGGCCGTGGCCGAGGCAAGTCCAACGGTAGTAGAGACTCCCGAGGCCGCGCCTTCGTCCGAGGCGTCTCCAGTGGATAAAGAAGAGCCTGCCTCCGAGCCTGCCGGCAAGGCCGCAGACAAGGATAAGGCACAAGAGACCACAGCGCCGGTAGAAGAGGCCGCGGCCCCGGTTGCGGAGCCTTCAGAGCCCGCGGAAAAGGCAGGGGAGCCTGCCTCATAAAGAAGACTTCATCTGTTATAGAGGCCGGGTCAGTAATCCGGTATCTTTATAAAGGAACCTTACATTTCAGGCAACTTACAGTTGCCGAAAATGGCAACACATCCCTGTGTTGCGGGAAAGTCTGAATTAATCAGACTTTCCAAAAAGAATTCAGAAGAGGGAGAATAATATCAAGATGGGAATTTCGGCAAAGGATGTCAAGGCACTAAGGGAAAAGACGGGCGCGGGCTTCATGGACTGCAAGAAGGCCCTCTCCGAGACTGACGGCGACATGGACAAGGCCGTCACATACCTCAGGGAAAAGGGCCTCTCGGCGGCACAGAAAAAGGCCGGCAGGATTACATCCGAGGGTGTTGTTTACTCCTATATACACCCCGGCGGAAAACTCGGCGTGCTCCTTGAGGTCAACTGCGAGACAGACTTTGTCGCCCGTAATGACGATTTTCTCGCCCTTGTCAAGGACATCGCAATGCACATAGCCGCCATGGGACCCCAGTACATTAGGCGCTCCGAGGTCCCCTCCGATGTAATCGAGGCGGAGAAGGCCATATACGTGAACCAGGCAAAGGAGACGGGCAAGCCCGACCATGTAGTGGAAAAGATTGTGGAGGGCAAACTCGATAAGTTCCTGAAGGGCATATGCCTCCTTGACCAGCCCTTTGTAAAGGACCCGGACAAGACCATAGAGAAACTCGTTGTCGAGAACATCGCCAAGATAGGCGAGAATATCTCGGTAAGGCGTTTCGTGAGGTTCAAGGTTGGCGAGGGACTTGAGAAGAAGGAAGAGGACCTCCTTAAGGAGGTGGAGGCGCTTCAGGCCTGACCTGCCTGCCTTTGCGGCAAGGGGCAGGCGGCACGGCGAGGGGGAGGGGCATGGCAGGGGAAAGGCCCAAATCCTGATATATTGCTTCAAGTTTGCACTCTAACCTCCTGAAATACAGGTTTAAATATATATGCTCTTTTAATCTCCAAGTAGATTGCTCTAATCTCATTACCTTGCGTTCCTTCGTTAAGTAGAAAAAAATACTCTATACGCCTCTTCCAAAGGAGACCATGCCCGAGCCGCTCAAATACAAGAGAATACTCTTAAAGCTCTCTGGCGAGGTCCTCATGGGAGGGCTCGAGTACGGCGTTGACAACAATACTGTCACCACCGTTGCCCGCGAGATAGCCGGCCTGCACGGCCTTGGCGTAGACGTATCCGTTGTCATAGGCGGAGGGAATATCTTCAGGGGCGTCTCATCGAGCGCGCGGGGCATGGAGAGGGCCACTGCCGATTATGTGGGAATGCTCGCAACTGTCATAAACGCCCTCATGCTCCAGGACGCCCTTGAGAGAGAGGGCGTTATCACACGCGTCATCTCGGCCATTGAGATGAAGGAACTGGCAGAGCCCTACATAAGAAGGCGCGCCATAAGGCACCTTGAGAAAAAACGTGTCGTAATCTTCGGCGCGGGCACGGGCAACCCCTATTTTACCACTGATACCGCGGCGGCGCTCCGCGCCATGGAGATGCATGCTGACGTGCTCCTCAAGGGCACAAAGGTTGACGGCGTTTACGACCGCGACCCTGAGGGCGACTCCGGGGCCGTAAAATACGAGTCGCTCCGCTATATCGATGTCCTTAAACTCGGGCTCAGGGTTATGGACTCAACTGCCGTGTCTCTCTGCATGGATAACAAGATGCCAATAATGGTCTTTGATATACGCTGTCCCGGAAACCTCATCCGCATAGCTCACGGCGAAAAAGTTGGCACAATGGTAACTCCCTGAGCAAGAAGAACCCGATGGCTGAGGGTTAGCGCAGAGGCAGTGGGGGATAGAAAGGTTAGAGAAAAGGTTGGACCAGGGGTAAAAAGAGACCGCCCGCGGAGGAACTGTGGAAAGGCAGAGCATGAAAGAGATGAAAGAAAAGATGGACAAGGCTATCTCGGCCCTGGGGCATGAGTTTGCCTCGCTTCGCACCGGGCGTGCATCTGTATCCATCTTTGATACCGTTATGGTCGATTACTACGGAACGCCTACGCCCCTTAACCAGGTGGCCACGCTTAACGCCCCGGAGCCCAGGCTCATAACGGTTCAGCCCTGGGACGTATCGCAGATAAACGCCATTGAAAAGGCCATACAGTCCTCGGCCCTTGGGCTCACGCCTTCCAATGATGGGAAGATAATCCGCATAAATATACCCCAGCTTACGGAAGAGAGGAGAAAAGATCTTGTAAAGGTGGCCCACAAGTTTGCCGAGGAGTGCAGAATATCCATAAGAAACATCCGCAGGGAGTTTAACGACAGGTTCAAAAAACTCGAGAAGGATAAGGAGATCTCCCAGGACGAGCACAAGAGGGCCTGCGATGAGATACAGTCCATCACAGACTCTTATATCAAGAAGACCGACGAGGCGCTCTCAAGAAAAGAGAGTGAGATTATGGAAATTTAGCCCGTTGGAGCCTGACTTGCGGTATAATATAAGCCTCTGAGCAACCCGGCCACTCAGTGACGCAGGGCCGAACGTTCAGGGGGTCTGGAACCGATACTTAAGGGAATGCACATTTATCTTGCCCGCCTCACTCGTTGCCCTTTATCCTTATCCTTAAAGGCCTATGAATATGGCAGACCTCTCTCAACTGGACCCGCCCCGCCATATTGCCATCATAATGGACGGCAATGGACGCTGGGCCCGTAAAAGGCTCCTTAACAGGATTAATGGCCACAAAAAGGGCATTGAGGTTGTCCGCGACATTGTTACCTATTGCAGTGAACTGGGCGTTAAATACCTTACGCTCTATACCTTCTCAAGAGAGAACTGGCAACGCCCTGTCGAGGAGGTATCCTTTCTCATGAGGCTCCTTGAGAAGCATATCAGAAAAGACGAGGACCTCTTCCTTAAGAATAGTATCCGTTTTCGCGCCATTGGTAATATTGAAGACCTGCCCGGCGGGGTGGCCAGGGCCATAGTTGAACTTGAGGAGAAGACCGCCTCTTTTGAGAAGATGCACCTTCAACTGGCGCTAAGTTACAGCGGAAGGGAAGAGATAGCGCGGGCCGCAAGGGTCCTTGCCGAGAGGGTCGAGAGCGGCGAGATAAAGGCCTCGGATATAACCGAGGAACTTTTCAGCCAGGGCCTCTATACGGCGGGTATCCCTGACCCTGACCTCCTCATAAGGACGAGCGGCGAGTGCAGGATAAGCAATTTTCTCCTCTGGCAGCTGGCCTATACTGAAATCCATATCACCGATGTTCTCTGGCCCGACTTCACAAGGGATGATTTTGACGAGGCCATCTTGGATTATCACCGCCGTGAGAGGCGTTTTGGCCTTGTAAAAGAGAAGGAAAAGGTAGGCGCCCTCCTTTAATATCTTTGCCGAGTGAATAATGCCGATTCAAGAACCAGGGCAGGGGGGGTATTCTGAAAAGAGTAGCCACAGCCTTTTTACTCATTCCCGTTGTAGTGGCCCTTGTCCTCTATGGACCGCCCCTTCTTGTCTTCCTTGTGGTCGAGGCCCTTACGCTTGTCTCTCTCCTTGAGTATGGCAGGCTCTCGGCCCCCATATACCGCGGCAGTGGCGCGGGCGCGCTGGCCCCTTTTCTCGGGCTCCTCATCCCACTCTCTGTGTATCTCACGGGCAGGGTCTTTCCCTCGCTTCTTCTTCCTGGCGCGCTCCTTGTCTTTATCTTCGCCTCGGCCCACAGGGCGCCGAAACTCCGTCATGCCCTCCCTGAGGCGGCGGTTAAGACTATGGGGCTTCTTTACATAAGCCTGCCCCTCTCAACGTTTATCCTCCTTGGCGAGATACCCCGCGGCAGGCTCTGGATTCTCTTCTTCCTTATCATCATATGGTGTAATGATTCCTTTGCCTATCTTACGGGAAAACTCCTTGGCAGACACAAGCTCTCTCCCTCCATCAGCCCGGGCAAGACCATCGAGGGTGCCGTGGGGGGCATTACCTCCGGTATAATCGCGGCCCTTGTCTTTAATGCCTTTGCCTGTCTCGGTGGCGCTGGTCTTGCCACAATCGCGGCCCTTGTGATAGGCGTCCTCGGCATAGCGGGAGACCTCTTCGAGTCTATCATAAAGCGGGGCGCGGGCGTAAAGGACTCAGGGACCATAGTGCCCGGTCATGGTGGGCTTCTTGACAGGATAGACAGCATGCTCTTTTCTCTTCCTGCTATTTATCTTCTGGTAATTCATCTTAAAATATAGGATAATAAGAAATTATATCGCCTCACATAGCCTGCGAAATTCATCTAAAACAAACATATGAGCGACAAAAAAAGTCTATCCATACTCGGGTCAACGGGCTCCATCGGCAGGAGCACCCTTGACGTAGCGCGCGCGTTCCCCGGGCGCTTCAGCGTCAGGGCCCTTGCGGCAGGGAGAAACATCGATCTCCTTATCGGGCAGATAGAAGAGTTTAACCCCTCTTATGTATCGGTCCGAAACGAGTCTGACGCAAAACTCATTGAAGGGCGCTTTCCCGGCAGGGTCCGGGTAGGCTATGGACTTGAAGGAGCCTCCACAGCCGCCACCCTCGAAGGCGTTGACATGGTCGTTGCCGCCATCTCCGGCGCCGCGGGCCTTGTCCCCACAATGGCCGCCGTAAAGGCTGGGGTGGACATAGCCCTTGCCAATAAGGAGACAATGGTTGCCGCCGGCTCCCTTGTAATGGAGACGGCCCGGAGTACGGGTTCGCGCATCCTGCCCGTTGACAGCGAGCACAGCGCCCTCTTCCAGTCGCTCTCGGGTCACCGGGCCGCTGATGTGCGGCGCATTATCCTTACCGCCTCGGGCGGGCCTTTTTTTGGGAAAAAATCCATTGACCTTGAGGCCGTCACCCCTGAGGAGGCCCTTAAACACCCGAGGTGGTCCATGGGCCAAAAGGTCACTATTGACTCGGCTACTCTCATGAACAAGGGGCTTGAGGTTATAGAGGCGAGCTGGCTATTCGGCCTCCCCCCTGAGAGGATCTCCGTTGTCATACACCCGCAGTCCATTATCCACTCAATGGTGGAGTACAGGGACGGCTCCATAATCTCGCAGATGGGTACCGCGGACATGAAGGGGCCCATAGCATATGCCCTTGGATACCCCGAGAGGCTCGATGGCGTAATCGAACCCCTCTCTCTTGACGGCCTCTCACTTGAGTTCTTTGAGCCCGACTCCAGGGAATTTCCATGTCTCGGCCTTGCCTACGGCGCACTGCGTCTCGGTGGGACTGCCCCTGCGGTCCTGAACGCCGCCGATGAGGTGGCTGTAGAGAGTTTCCTAAAGGGCAATATAAGGTTTACTGATATATACAGGGTAATAGACGAAGTCCTCTCGGCATGCACGTCGCGAAGGATAACGTCCATAGAAGATGTCCTTGCCGCTGACAGGGAGGCGCGCGAAAGGGCCAGTGATTTTATAAAGAATCTGAGGTAGGTAAGACTTTTATGGTTACAGTCGTATCCTTTGTAATAGTACTTGGCGTACTCGTCTTTATTCATGAATTCGGACACTTCGTAGTAGCCAAACTCAGCAATATCAAGGTTGAAAAGTTTTCTCTCGGTTTTGGCCCAAAACTCATAGGGGTGAAAAAGGGCGAGACCGAGTACATGCTGAGCCTCCTGCCCCTGGGCGGTTATGTGAAGATGGTGGGCGAGGTCCCTGGCGAGGAAATATCAGAAGAAGACAGGAAAAGGTCCTTTACAGGAAAACCTCCCCTTGTTCGCGCCGCCATAGTGAGCGCCGGGCCCATTATGAACCTGGTTCTTGCCTTTATCCTCCTGCCCCTCATCTACATAATAGGCATCGAGATACCTGCCTATCTTGAGAGGCCCGCCGAGGTGGGCTATGTCTTTAACGATAGCCCCGCCGCAGAAGCCGGTCTGAAAAAAGGCGATATAATACGCTCTGTTGACGGCAACGAGATCCCCACATGGGAGGACTTTATGGCAATCACGGCCATGAACCCATCGAGCTCCTTGAGGCTCTCCATAAAGAGGGACGGAGCCGTGGTATCGGCCACACTCAACCCAAAAACATCAAAAAAGACAGGCGCTGGAACCATCGGCGTCCTTCCGCCCATGCCGCCTGTAATAAGTTTCATAAACAAGGACTTTCCTGCCTTCAAGGCCGGGCTCAGGCCAGGTGACGAGATTCTGGCCGTGAACGGGACGAAGATAACGCACTGGTTAGAGCTCGAATCTCTTGTGAGCAAGGACGCCGCGAGTAAGCGCTTTACCATCAAGAGGGGAGAAAAGACCTTTTCAGTGGATATAACGCCCAAACCCGCTGATGACGGCAAGCGCTTCTTGATAGGCGTATCACGCGAGGAGGAGCGGGCCCTCAAGAAGTACGGCGTTGGTGAATCCATCACAAAGGGGCTCTCGGCATCGGTGCAGATGACGGAGAAACTCTTTGTCGTGATAAAGGGCCTGATAGTCGGTCAGTATTCCCTTAAGACCCTCGGCGGACCCATCATGATTGCGCAGGTCGCCGGGCGCGCCGCACACGAGGGGCTCTCGGACATACTATCGCTCGTGGCCTTCCTGAGTCTTCAGTTAGGTATCATAAACCTCTTTCCAATACCCGTGCTCGATGGCGGCCATATCATGTTTATTGCCGTTGAGTCCATAAAGGGTAAACCGCTGAGCGAGCGTTTCATGGGCATAGCGCAACAGATTGGCATAGCCCTTATAATAAGCCTCATGGTCCTTGTCACATACAATGACATCTTCCGCATATTCAGCTGATGGCAGGGGGAGTCGAGGGTTGCCAAAGGGGGCCAAGTCAGGGGCAAAGGGAGCGAATGGTGGGGGGGAGCGGTAGAGGCCGGGGGCGCGGGTGCGGCCGGGGGCTGAGATACCAGGGGCCGGAAAGTGAAAAAACAGACTTTATGCTCGCCATTGAGGACCATTAACCATGTAAGGGACATTGGGGGGCGGAAAAAAACCGCTGTGGAGAGTGAAAAAACAGACTTTATGCTCGCTATTGACACCTCAGCCAGGTCCGGGAGCGTATCTATCGTCGATACCGAAGATGGCTCCCTTGTGGCCGAGCGCACAGTGGGCAACGCCGGCCCTCACGCAAGGTGGCTCCTTCGGAGCATCTCCGCCCTCCTTGAGGACTGCGGCATCTGCCATTCCGATATAGACCAGTACGCCGTGGCAGTTGGGCCGGGCTCATTTACAGGGCTCCGCATCGGCATAACCACCATAAAGGGCCTTGCCTGGCCCCTTGGCCGTCCTGTGTACGCAGTCTCCACGCTAAAGGCCCTTGCCATGAACGCGCCCTTCTGCGGACCGGCCATCTGTCCAGTCCTTGACGCCAGAAAGTCCGAGGTCTATACTGCCATCTATGCCTCTGAATCTGGCCGCATGCGCGAACTCATGGGGCCCTCGGCCATTAGGCCGGAGGCACTCGTCAGGCGTCTTGAAGAACTTGTACAGAGGGACAGGGAAGTTGTCTTTCTTGGAAGCGGGCTCTCAGTCTACGGGGGGTTTCTGAAGAAGGCCCTGCCAGGGGCCATTCTGGCGCCAGAGCCGCTCTGGCACATAAGGGCCTCTAATATCGCGGCCCTTGCCTCTGAAGAAGGCGCCCTCATTACAACGCCCCTTGCCGTTGCGCCTCTTTATCTCAGAATGTCCGAGGCAGAACTAAAGAGACGCGCCTCAGGGGGTTCTTAAGAGGACATCTCCTCTGTTGACAACGCTTTTCTTGTAAGTTATTATAATCTAATTACGTTTATAACTCATGAGCGTCTATTGATTTCCTTATGATCATGGAAGTCCTCATGTTTATTATTACTTGAGCGTAAGGAGGAGTTATGCTGGAGCAGACGGAACTTGTGGAAAGGCTCTTGGAAGAGAACGAAGAGTTCAAGAAGGCCTTCGACGAACACAAGGGCTACAAACAGCGCGTCGCTGAACTTGAGAAAAAGGGTATCTTGAACGAAGAGGAGAGGCTTGAGGAGAAAAAACTCAAGAAATTGAAACTCGCGCTCAAGGACAAGATGGAGAAGTTGCTCTCTGCCGCCGTTGAAGGCTGAGAGTGAGATGAGATAATCATGGAACAGAGTGGGCCTTATTTTAACGGCCCCTGACTGGTGATATGAGTGAAGAGGGCTCGCATAAAGCGCCCTTCTTCGCTTTTGCGCCTTTTTACATAAATGCGCGCCAAATATAGCGGCAGGTAGAGGCCAGGCCTGCCAGGTCTTGAGATATAGGCACGAAGGACAAACTCATATAATGACACAGAGAAGCGACAGAATTAAAAAAGGCGTTGAGAGGGTCCCACACAGGGCCCTCATGTACGCCACCGGACTTCCAAAGGGCGAGATGAAAAAGCCCTTTATCGGTCTTGCGTCGAGTTTTACGGACCTCATACCCGGCCACATAGGCATGCGTGACCTCGAACGCTTCATCGAGAAGGGCATACACACGGGCGGGGGCTACCCCTTTATCTTCGGCCTACCCGGTGTCTGCGACGGCATTGCCATGGGGCACAAGGGTATGCACTACTCACTGCCCCTTCGCGACCTCATCGCCGACCTCGTCGAGAGCGTTGCCGAGGGCCATGCCCTCGATGGTCTCGTCTTTCTGACCAACTGCGACAAGATAAGCCCGGGTATGCTCATGGCCGCGGCAAGGCTCAACATACCCTCCATCGTGGTCTCGGCTGGGCCCATGATGACAGGCAGGTACAGGGGCAAGAAACTCTCGCTCATACGAAATACCTTCGAGGCCATGGGCCGCTTCAAGGCCGGTGAGATTGACGCCAAGGAACTCAATGCCTGCGAGATGGGGGCCTGCCCAGGGGCAGGGTCCTGCCAGGGCCTCTACACTGCAAACACCATGAACTGCCTTACAGAGGCAATGGGCATGAGCCTGCCCTGGTGCGGAACCGCAATGGCGAACTCGGCGGAAAAACGCCGTATCGCCTTTGAGAGCGGTGTCAGAATAGTGGAACTCGTGAAAAAACAGGTCACCCCGCGAAAGATACTCACAAAGGCGGCCTTTGAGAACGCCATACGCGTTGACCTGGCCCTCGGGGGCTCCACGAACACGGTGCTCCACCTCCTTGCCATCGCCCACGAGGCAGGGGTGGAACTTCCCCTTGAACTATTTGATACCATCAGCAAGACCACGCCCCACATCGCCTCCCTTGAGCCTGTTGGCGATTATTACCTCGAGGACCTGCACTGGGCAGGGGGCATAGGGGCCGTGCTCTCAAGACTCAAGGACTCTATAAAAGACAACCCCACGGTATCGGGTAAACGCATAAAGGCCATTACCGCGGCAGTGGACTACATAGATGAAAACGTTCTCCGTCCCCTTAAAAAACCCTATCACAAGGAAGGGGGAATAGCCGTCCTCAAGGGCAATATCGCGCCGCTTGGGGCCGTTGTGAAACAATCGGGCGTCAGCAGTGCCATGATGCGTTTTTCGGGTCGGGCACGTGTATTCGACTCAGAAGAAAAGGCCATGAAGGCCATACTCGGCAAGAAAATAAAAAAGGGCGACTGCATAGTAATCCGCTATGAAGGGCCAAAAGGCGGCCCCGGAATGCGCGAGATGCTCGCCCCGACGGCAACACTCATGGGCATGGGCCTCGGTGATACAGTGGCCCTCCTTACAGACGGACGATTCTCCGGCGGCACGCGGGGACCCTGCATAGGCCATATCTCGCCAGAGGCCATGGAGGGAGGCCCCATAGCCCTTGTAAAAGATGGAGACCTCATAGAGATGGACATCCATAAACGCACCCTTGAACTCCGGGTGGCCGAGGGAGAACTTGAAAGACGTAAAAAGACGTGGCGTCCCCCGGCGCCGAAGATAAAAAAGGGCTGGCTCAGTAGGTACGCCCGTAACGTCACCTCGGCCTATACAGGAGCCGTGCAGAAGTAGAAAGAAAAAAAAGAAGAAGGTTAAGTGGCGGGCTTCGCCCGCCAAAAAGAAAAAAGATTTCCTTACTTTCTTTTAAAAAAGAAAGTAAGACAAAGAAAATTAATGCCAGCTGGCTACGCCCGCTGGAAAAACTTGTAGGATGGGTGGAGCGTAAGCGAAACCCAACAAAAAAGGCTCGTATGGTGGGCACTGCCCACCAAAAAAACTGCCCGATAAGTACTTAAACAGGCCCTTATCATGACAAAAAACAAAAAAATGACAGGCGCCAGGATATTCATCGAGTGCCTTAAAAAAGAGGGCGTAAAGACCATCTTCGGTTTTCCCGGAGGGGCCGTGCTCCCTGTCTATGACGAACTCTATGACGCGCCTCTCGAGCATGTACTCGTCCGCCACGAGCAGGGCGCCGTGCACATGGCTGACGGTTACGCGCGCGTCACAGGTAAGCCCGGCGTTGTCCTTGTCACCTCGGGGCCAGGGGCCACGAACACGGTCACGGGAATCGCCACGGCATACATGGACTCCATACCCATGGTGGTCTTCAGCGGACAGGTCCCAACTGCCCTCATAGGCAACGACGCCTTTCAGGAGGCCGACATCGTCGGCATTACAAGGCCATGCACAAAGCACAACTACCTCGTAAAGGACGTTAGAGACCTTGCAAGGATAATAAAAGAGGCCTTTTATATAGCCACAACAGGCAGGCCCGGCCCTGTGCTCGTGGATATACCAAAAGACGTCTTTACCACGAGCGCTGATTTCAACTACCCGGAAAAGGTCGTCATTCCCAGTTACCAGCCAACGTACAAGGGCCACCCGGGGCAGGTCAGGAAGGCACTTGACTTTATCCTGAAGTCAAAGCGCCCTGTTGTCTACGCAGGCGGTGGCGTCCTTCTCTCAAATGCCTCGAAGGAACTCCGTGCCTTTGCCGAAAAACTCGGCATCCCCACGACCACCACGCTCATGGGCCTTGGTGGTTTTCCGGGGACGCACCCGCTCTTTCTTGGAATGCTCGGAATGCACGGAACATACGCCGCCAACATGGCCGTTACGGACACGGACTGCCTCATCGCCATAGGGTCTCGCTTTGACGACCGCGTAACCGGGAAGATAGCCGAGTTCGCGCCATACGCAGGCGTGGTGCATATAGACATTGACCCAACGTCTATCAGCAAGAACGTAAGGGTGGATATTCCAATTGTGGGAGACGTGAAGAAGGTCTTAAAGGACATGCTCAAGGCCCTGCCAAAGCCTGCGGAACTTAAAAAGTACAGGGAAGGCATAAGCGAGTGGAGGGCCGGGATAGACAAGTGGGCCAGCGAGCACGGCCTTACCTATGAGATGAGCAAAGAGGGCCGGATAAAGCCACAGTACGTCATAGAAAAACTCTATGAGGTCACAAAGGGAGACGCCATCATCACCACAGAGGTGGGGCAGAACCAGATGTGGGCCGCCCAGTTCTTCAAGTTCGCGAAACCCCGCACCTTCCTCACCTCGGGCGGGCTCGGAACCATGGGGTATGGCTTCCCGGCGGCCATAGGAGCGCAGATAGCCTTCCCCAGGAAGACGGTCATAGACATAGCCGGCGACGGCTCCATACAGATGAACATACAGGAACTCGCCACCGCGGTGCAGTACCGCCTTCCCGTGAAGGTGGCCATACTTAACAACATGGTCCTTGGCATGGTGCGCCAGTGGCAGGAACTCTTCTATGATAAGAGATACTCCCATACCTGCATGTCCGTTGCGCCGGATTACGTCAAACTCGCCGAGTCCTATGGGGCCGCGGGGTTCCTCATTACAGAAGTCGACGATGTGGAAAAGACAATTAAAAAGGCCCTCAAGATAAAGGACCGCCCCGTTATAATGGACTTTCGCGTCGAGCCCTTTGAGGGCGTCTATCCCATGGTCCCGGCAGGGCAGCCCATTAACAAGATGCTCCTTGTGTAACTTCGTCCTGTCATGAATATTTTCTCAGGAGGATAAGATTGCGCCATACCATCTCAGTGCTTGTTACCAATGAGTTCGGGGTTCTCTCCAGGATTTCTGGCCTCTTCTCGGGCCGGGGCTTTAACATCGAGTCCCTTACCGTGGCCGAGACGCTGGACCCCTCCGTCTCGCGCATGACCATCATTACGCGCGGTAACGACAAGGTAATTGAGCAGGTCAACAAACAGTTAAATAAACTCATCAGCGTAATCAAGGTCCATGACTTTACCAAGGAAGAGCACATTGAGCGCGAACTCGCCATGATAAAGGTCTCTTCCAAGGCCGAGAACAGGGCCGAGATACTTAGCATCGTGGAAATCTTCAGGGGCAGGATAGTGGACATCAGTCCCCGGAGTTACACCATAGAGATTACAGGCGACTGTGATAAGATACAGGCCATTACCGATCTACTCCGGCCCTTTGGCATAAAGGAGATAGCGCGCACAGGGAGCCTCGTGGTGGCCCGGAGCCCCAAGCAGAGATAACGTCTTTTTTATGGTCTTAAGTGTCCTTGTTACAGGGGACATGAGCCGCGCGTTAGCGGCTTTCATATAATAAGAGGAGGTTTTTTGAATGAAGGTTTTTTACGACAAGGACGCGGAACTTGGAAATATACGCGATAAGAACGTTGCTGTCATAGGTTTTGGAAGCCAGGGGCACGCACATTCGCAGAACCTGAAGGACAGCGGTGTTAACGTTGTAGTAGGGCTCAGGAAGGACGGTGCGTCGTGGAAAAAGGCCGTCAACGCCGGTCTCGACGTTAAAGAGGTCCCAGAGGCCGTTGCCGGCGCCGATGTTGTCATGATACTAACCCCTGATGAGACGCAGGGCGATATATACAAGAACGAAGTGGCCCCGAACCTCAAGAAGGGCGCCTATCTTGCCTTTGCCCATGGGTTTAATATTCACTTCGGTCAGATTGTGCCGCCCTCTGACGTAAACGTCTTCATGGTGGCCCCAAAGGGGCCCGGCCACCTTGTGCGCCACGAGTTCACAAAGGGCGGCGGCGTGCCGACCCTCGTGGCCGTTCATCAGGACCCCTCTGGCGACACCCTTGACGTTGGCCTTGCATACGCCTCTGGCATAGGCGGCGGAAGGGCGGGCATCATAGAGACCACCTTCAAGTGCGAGACCGAGACCGACCTCTTCGGCGAGCAGGCCGTCCTTTGCGGGGGCATAAGCGCCCTTATCATGGCGGGCTTCGAGACCCTTACCGAGGCGGGTTTTCCCCCTGAGATGGCATACTTCGAGTGCCTCCATGAGACAAAACTCATAGTAGACCTTATTTACGAGGGCGGCATCTCCAATATGCGCTACTCCATAAGCAACACGGCCCGCTACGGCGATCTTACCCGTGGGCCTCGCGTCATTACGGAAGAGACCAAGAAGGAGATGAAGAAAATCCTCGATGAAATCCAGTCCGGGGCCTTTGCCCGCGAGTGGATGCTCGAGAACAAGGTCAATAAACCCGTCTTCAACGCCTTGAGCAGAAGGGGCGAGAACCACCCCGTCGAGGAAGTCGGCACGAAACTCCGCGCAATGATGCCCTGGCTCAGTAGCGGCAAGATAGTTGACAGGGAGAAGAATTAGTCCCTCTTTCCGGCCATGAATGTTGCCGAAGGAGAGAAGAGGGAGCAGGGTGGTCGGAAGGGGCCAAGGGGCGAAGGGGGCCAAGGGGGATGTGGTGGGCAGGGACGGCCAACGGGCTTCAGGATACCCCTTGCCAGGGAGGGTTATCCCTTCATGGCTATTGCCCTTGTCATTGACGTTATCCTCTTCTGGGCTACTCGTTCATGGCCCATTGGCATCGTCTTTTTCGGTCTCTTCATCTTTGTGGTTGCCTTTTTCAGGGACCCGGAGAGGAAAGTCCCCGAAGACCCCTCTGCCATAGTGAGTCCTGCCGACGGGCGTGTAATCATCGTGGAGAGAGTCAGGGAAAACCGCTTTACCAATGGTGAGGCCATGAAGATAAGCATCTTCATGAGCCTCTTCAATGTTCATGTGAACAGGGTGCCGGCCTCGGGCAGGGTGGAGAAGATACAATACAACCCCGGCAAGTTCTTCTCCGCGAACCTCGACAAGGCCAGCCTCGAAAACGAGCAGAACGCCGTAATAGCAAGGGGAGAGGGCGGCGAGGTCTTTGTATTCAACCAGATAGCCGGTCTTGTGGCACGACGCATCGTCTGCAGGCTTAAAGAAGGAATGGTGATTACACGGGGCAGGCGTTTCGGGCTTATAAGGTTTGGTTCAAGGCTTGACGTTTACCTGCCGCCGGGGTCGCGCGTTGCCGTCAGGATAGGCGACAGGGTAAGCGCCGGAACTTCAATTCTGGGGTACTGGACATGAGAGACAGGGAACTGAGACGCCCGGTAAAGGGCGGTGGCAAGAAGAAGAGGAACCTCAGGAAGGGTATATTCCTTCTCCCGAACCTCCTCACGAGCATGAGCCTCCTCGGTGGCTTTTACGCCATAGTGGCCTGTATTGACGGAAGGTTTGACCACGCGGCCATCGCCATACTCATCTCAGCCGTAATAGACGGTCTTGACGGCAGGACGGCACGCCTTACGGGCACGACGAGCAAGTTCGGCGCGGAGTACGACTCACTTGCCGACCTCGTTGCCTTTGGGCTCGCGCCGGGTATCCTTATTTTCACCTGGGCGCTCAGACCCTTTGGCAGATACGGCTGGCTCGCGGCCTTTCTCTACGTTGTCTGCGGGGCCCTGAGGCTCGCGCGTTTTAATGTGCAGATATCCACTGTTGAGTCCAGGCGCTTTAATGGCCTGCCCATACCAGCGGCGGCCTCGCTTGTGGCCTCCACGGTGCTTCTTTTTTATTCCCTTGGCAGGGGGCAGGAGATGGCCAAGCACGTGACGGTTCTCATACTCGTCTACATGCTCGCCTTCCTCATGATAAGCAATATAAAGTTCTACAGTTTTAAAGAACTCAATCTCAAGCGCAGGATGCCCTTCAGGCTCCTTGTTGGGCTAATATTCCTCATGGTGGTCATAACCGCCGAGCCTCCGGTTACGCTCTTTCTCCTGTTTTTCGGGTACGCGGCCTCGGGGCCAATCACATGGCTCATTGAGAGGAGAAAGAAAAAGGCACGCGCAGGGACCAGGGACAGGGAAAAAGACAAAAAGGAAATTACAAACCATACATGAGGAAAGTTTGATAAACTCAGACTTTCCAGCGGCGCAGGGACGCGGCGCTATTTTCGAGACTTTTAAGTCCTTAAAGAGGTAAGTAATTAGCATGGAAAGAGTCACGATACTGGATACAACGCTTCGGGACGGCGAGCAGTCGCCAGGGGCCTCCATGACGGTTGACGAGAAACTTGTCGTGGCCGCTCAACTTGCCCGTCTCGGCGTGGATGTAATAGAAGCGGGTTTTGCCTATAGTTCCCCGGGGGACTTTGAGGCCATAAGAAAGATAGCCCATGAGGTAGAGGGGCCTGTCATATCGAGCCTTGCCCGCGCAAAGCCCGAGGACGTGGATTGTGCGGCAGAGGCCCTGAAGGGCGCGCCAAGGGTGCGTATTCACACCTTTATTTCAACGTCGGATATTCACCTCAAGTATCAGTTCAGGATGAGCCGCGCTGAGGCAAGGAAACGGGCCGTTGAGATGGTGGAACGCGCCCGTGGGTACGTTGAAGACGTGGAGTTTTCTCCCATGGACGCCTCAAGGAGCGAGCCCGAGTACCTTTACGAGGTCCTCGAGGCCGTAATCGAGGCCGGGGCCACCACGCTCAACATACCCGACACAGTGGGCTACGCGCTTCCCGACACCTTTGGCGCGCTTATTGCCGGAATCAAGCGCCATGTCGCGGGCATCGAGAAGGCCGTAATCTCCGTGCACTGCCATAACGACCTTGGCCTTGCCACGGCCAACTCCCTTGAGGCCGTGATAAACGGGGCCCGACAGGTGGAGTGCACCATAAACGGCATTGGCGAGCGCGCAGGAAACGCCTCCCTTGAAGAGGTCGTAATGATACTCAGGACCCATGGGAAAGCTCTCGGGCTTGAGACAAATATCAACTCCGAGCAGATTTATCCGAGTTCGCGCCTTGTAAGCGGCATTACGGGCATATCTGTTCAGCCAAACAAGGCCATAGTGGGCGAGAACGCCTTTTCCCATGAATCGGGTATACACCAGGACGGCCTTTTGAAGGAAAAGACCACCTATGAGATAATGAGTCCTGAATCCGTGGGCCTCGCGCGCTCCACCCTTGTAATGGGCAAGCACTCTGGAAGGCACGCCTTTGCTGAGCGCATAAGGGAACTTGGGTATGATATAAGCGGCGATGACCTGCAGAAGGCCTTCTTGAGGTTCAAGGTCCTTGCGGACAAGAAAAAGGAGGTCTTTGACGAGGATATCGAGGCCATAGTGCAGGACGAGGTCCTAAGGATGGACCACAGGGAGGCCTACAGCCTCTTATCCCTTGATGTTCATAGCGGCACGGCCACGCAGGCCGTGGCCACGGTGGAGATGAAGGTTAACGGCAAGGTGATTAAGGAGAGCGTGGAGGGCGACGGCCCTGTGGACGCGGCATACAGGGCCATAAAGAAGATAACTGGCACTGAGAGCAAACTCCTTAAATATGTTGTGAACGCCATCACGGGCGGAACGGACGCGCAGGGCGAGGTGACGGTGCGCATAGAAGAGGGCGGCCTTGTGGCCCTTGGTCAGGGGGCGCACACAGACATTATCATAGCAAGCGCCAAGGCCTATGTGAACGCCCTTAACAGGCTCGAGTACAGAAAACACCAGAAGACCACGGGCGGGGTGTAGGGCCGCGTTACCTGATTTGATGGGTTTCGCTTTGCTTTACCCATCCTACATTTTGGTGGGCACAGCCCACCCTACGGCTAAAGGGATGTAAGCCTTGCGCCAACATTTTTCATCCTTAATATCAAAATGTTATCAATTTTCTTTAAAGGGGAATTTCAATGTCAGCCATGACCATAACCGAGAAGATACTTGCCCGTCACGCCGGGCTGAAGCGTGTCCAGCCCGGTGACCTCATAAACGCCCGCGTGGACATTGCCCTTGGGAACGACATCACGGCCCCAATCGCCATAAGGGGTTTTAACGAGACAGGGGCCAAGAAGGTCTTCAACAGGAACAGGGTTGTCCTTGTGCCTGACCACTTTACACCGAATAAGGACATAAAGTCCGCCGAGCAGGTGAAGGTGCTCCGCGAGTTCGCGAAAAAGCACCATCTTTCGCACTATTACGAGGGCGGCGACGTGGGCGTTGAGCACGCCCTATTGCCCGAGCGGGGCGTTGTAGTGCCTGGCGACGTGGTCATAGGCGCGGACTCTCATACCTGCACCTACGGGGCCCTCGGCGCCTTTGCCACTGGCGTTGGCTCCACTGACCTTGCCGCGGCCATGATAACAGGGGAACTCTGGTTCAAGGTCCCTGAATCCATGAAGTTCGTCTTTAACGGCAAACTCCAGAGGTGGGTATCGGGAAAGGACCTTATCCTTAACGTCATTGGCAGGATAGGCGTTGACGGAGCCCTGTACCGGGCCATGGAGTTCACAGGGGAAACCATCAGCGCCCTTACCATGGAGTCGAGGCTCTCCATGTGCAACATGGCCATTGAGGCTGGCGCCAAGAACGGCATAATCCCGCCCGATAAAGTGACTGAGGAGTATGTAAGGGACCGGGCGGAGAGAAAGTATACCTTCTTCGCTTCAGACCCCGATGCAGAGTATACTGATGTAATCGAGATAGACGCCTCTAAAATAGAGCCCCAGGTGGCCCTGCCGTCTCTACCTGAAAACACGAAGAATATCAGCGAGATAGGGCGCGTAAAGATAGACCAGAGCATCATCGGGTCCTGCACCAACGGCAGGATAGAGGACCTTGCCGTTGCCGCGCGCATCCTGAAGGGCAGAAAAGTCGCTCCCTATGTAAGGCTTATAATAATCCCGGCGACTCCCATGATTTACAGCGAGGCCCTGAGGCGCGGTTACTTCCGTATCTTTACCGACGCAGGCGCAGTCATCAGCCCGCCCACCTGCGGGCCATGCCTTGGCGGTCACATGGGAATACTAGCCGAGGGCGAGCGCGCCATTGCCACTACGAACCGGAACTTTGTAGGCCGCATGGGTCACCCGAAGAGCGAGGTCTATCTCTCCAACCCCGCTGTTGCCGCGGCCTCGGCCATTAAGGGCTATATAGCCCACCCCGACGAGGTCCTCGGCAAGAAGGCCGCCTGAGGGGAGGGGGGGAGGGGGCTTCTGCCCCTTGGAGGCCAACTTAAAGCGTCTTGGGGGGATTGGCCCGAGGGCTTGGCCAGGGGCAAGGTGGGCAGGGCGCGCCGCCAACGATAAAAAGCGCCTCCATAAAAAAAATGGGAAAAGAGGGCAGGAAAAGACTCCCGTCACGCTCCATTGACTTTGATATTGCGGCCCCCTTTTACGACCTTGGTCTCTGGTTCGCGGGCCTCTTCATAGGCGGCGAGGGACGCCTTCGAGAGGCCTTCATAAATGAGGCCATGCCCCTTGAGGGCAAAAAGACCCTTGAAATCTTCGCCGGAACGGCAACGCTCGCTCTCCTTGCTGAAAGCCGCGGGGCAAGGGCCTTTGCCACAGACCTGAGCGGCCCCATGCTGAGGGTAGCCGCTGAAAAGGCTAAAAAGAAAGGCGCGAGCATGGGCATCGTCAGGAGCGACTCGGCATCGCTCCCATTTAAAGACGCCTCCTTTGAACGGGTCCTTGTCTGCCTGGGCCTCCATGAGGTGCCCCCTGAAGTAACAAAATCGGCCGTAAGAGAAGCCGCAAGGGTACTTGAGCGCGGCGGGCGGCTCGTAATAGAGGATTATTATAGGGGCAGGGGGCTCGCCGGGACAATTCAACACCTCATACACCTCTTTACCGAGGGTAGCGAGGTGGAGTACTGGCTCAGAGGAGATATTCAGTCCCTCCTCAGGCACGAGGGATTCAAGAACTTCAACAGAAGGTTCCTCCTCAAGGGAACCCTCCAACTCGTAACAGCGGAAAAGGCCTGATACTAAAGAAGATGAAAGAAGGGGGAGGGAGGAAGGGTGGGCACTGCCCGCCAGAAGACAGGAAGATGAAAGAAGGGTAGGATAGGGCGGCCACTGCCCGCCAGAAGAAAAAAGATATTCTTACTTTCTTTTGGAAAAAAGAAAGTAAGACAAAGAAAACCAATCGGTGGGCACTGCCCATTGAAAAAAATATACTCAATCTGTCAAATTAAAAAAAAGGGGAACAAAAGATGAAGTTCAGGGGAAGGGTCTGGAAGTACGGCTCTGACATAGACACGGACAGGATAATTCCGGCAAGGTATCTTAACACATCCGACCCTGCGGAACTCGCCAAACACTGCATGGAGGACGAAGACCCGGCCTTTGCCTCAAAGGTAAAAAAAGGCGATATAATCCTTGCGGGAAAAAACTTTGGTTGTGGTTCTTCGCGCGAGCACGCCCCCATTGCCATCAAGGCCTCTGGCGTGGCCTGCGTAATAGCCGAGAGTTTCGCGAGGATTTTTTTCAGAAATTCCTTTAACATGGGGCTCCCCATACTCGAGTCCGCTGAAGCCCACGACGCCTCGAAAGACGGCGATATACTTGAAGTGGATATGGACAGGGGTGTAATCCGCAATATCACGCAGAAGAAGACCTTTAAGGCCCGGCCAATTCCGCCTTTTATGCAGGAACTGCTCGGCTCCGGTGGGCTTCTACAATCAATTAAAAAGAAGAGGGGAATGAAATGAGAGAGGGAACGAGAAGCAGAATAATAGCAAGCGATAAACTTCACATAGAGAATAAGACCCTTTTTGTGGACCTTCGCGAGAACAGCAGGGGAAGGTTCATGCAGATAGCCGAACTCTCCAATGACAGGAAGAGCACCGTGGTGGTCCCGCTTAGCGGACTTGATATGTTTATCGAGTCGCTGAAGAAGATCTCAGCAGGTGATGGAGATGACTTCTGAGGAAGAGAGACCTCGGAGGCACTCACGAAAATAAAATAACGTAATTCAGGAGAACTCATTGTGAAGAGGTTCAAGATAGCTGTGCTCAAGGGCGACGGCATTGGTCCCGAAATCGTGGACGAGGCGCTGAAGTCACTGAGAGTTCTGGGAAAAAAGTTCAATATAGTCTGGACCATGGAGGAGGCCCTCGTGGGCGGCGCCTCCATTGACGAGTTTGGCGTGCCACTTACCGACGACACGCTGGACATAGCCTTCAGGAGCGATGCCATATTCCTCGGCGCCGTTGGGGGCCCCAGGTGGGAGGGCCTTGATTACTCCATAAGGCCCGAGAGGGCGCTCCTTAAACTCAGAAAGGAACTGGCCCTATTCGCTAACCTCAGGCCCGCCAAGATTTACGACTCTCTCATTGATGCCTCAACGCTGAAGCCAGAGGTCGTGCGCGGCGTGGACATCCTCGTTGTGCGCGAACTCACGGGAGGGCTCTACTTCGGCGAGCCGCGAGGCGTGGAGGACCTTGGCGACGGCGTCCGAAAGGGCACCAATACCCTTACCTACACCTCCACCGAGATAGAGAGGATAGCCGTTGTGGCCTTTGAGGTAGCGCGCCTTAGAGACAAGAGGGTCGTGAGCGTGGACAAGGCCAATGTCCTTGAGTCTACGGAACTCTGGAGAGACGTTGTCACGGAAGTGGGCAAGGAATACCCTGACGTGGAACTCTCACACATGTATGTGGATAACTGCGCCATGCAACTTGTACGTAACCCCTCGCAGTTCGACGTAATTGTTACGGAAAACACCTTTGGGGATATACTCTCCGACGAGGCCTCCATGCTCACTGGCTCCATAGGGCTTATACCATCTGCCTCGCTGGGCCCCATAAGAAACCGCTCCATGTTCGAGCCCATACACGGTTCGGCCCCTGACATCGCGGGACAGAACAAGGCAAACCCCCTTGCCACCATACTCAGCGCGGCCATGATGATGCGCTATTCATTCAACATGGAAGAACCTGCAACGGCCATTGAAGAGGCCGTTGAGGCCGTCCTGGAGGCCGGGCTCCGTACTGCCGACATATATGATGAGACCAAGAAAGACACAAGACTCGTCTCATGCTCTGAGATGGGAGACGCTGTTGCCGATGAACTCCGGAAGATAGGCGGCGAAGAGCCAGAGCCAGAGACTCAGGCCGAGTACAGCGGTGAAGATGAGCCCGTAAGGCTCAAGAAGAAAACGCTCGATTAATTTTTTTTCATATTTTGTGCCTAAGAGCCCCCTTTATTAAAAGGGGGCTCTTAATTTTTGCCCATTCTCAAGGTATGTGTAACAATAATCACGAAAAACTAAATTGACAACAATAATAGGTGAATGTATTATAGTGTGTCCATTGACGTCTGAAAACCCCCTTTTGGGAGAATGAGTCTCTCCAAAAAAAAAGCCGTTCTCTATTAAAAAACTGTTCCCTATATTCGTTAAAAAAACCCGCTTCCACACATTTTGTCTATTGAGATGTTATCATGCCTGAGAGCAAACTAATATACAGACGGATAATCATAGCCGTTATATTGCCCCTTGCCGGACTCTTCTGGTTTTCTATCAATAGCGCCGTTCAACAGTGGCACATTTCCCATGAGATGGAAAAAAACCATGTCCTTATGGGATTGATAGATGAATTCAGCAAGGTCGTAGATTCTCTTCAGGTTGAGCGGGGCCTTACCACTTCTTTTATGGCACGCGGCGAGGACGAGTTCAGGACAAGGCTAATCTCCCAGCGCCGGAAGACAGACAATACGATAAGTAATATACGTCTTGCCATAAAGCCGATTGAATCAATGCACATTAATGATGCGATTATGCAATCCATAAGAAATGCCGCATCTCAGATTCGCTCCATCGATAGGATTAGAAGCCGCGTGGACGCGAGAGCCATTCCTCTTGACAAGATGTTCGCCTACTATACGGATGCCATAAACGAGATATTCGATGTCGTTGTCACGGCAGGTCAAAACACTTCTAATACATCAGTAGCCCGGCAAATAAACACCTATGTGAGCTTCCTTCATTATAAAGAAAACGTTGGACAAGAGCGCGCCGTCGGCGCCGCTGGATTCTCGGCCAGAAGGTTCGATGCCAAGACTTATGACCGGTTCACCGGTTTAATCGCCCGTGAGGAAGTCCTCTATGAGTTCTTCCTTCATGACGCCGACAAGGATACGGTAGATTTGTTTAATAATACTGTGAAGGGACCGGTCATACAGAAGTTGGCCAGTATGCGTGAGGTTGTCCTCACAGGCGGTCCTGGCGGAGACCTCAAGGGAATAACTGGAATCGAATGGTTTGATACCATCTCCAGAAAGATTGAGCTTCTGAATAAAATCAGCATACATCTTAACAAAAAACTTTTTATTATGACTAAAGGCCTCTCTGGTAAGGCCTCTCGTGATTTCATACTGACTCTTGTGGTTCTCCTTGTCGTACTTGCCGTAACCGCGTACATCCTTTTTATCTTAATCAAGGACATGAAGATAAGGAGAAAGACCTCGGTCATCATCCGCAAGAGTGAAGAGCGTCTAAAGGGGTTCATGAACAGTGCTACAGACATGTTCGCCATCCTCGACCCTGGACTTAATGTCATACTCATTAATGAACGCGGGCTGACGATGGCCGGTGTCTCCAGGGACGAGGCCATGGGCGTTTATATCGGCAAGCTCTTCCCGGGGTTTGAGAACTACGGCATAACCACAGGTCTTTTGACGACAATAAAGACCGGTGAGCCCTACCATCAGGGAGACTTTATCCGGAGTACACTTGAGGAGGAGACTCATTTTATTATTAACGCCTTCAAGGCCGGCGAGGGCGTCGGCCTGATTATGTCTGACATTACAGAGATTAAGAAGGCTGAGCAGGCCGCCGAGGAGGCCAATCGCGCGAAGAGCGAGTTCCTTGCCAATATGAGCCACGAGATTCGCACACCCATGAACGGTGTCATAGGCATGACAGGGCTTCTCCTTGACACAGACCTTACGGCCGAGCAACGCGAATTCGCCGAGACCGTGAGGATGAGCGGCGACGCCCTCCTTACCATAATAAACTCCATACTTGATTTTTCCAAGATAGAGGCCGGCAAACTGGAGCTTGAGATACTGGATTTTGATCTTCGCACTACTATTGAGGACGTGGCCGACCTTCTTGCCATACGCGCGCATGCCAAGGGCCTTGAGTTTGTCTCCATGATAGCCCCTGATGTTCCCTCGCTTCTTCGTGGAGACCCGGGAAGGATACGCCAGATACTTATAAACCTTGCCGGTAATGCCATTAAGTTTACGGGTGAAGGCGAAGTCGTCATAAACGTAACCCTTGGTAGAGAAGACGAGAAGACAGCCGAGATACTATTTGAGGTAAAAGACACGGGAACAGGAATACCACCGGACAAGATAGACAAACTATTCGAGCCCTTTACCCAGGCCGACGCCTCGACTACACGGAAGTTTGGAGGCACGGGCCTTGGCCTTGCCATCTCGAAACAACTTGTAGCGTTAATGGGCGGAAAAATTAATGCAAGGAGTTCCGAGGGTGAGGGCTCGACCTTCTGGTTTACGGCTGAGTTCGAGAAACAACCATCGGGAAGCATCACTCAGGAGCTTCCTACCTCTGATGTTAGAGGTAAAAGATTCCTCATAGTGGATGATAACGCGACTAACAGGAAACTCCTCCATGTAATCCTCAGTTCATGGTCATGCCGCGCCGGTGAGGCGCCTGACGGTCCTACGGCCCTCTCCATGCTCCGCGATGCGGCAACAAGGAATGAGCCTTATGACGTTGCCATCTTGGATATGCAGATGCCCGAGATGGACGGCGAGACCCTTGGCAGAAAGGTGAAGTCAGACGCGCTTATAAAAGACACACTCCTTGTGATGATGACTTCTGTGGGGAAAAAGGGAGACGCCAGGCTCCTTGAGTCAGTTGGCTTTTCCGCCTACCTTACCAAGCCTGTGAAACAGTCCAGGCTCTATGATTGCCTCGTTACCACCCTTGGCGTGTCCATGGATAAGTCTCTTAAACGGCCCATAATCACCAGACACACCATCAAGGAGATTAAGAAACGCAGAGTCAGGATACTCGTTGCCGACGATAATGACGTGAACCAGAAAGTGGCTCTTAAGATCCTTGAGAAGCTGGGCTATAGGGCCGATTCCGTGGCAAATGGCCTTGAGGTCCTTAGTGCCCTCGAGAAAGTGCCCTATGACCTTGTTCTCATGGACTGTCAGATGCCCGAGATGGACGGCTATGAGGCCACGCGCGCCATACGTAACCCTGCCTCCAAGGTAAAGAACGTGGATATTCCCGTTGTCGCCATGACCGCCAACGCCCTGAAGGGCGACCGCGAGAAATGCCTTGAGGCGGGCATGGATGATTATATCTCCAAGCCCGTTAACCCCGATGAACTGGACGCGGCAATAAAGAAGTTCATCAAGAGGGAGTCAGGGGCAGTGTTTGATACAAAGACGCTGTTTCAGCCTAAGGCTGGTGATGTCTTTGATAAGTCTGGTTTCCTCGAGCGCCTCATGGGTGATGAGGACCTTGCAAGAGATATTCTAAGGGGCTTTATTGAGGATATGCCCAGGCAGTTATTCTCTCTAAAGACCGCTCTTGAGAATGAAGATACCGAAGATGTGCGGAGAATAGGTCATACTATAAAGGGAGCCTCAGCCAATGTTGGGGCCGTCAAGATGCGAGATATTGCCTTTAAGGTCGAGAAGTCGGGCAAAGCCGAAGACCTCGGTCTGGCCGCGGAAGAGATAAAAAAACTCGAGAGGGCCCTCGATGATTTCAGGAACTTTATAGGTCCTGAATTTGGGGGAGATTGAATTTGCTATTAAGCCTGAATCATTAGAATCAGGACCGCGGTGCAAATCCGAATCTTCAAGAAGAGGACACTGCCGTGAAAGTACTTGTAGCAGAAGATGACATGACCTCCCGCATGATACTTAAGGCCAATCTCAAGAAGTGGGGTTTAGAGGTCCAGGCCGTGGCTGACGGGCATGAGGCAATGGAGGCCCTCTCAGGGGCCGACCCCCCTCATCTCGTTATTCTTGACTGGCTCATGCCTGGTATGGATGGGCTTGAGATATGTAAAAAGGTGAGGGAGGCCGAGGAGACCAAGGGCGAGGACTTTTATACCTACATAATTCTCCTTACGGGTTGTTCCGAAGCAGAGGACGTAGTAGAGGGCATGACCGCCGGTGCCGACGACTATGTGACAAAACCATATAATATGCAGGAACTCAATGTCCGTCTCAAGGCAGGGCGAAGGATAGTGGAGCTACAACAGGCGCTTCTTGAGGCCAAGAACAAGTTGCGTGAACTCTCGATGCACGACGCGCTTACGGGGATATTCAACAGAAGGGCTGTTCTTGAGAGACTACATGCCGAGATGTCCCGGGCTGAACGTGAGGGTAATCCTCTCTCCATCGCCATGCTTGATATTGATTTTTTTAAAAAAGTAAACGACACTCATGGACATAACGCTGGTGATGAGGTCTTAAAGGAGTTCGTGAGGCGCGTCCTCGCAAGCGTGCGTCCCTATGATGTGCTTGGCCGTTACGGCGGAGAAGAATTTCTCCTTATTCTCGTAAAAACCTCCCTTGATACTGCCAAATTGGTATTCGAGAGGGTGAGGGAGACCATTGCAGGTGAGCCTTTTATTTTCGAGGGCACAAGCATCGAGATCACAGTAAGTATAGGAGGGGCACTGCGTAAAGATGGGGAGAAGGTAGATGTCTTTATCGACAGGGCCGATAAGGCCCTCTACAGGGCAAAGGAAGAGGGGAGAAACAGGGTAGTACTCACGCAAGAAGACTGATTTTTTTTGATTACACCCCCAGCGGCCAGAGGCCGCTGGTACTGGTTTGCTTTGTCTTACTTTCTTTTTTCTAAAAGAAAGTAAGGAAATCTTTCTGTCTTTTTGCGGGCCAAGTCCACAAAGTCAACTCTTTTTCCGTTCTTTCTTGTCCTTTCGCGGGCCAAGCCCGCTAACCCTTTCTTCTTCTTCTTCTTCTTCTTCTTTACTCAAGCCATCTTTTAAGTATCATTATGGCCCCGCGTTTATCCAGTGGTTCGTTGCCGTTACCGCACCAGGGATCCTGTGTGCAGGCCGGGCAGGATACATCGCAGGCGCACTCGTCCATGAGTTTAAGGGTGGACGCGAACCACTCGCGGACAGAGTAAAAGCCCCTCTTTGTAAGGCCAACTCCTCCCTCATGGCCGTCATAAATAAATATTGCCGGCGCGCCGAGTTCCGCGTTAAAGGGGTAACTTACGCCGCCAAGGTCCATGCGGTCGCAGAGGGCATATAGTGGAAGCGTTGCGATGGCCGCGTGCTCAAGGGCGTGCAGGGCGCCTCCCGCGTTGAAACCTTTCTTCTGGACCTCTTCAAGAATATCCTCGTCAACTTCCATCCAGATGGCCTTTGTGGTAAAGACCGTGGGTGGCAGGTCCAGTGGAAACTCTCCAAGGTTTCTCTCGGTATAGACTTCTTTGCGCCTGTAGCCCGTCACCTCTTCGGTGACCCGTATGGAGCCATGCAGGAGTTGGAGGGCCTTGAGCCTCTTCTTTTCTTCAACTGAAATTATCTCGGTTTCTTCATTGGTTATGGCAACTGTATGGTAATTTACATCATCTGCCGGAAGAACCGTTACCGTCCTCTCCCCAAGGTCCAGTCTTACAACCCTGTAGGCAGCGCCTCTGTGAAGGTACACGGCCCCGGGGTGGAGGTCGCGGAAGACCTTCCTGGAACTCGACTCCCCTATGAGGGCGCCGCCCTTTTTTATGATGCGGTATACCGCGCCAGTGGCCCTGATGGAGATCTCGCGTTGTGGAAACCGTTTTCTCGGGTACCAGATGTCTCCCTTCTGCCAGTACCGGACCTTTCCCTCGGACTGAAGTTCCTGAAGGAGGCCCTTGTAGGCGGGCACGTCATAGACCCTGTCAGTTGATTTGAGATAGGTCTCCGAGGCCGAGCAGAGAAGGTGGGGCTTTAGTATTACGGGGTTCTCCATGTCAATGACAGCGGCCTCTACAGGGCTTCGGAAAAAATCACCAGGGCTTCGCATGAAGTACTGGTCAAGGGCGTCCTCAAGGGCAATCAGCACGATGAGAGAATCGCGATTAGATCTTCCGGCCCTCCCGCCCATCTGCCAGGTGGAGTTCACGCTCCCGGGGTAGCCTACGAGAACGCATACATCGAGCCCTCCAATGTCCACGCCAAGTTCAAGGGCGCTTGTGGAGATAACGCCCTGAAGGTCACCTGAGAAGAGTTTTTTTTCTATGTCACGCCGTTCTTCAGGGAGAAAACCCGCGCGGTAGGCCGATATTTTGCCGCCGAGTTCAGGCGCGCCCTGAGATACCCATGAGTAGAGTAGTTCCGTAATCTTGCGGGCGCGCGTAAAGGCTATGGTGCGGTGGCCAGAGGCGATGGAGCGCGTAAATAGCCTTGTGGCAAGGGTATAGGGGCTTTGCCCGGGAGCGGGATTTATGAAGATGAAGTTACGCCGCCCGGAAGGGGCGCCGTTCTCACGGATGAGTTCAAAGTCAAGGCCCGTGAGCATGGAGGCGTGCTCAAGGGGGTTTGCTATGGTGGCCGTGCAGGCCATGAACCTGGGGGCAGAGTTGTGGCGTTCAAGAACCCGCCGGAACCGCCTCATTACATTTGCCACGTGAGAGCCAAAGACGCCCCTGTATGTGTGAATCTCGTCTATTATCACGTAGCGAAGGCGTGAGAGAAACGCGGCCCACTGCTCGTGATAGGCATTTATGGAAAGATGGACCATGTCCGGGTTTGTAAGGATGAGGGCAGGGGGGGCCTCGCGTATCTTCTTCTTGCGGTACGCCGTGGTGTCTCCGTCATAGATTTCAGCAAGGCCAAGGGGACGGACCCGCTTAAGGGGCCGTGTCTCAACTTCATTGGCGATAACGCCCTCCCTAAGTTCATCGAAGGAGCGCTTCTGGTCGTGGAGCAGACCCTTAAGGGGCGAGATGTAGAGTGCCGTTGCAGAGGAGTCGTCAAGGATGGCCTGCAGAATAGGGGCCTGGTATATGAGAGACTTGCCGCTTGCAGTGGGCGTCATTATGACTACATTCGCGCCGTCAAGGAGGGCCTCCATGCCCATTGACTGGTGGAGATAGGGCTCTTTTATGCCATTTTTGGAGAGTTTCTCCCTTATAACCGGCGAAATCCCCTCCGGCCAGGGGGCGTGCCGTGCGTGCCTCGCGGGGATTACCTCGTGGTGCACCACGTCCCTGAACTCGCGACTGCCCTTTATATCTTCAATGAGGTTTTTTATGTCCATGTTTGATGATTACCTTTGTTGGAAATATATCATGAATAAAGAATCTTTTCACTTGGAGAGCGATAACCCCTAAACCTTAAACATCTCAGCAACGACCTTTTTTTCTTCAAAAACACTGTTGAGATAATTTTGGAAGGTGAGCGCAGGTTAATAGTTCTTTGCATCTGCAATTGCATTGACATTCCCCCTTTTTACGGGTAAGATTAAACAAAACAATGAGTGTGTTTTTCTCCTGCGCTGAAGATTAAGCGACGGCAAGGAGTGGGTGCAAATGGGCATGTGAGTAGGGGGGGAGTAAGAGGGCAAATGGGGAGTAAGTGAACGAGGGATGGATAGTAACGGGCAGTAAGGGGGGGCAGTGGCATATGGCCACAGGTGGCAGATGGGGAGGATGTGGCAGGGGTGGAGTAATCGGCAATCTTTAGAGGAACGAGATAAGATGGAAAAGTTGAATTGTCAGAACTGCGGGGTCAGCATCAACCCCGAGTCATTAAAATATGTTGTCGAGATAAGGAGTTTCGCGGATTTCGACGGCTATATAGGCGACGATCCTGACGAGGGCCTTGAGGAGGGGATAAATACCTTTCTTGACGCCATGGATAGCATGGATCTTACAAAGGTGGAGGATCTTACCACTGATCTCGTGCTCATACTCTGCAAGAAGTGCCGTGACAACTTCATGTCAGATCCCCTGCAGACAGGAATTCAGACCACCCTTGGCGATGACTTCAAGCCAATACTCCATTAAATTCCCTTCAGTTGTCTTGCGTTTTTGAGGCGGAGAAGTTTAACTCCTACCTTTTCCTAATATCAAAAAAAGAGGTTTTATAATAAGTTATGCGTTTTGCCATAATTTCAGACATTCACGCCAATTTAGAGGCACTTACGGCATTTTTCGAGTCAATAGAGAAAGATCCCGTTGAGAGGATTATATGCCTCGGTGACCTCGTTGGCTACAACGCGAGTCCCAACGAGTGCGTTGATATTATAAGGAAGAAGAAGATACCCTGCGTAATGGGCAACCATGACGCAGGCGCCGCGGGTGTAGAAGGTCTCTCTGATTTCAACCTCCTTGCCGCTGACGCTATTGAGTGGACGCGCGGCGTGCTCACGAAAGAGAACAGGGACTTTCTGGCAAAATTACCCCGTTCGCGGCGTGTAGCCAGGACATTTTTTGCCATACACGGCTCCATAAACGATACGGACCGCTACATATACGGTGCCGCCGATGCCCAGAGAAACTTCAGGCTCCTTGAGAAGGTAAAGGGGCTAAGTATTTGTTTTTTCGGACATACTCATGTGCCAATTTCATACCTTGGACTCAACGATTCCGTGAGGATGAACCTTGATAACTCGATAAAGCTCAAGAAGGGCGCAAGTTATCTTATAAACCCCGGTAGCCTTGGCCAGAGCCGTGACAAAGACCCCCGGGGCTCCTATGCCGTCTTTGACACCGTGACCTCGGAGGTTACCTTTCACAGGGTGGAGTACGACATAGATGCTACGGTAGAGAAGATACTTGAGGCAGGGCTCTCGCCGAGGCTTGCAGAGCGCTTGAAACTGGGGTGGTAGGCTTATCTTACGTGTTTTTTCCCAGCGGCCAGAGTCCGTTTTTTGGTGGGGTATGGGCCAGGCTTTGCTCTTATCCCCCTATTTGTTGGGTTTAGCTACGCGTTCGACCCAACCTGCCAGTTGCCCCCGTTTTTTGGTGGGCAGTGCCCACCCTACTTACTGCCCTCCTTGGCGGGTTCAACGCCTGGGTAGAGGCCGGTGGTGAACTCGTGAAGGCGTAGCCGGGTAGCCGGGTAGGGTGGACTGCCCACCATTTTTGTCGTGATGGGTCTCGCTGACGCTCCACCCACCCTACAAGGCTTTTGTAGGCGAAGCCAGCCAGCAACACCCTTTCTCTCTTTTTTTCTTATCCTTTGCGGGCAAAGCCCGCTAACTCAGCCTTCTTTTTCCCCTCTTCTTCTCTTACCCGCCGATGAGGCTCATGGTGCGGGCGCAGCGTTTGAAGATATTCTCGTTTATTTGGTGTCCCTCTGGTTTTTCGGCCACTGCCCTGAAGAGGAGGTCTTCGATTGTCTTATCAGGCGAGCCGTCCCTGAGGGCGGTCTTGAGGTCTATTTCCGCGTCCGAGAAGAGGCATGGTCTTATCTTTCCGTCTGCCGTAAGGCGCAGGCGGTTGCATTCGCCGCAGAAGTGGCGTGTTACGGGGCTTATGAACCCGAGTTCTCCAGGGGCTCCTCTGAACTTGAAGCGTCTTGCCGGGCCTGCCCCGTGGCCCCTGAGGCCTGCCTCATCAAGGGGGCCTTCTGTCTTTTCGATAATTTTTTTTATCTCATCGGCGCCGAGGCATTTATCGCGGTCCCAGCCTTCTTCTGTATTAAAGGGCATGTACTCGATAAAGCGGACGTGATAGGGCTTTTTTCGTGTGAGGCGGGCAAAGTCGAGGATTTCGTCGTCATTAAAGCCCTTTATGACGACCATGTTAATCTTTACAGGGGTTAGTCCCGCGCGCTCTGCCTCTTCAAGGCCAAGGAGCACGCGTTCAAGTTGGTCTGCCCGTGTGATGCCTGCGAAGCGGTCTTTTTTAAGGGAATCAAGGCTTACGTTTACGCGGCTGAGGCCGGCCTTTTTGAGGGGCTCGGCGAACTCGGCAAGGGAGACGCCGTTTGTTGTGAGGCTGATGTCCTTGAGGCCCTTGATGGCGGCAAGGTCTCTTATGAACTCTACTATGCCCTTTCTTACGAGGGGCTCACCTCCTGTGACGCGGATACTCGATACGCCGTGACTTACGGCTATGCGGGCCACGCGCAGTATCTCCTCATAGCGGAGTATGCTCGCCGGAGGGGCCAGGGTAACGCCCTCCTCGGGCATGCAGTAGAGGCACCGGAGGTTGCACCTGTCGGTAATGGAGATGCGGAGGTAGTTTATCTTTCTACTATGGCTGTCAATGAGTTGTCTCATCAGTGCCTTCACTTACTGGTTTTGGCCCATGTATCAGGGGCGGCGTTGATTGTGTGTCAAGGTCCTCGCGCATGGGCAGCGTCTCTTCCTCGGGGAGTGCCGTGTCAGCGGAGGGAGTCTCCGGGGCTGTTGGCGCCGTGCCTGTCTTGAAGACCTCGAATATCGCGTGTTTTGTATAGGGTGTTGCAGGCTGGCCCGTATCAGCGTCAACTCTTGCGAACTCTATACCCTCTGGGACCTTGAAGTCCTCGACGGGTTTTCCCTTGCTGGCCGCCTTCATGAAGGAGAGCCATATTGGAAGGGCCGCGCGCGACCCTGTCTCGTGCCTGCCAAGTTTTTTCTCGTTGTCATAGCCCACCCAGACGCCTGCCGTAAGGTTCGGTAGGTATCCGAGGAACCACGCGTCGTTAAGGCCGTTAGTCGTGCCAGTCTTTCCGGCGGCCGGCCTCTCAAGGGCCCGCGCCCGCCAGCCCGTGCCGTTCTCGATGACGCCCTCGAGCATCTTTGTCATGAGATAGGCTGTCTGCGGGCTTATCACCTCAGTGGACCGCGGGGTGTTGTCCTCTAAGACATTGCCGTCCTTGTCTATAATCTTTGTAATGAAGATGGGCTCGCTCTTCCTGCCCCCATTGGCGAATACGGAGTAAACGGACGTGAGGTCATAGAGGGTTACGGCGCTTGAGCCAAGGGCCAGGGAGAGGTCGTGCGCAAGTGGTGTGGTTATGCCAAGTTTCCTTGCGTAGTCAATGCAGTATCCAAGGCCGATTTTCTTCAATATCTTAATTGTAACGACATTTCGCGATTTTGCAAGGGCCTTTCGCACCGTGGTGGGCCCGCCGAAGCGTTCATCATAGTTTCTGGGCCTCCACTGAAGGGCGTTTTCCTTGTCCTCAAAGACAATGGGCGTGTCCATGATGATGGTGGCAGGGGTAAGCCCCTTGTCAAAGGCGGCAGAGTATATTATGGGCTTGAAGGCCGAGCCGGGCTGGCGCTTGGCCTGAACAGCCCTGTTGTACTGAGTCTTCGAGAAGTCCGAGCCCCCTACCATGGCCTTTATATAGCCTGTCTCGTGGTCAATGGCCAGAAGCGAGGCCTGGGCAAGGGGCCTCTGCTCAAGCACAAGGCGCAGGGGGCCGTTCTTGGGCACGGGCTTTCTTACCCTCACAAGGATTACATCGCCCCGGTGAAATAGGAGCATGGGGTCGGGTATAATCTTACCCTCAGGCGAGCCGTCGGGGTTATAGAGCCTTGCCCAGCGAAAGCCCCAGCGGTTCATGTACCCGGACCTGTCGCCAAGGTCGAGGTATATGCGTTTGGTATCCCGGTCAACGGATGTTATGATGCCCTCTGTAACTGAGCCTTCCTTGAGGGGCGAGCCCTTGTGCTTTCGCGCAAGATCTTCTGTAAAGGCCTGGACCTCGGCAGGGTCAATAATGGAGCGAAGCGGCCCCCTGTACCCCCTCCTGCGGTCAAAGTCGTGAAGGCCCTTTTTTACCGCCTCATTGGCCGCCTTCTGGAGGTCCACGTTAAGGGTGGTGAAGATGTTAAGGCCGCCTTTGTAGAGGATGTCGTCGCCGTATTTATCTTCTATATAGCGCCGTACGTGCTCGGTGAAGTAGGGACCCACCCAGAGGGCCCCGGTGACATAGGGCTTGAGGACGATATTTTCGGCCTTGGCGAAGTCGGCCTGGTTCGAGGTAATGAAGCGTTCCTCCACCATGCGCTGAAGGATAAATTCCTGTCGTTTCTTCGAGAGGAGGAAGTTCACATAGGGTGAATACCTGCTCGGGGCCTTTGGAAGGCCGGCTATAAGGGCAGACTCGGCAAGGTCCAGGTCTTTCACGTCCTTGTCAAAGTAGGTCTGGGCCGCGGCCTGAACACCATAGGCCCCGTTTCCAAGGTATATCTGGTTGAGGTACAGCGAGAGTATCTCGGCCTTTGTAAGGCGTTTTTCTATCCTTCTGGCAAGTATCATCTCCTTGAGTTTTCTCGTAATGGTGCGCTCGGGGGTAAGAAAGAAGCCGCGGGCCACCTGCTGAGTGATGGTGGACGCGCCCTGCACGAACTTTCCGGCGGAGAGATTCTTGTAAAAGGCCCGCATGATGCCCACGTAACTTATGCCCTCGTGCTGGTAGAACTCGGCGTCCTCGGCGGCGAGAAAGGCCTCCTTCAGGTGCTCGGGTATCTTCTCTATGGGCACTATGACCCTGCGCTCGATGTAGAACTCGCCAATGAGTGAGCCGTCGTCGGAGTATACGCGAGTGACGAGGTTTGGCTGGTAGTTCTGGAGGGCGTCAAGGTCGGGAAGGCCCCATGTAAGGTAGAGATAAAACCCGCCAAGGGAGAGAATGAAGAGACCAACGCATATGAGTACGTACAGGAGTATACGCCTGAGACTAAAAATGCTTCTTGCCATCAGAAAAATATATCAAGTTAGGGGCGTTAAAGCAAGGTATAGATGGGGTCTGGCCTTCCGGCCATAATGGGAAGGATGGAGGGCAGGGAGGAGCGGCGCGTTATTGGGGACAGTTGAAAAAAATCCTTTTTTACGGTAAGTTATAAGAGCAGGGCCTTCTGTAATGAACCATGCCATGCCTTGAGACGCTGTGCGTGGACCGGCGCCTCATGAGCTCCTCTGCCGCACCAGCAGAAGCTGGCTTCGCTTCAGTCGGGTATTCATTCCAGAATCCAGAGTTTGAGAATCTTCGGTTTTCTTGCCGGTTTGAGAGACTTTTAAGGAAGAGACAGGGAAGATGGTACGTTTTGAAGACATAGTGGAGATGGTAACCTCCTATAATCCAAAGGCAGACATTGAACTCCTGAAGAAGGCCTATCTCTACTCCGCCATGGTTCACAAGGGGCAGACGCGGCTCTCTGGAGAGCCTTATCTTGTCCACCCGCTGGAGGTCTCCTGCATACTCGCCCGTCTCAAGATGGATACGCAGTCCATTGCCACAGGGCTTCTCCATGACACAGTGGAGGACACATATACCACCATTGAGAAGATAGAGGAGAAGTTCGGCCCCGAGATAGCCGCCCTCGTGGACGGGGTTACGAAGATAAGCCGTATTTCCTTTGAGAACCGCGAGGACCGCGAGGCTGAGAACTACAGAAAGATGATCCTCGCCATGAGCCGCGATATACGTGTAATCCTCATAAAACTCGCAGACAGGCTCCACAACATGCGGACCCTCTCGCACCACCTCAGCGTAAAACAGAAACGCATAGCAGAGGAGACGCTCAATATCTACGCCCCCCTTGCCAACCGCCTTGGCATTGGCTGGATTAAGACCGAACTCGAGGACCTGGCCTTCAAGTTCATGGACCCGGAGAGGTATCAATGGCTCGACGAGCAGATAACAAAGGAACGGGAGGCCTGGAACAAGTACACAGGCAACGCCCGCGCCATTATAGAGGAAAAACTCAGGGAGCAGAACATCCACGCCGAGGTCACAGGAAGGTTCAAGCACCTTTACAGCCTCAGCAAGAAGATGCGTGAGCAGAACCTCGACTTTGATGATGTACACGACATCATAGCACTCCGCGTCATTGTTGACGATGTGAAAGAGTGCTACATGAGCCTCGGCATCATTCACTCTATCTGGAAACCCGTGCCCGGAAAGTTCAAGGACTACATAGCCCTTCCCAAACTCAACCTCTATCAGTCCCTGCATACCGTTGTCGTGGGCCCCTACGGGGTCCGCATGGAGATACAGATAAGAACAAAGGAGATGCACCGCGTAGCCGAGTACGGCATAGCCTCGCACTGGCAGTATAAAGAGGGCATCGGAGAGGAAGAGGAGGGTGGCAGGGACTATAAGCGTTTTGCCTGGCTCCGCCAGCTCCTTGAGTGGCAACGCGAACTCAAGGACTCTGACGAGTTCATGGACACCCTCAAGGTGGGACTCTACCCTGATGAGGTCTTTGTCTTCACTCCAAGGGGAGAGGTCAAGCAACTTCCCACCGGGGCCACGCCCGTGGATTTTGCCTATGCCATTCATACGGACATTGGAAACCACTGTAGCGGCGCCAAGGTGAACGGCCAGATGGTGGCCCTCAAGACCAAACTCCATAACGGTGACGTGGTGAATATCATTACCTCTCAGAATCGCCATCCAAGTTCTGATTGGCTCAACTATGTTGTGACCTCCAAGGCCCGCACCAAGATACGCCACTGGATAAAGACCGAGGAACGGGCAAGGAGCATATCCATGGGCAGGGACATCTGCAGGCGCGAGTTCTCACGCCGCTCGCTGGACCTTAACGCCCTCGTGGACTCAGGGGAACTGACAAAACTCGCCCAGGAGGTATACTCGCTTCCCGGACTTGAGAGCCTCTTTGCCTGCGTGGGTTATGGAAAGATACAGGTTACGGATATTATAAAAAAGGTAGCGCCTGAGAAGAAGACCGTTATGGCCCAGCTCCAGAAGTTCTCTATAAAGGGCGTCATAGGCAGAATAAGGGGCGGACGGAAACTACAGGGTGGCCCGCTAATAGTAAGCGGTAACCAGGACCTCCTTATCACCTTTGCCGAGTGTTGCAGTCCCCTTCCGGGCGACAGGATAGTGGGTTACATAACACAGGGGCAGGGCATCTCCGTGCACCTTGCCCGTTGTCCGAGCCTCCTGAACGTGGACAAGGAGCGCATGATAGACGTGGCATGGGACGAGGGTAAAGAGGTGACACGCTCAGTGCGCATCATGGTCCTCTGCAGAAACGAAAAGGGCATGCTCGCCGATATGACAGGGGCCATTCTGGCCTCGGACGCCAATATTTCCGGCGCCCAGATAAAGACCATACCCGATAATAAATCGCTCTGCACCTTTGACGTTGAGGTGCGCGACATAAAGCATCTCAAGACAATCATAGACGCCCTCTCGAAGATAAAGAAGGTCATCAAGGTAAAGAGGGTGAAGGGCAAGGCATCCCCCGATGATGAAGGGGCGGCCTGAATGGTGAGTTGGATCTGAGCCGCTTTTTTTTTATTAACTCCTGCTTTATGGAGAGAGGACTGTCATGAAGATAGAGGAGATAGCGACAGAAAAGGCCCCGCCCGCCATAGGACCCTACTCGCAGGCCCTGAGGGCAGGGGACCTTGTATTTGTCTCGGGCGCAATACCCCTTGACCCGGACTCAAAAGAGGTAATCACAGGCGGCATCGAGGCCCAGACAGAACGCGTGCTAAAGAACCTTGAGGCCGTGCTCCATGAGGCCGGGTTCGGGCTCGCCAACGTGGTGAAGACAACGGTATACCTTGCCGACATCTCGCTCTTCGAGGGAATGAACAAGGTCTACGGAGAGTTTTTCAGCCCCCCCTATCCGGCGCGTGCCACTGTAGAGGTGGCAAGGCTCCCAAAGGGCGTGGGCGTGGAAATCGACGCCATAGCCGTGAACAGGGAAGTGGAGTAAGGCAAGAAGGATCTTTCCACATAGATTCGGACAGGCAGGGTGGTCACTGCCCGGCACCCTTCGACCCTTCGGCAAGCTCAGGGCTCAGGGTGAATGGTTTTAACAGGCATTGTAGGATAAGTGGAGCGTCCGCGAAACCCAATGTATTTTAAGAAACCTCTGAATGATTCGTCCCTGAATTAAGGAGAGACGGGAAAGGAAAAACGCGGGTTCCCTTTCCCTCACATTTTCAATAACTTACAGTTGTCGAAGATGGCGGCGCGTCCATGCGTTGCTGGAAAGTCTGAATTAATCAGACTTTTCTTAATTGACGATTGCCGTCAATCCTGTAACGCGCCCCATGCATTCTGGACAAAAAAGACCGCCTGCCCCTTCGGGCAGGCGGTCTTAATCATCTTCTTTTCCAAATATTATCAGACAGCCCGCTGAACAGCCCCGGAACGAATGCACCGCGAGCAGACCTTTATTTTCTGAACCTTACCCTCGTGCACGGCGCGCACGCTCTGAAGGTTGGGGTTCCATCTTCTCTTTGTCTTGTTATGGGCGTGGCTTACGTTGTTGCCGAAGACCGGCCCCTTCTTGCATATTTTGCATATGGCTGACATGGCGCATCTTCCTCCAGGATTTAGTAATCATAAAAAAATAACATCTTTAAGGAAAGAGTGCAAGAAATTTTCCTGCTTTCTCTTGAAAAAAGAAAGTTTTTTTTCCCGAGTGGCAATGTCTTTATGGATTTTTTGGTCATGACGCATGGTAGGCAGATCTTACCAGAAAGAAACTGTGTCAAAGAAAAAACCAACAGGGGACCATAATAACGCCACTTTAGACATCAGGGAAAAAGCAGGACAATGAAAACCAATGCAAGGGTCTCTTCATACCTCGGTGCTCTCTCCTGGCTTGAGTATCCTCACATCCGGTCCTTCTCCCCCAATGGCGGCCTTGAAGGCCTGGGGGTCCTGTTTTATTACGTCAAAGGTGTTGTAATGCATGGGGATTACCACTGCCGGGTGGAGCATCTTTACGGCCCTGGCCGCGTCCTCGGGGCCCATGGTAAAGTTATCTCCAATGGGTAGAAGGGCGCAGTCAATGCTGTTGGTCTCTCCAATGAGGTTCATGTCATAAAAGAGCCCCGTGTCGCCGGCGTGGTACACGGTCTTGCCCCCCATGGTTACGATGAAGCCGCAGGGGTTGCCAACAGGGCCTTCGTCTGTGGTGGAGCCATGGTGCGCTATGGTGAGTTTCACCCTGCCAAAGGGAAAATTAGCCCCGCCTCCAATGTGCATGGCATGACCCATGGCGCCCTTTGATATGCAGTAGTTCACAAGTTCAAAGGGGGCGATTATGGGGGCGTTGTTGTTTTTCGCTATCTCCACGGCGTCGCCAAGGTGGTCGGCATGGCCGTGGGTCACAAGCACCGCATTGGTGGTCACGTCCCCTGGGCCTATCTCGGCAAGTGGGTTGCCACTCAGAAAGGGGTCTATTATTATTGAGGCCCCGCCTGCAGAGAGAGAAAAACAGGAGTGTCCATGGTAGGTTATCTTCATACGGCATCCTCCTACGGGCTTTATAAAAGGTCCAGGCCTATTTTTTGAATGTCAGTTTCTTTGCGCCGAGCACAAGGCATGAGGAATCGGGATAACTCGTCTTGATGGGCGTGCCCGAGGCCACTATAAGGAGTTTCCCGCCTTCGTTGAAGTAATACCCGTGGCCTATCTCAAAGGAAAAATGGGCGGTCCCGCCGTTCCTCGATAGAGAACTCGTCCCCTCCGTTGTACTGATGTCCACAACCCTTCCATCGTTTGATACGAGAAATGCGTCGATATAGAGGTCATACTTGCCACTGGTTTTTTTCTTGCCACTTAGCCGGGGAAGTCTGCCAATCTCAACGCTTCCGTCGACTTTTAGAAAGGGGAGCATGTCCCTTGTGCCAATGTCCGTGGAAAAATGAAAGCGCGTAATGTCTTTTGGGAGCACGGCAAAGTCATCAAGGGGCCTCTCGTAGCCGCAGACGCGTATGAGAGACGGGAAGAGACCGCGGAGCATGGGCGTGTACCAGACATTGGAGTTTGAGAGGTTCAGGGGGCTTACGGCGCGGGCGTGCCGCGTGTATGTCTCGCTGAGCACGCAGTCCTTGAGAAGGCTCAGGCTCTGGCCGGAACCGCTCTTGCATGTGGCATAAATATCATCCGCAACGGGATTGGAGGCAAGCCAGGCCTGGGCTTTTTTCTCTGCCTTGACACACCTCGAGATGCTCCTGTGCATTGCCTTTGCGTTCTTCTGGCAGAAGTCTTCAATGGAGCCCGCCCTTGTTGTAAGGGGCGTCAGGAGCGGAAAGATAAGCGCAGTAATTAGAAAAAACTTTTTCATCACACACCTCGCATTTAAGGGAACATCTTGAGTCAATAATGATTTTAAAAACCCTTTACCTTTATACCGTTTTTCCTGAGCAGCGCCGTGGTAACACCCGTGCCAGGACACTGGCGGGCGCCTCTGCACAAAAAATTCACCCCGCAGGAGGGACTGCGCTCTTTCAGAAGGGCTGTTTCAGCCCCGCTCCTGCGCGCTATCTCAAGTACGGCCTCTGCGCCGCGGATAAAAAAACTCGTTACATCCTCGCCGTCTGCATTAATTACCCTTGCCCTGCCCTCGATTACGTCTTCTTCAGAGCCGCCCTCTATCAAGGCCGCCTTGCGTGGAGTTGGAAGACCGCCCAACTGCTCGGGACAGATGGGCAGGGGCAGGGAGCCCGCCTCGGCCACGGCCTCTTCACTGAATGAACAGGTCCCGTCATAACGCGTGGCAATTCCCATGAGGCATGCGCTTATTAATACGGGTTTATCGCTCATCGGTCGCACTCAGGGAGGTCTATAACCGGGTTCTCAAGGGCCGCCGAGCCATCTGCCAGGACATGGTCCGCTACGAGAACCCTCCTGCCGCTAATCGATAGGATACCCCTGTTAAAGAGGTCAATTGCCTGTGGAAGTATGCGGTGCTCCTCCCGAAGGATCCTCTCTGCAAGGCTCTCAGCGGTGTCGTCGTCAAGCACGGGAACAACAGCCTGTATGATAATGGGCCCGGTGTCAAGACCCTTGTCCACGAAGTGAACTGTACAGCCCGAAAAGCGCACACCTGCCTCAATGGCCCTCTCATGCACGTGAAGACCAGTAAAAGAGGGCAGAAGGGCGGGGTGTATGTTAATGATTTTTTCAGGGAAAGCATCTACAAAGGCCGGACCGAGCACGCGCATGAAACCCGCAAGGACCACGAGACCCACCCTGCGCCTCTTTAGTTCCTCTATCAGGGCCGCGTCAAAGTCCGTCCTATCGCTAAAACCCCTCTTGTCAATGAGAACGCCGTCAATGCCGTGCCTCCTGGCGCGCTCAAGGGCCATGGCGCCGGGACAATCGCTAATGACCACCTCAACGGCTACGCCCCTCAAGAGACCGTTCTCCACGGCGTCTATTATGCACTGAAGATTAGTGCCGCGCCCCGAGGCAAGCACGCCTATCTTGAGCATAATACCCCCGAATAAAAAAGAGAGAAAATATCTTCACGTCCCTTACCACTTTTTTTTCCACTTTCTTTTGGAAAAAAGATAGTCTTTCAATCGAATGGCCTTGCTCCTCTCTACATGGAGACTCGGACGCATGATAGTAGCATCTCACCGCTTAAGAAACCACATCAAGGAAAACCAATGGGAAAGGCTCCCATCTACTGATTAAAAAATCTCGGGCCCCCTGAACTCCACGGCCTCTTCCCTGAGGCCCTTTTTTGCTATCTCACCGATTATAAAGGCTTTTTCACCGTTCTTTTCAAGAGACTTTAGAAGATGACCTGCGTCTTTTTTCCCTGTGATAATAATAAAACCAACGCCGCAGTTAAAGGTGCGGAGCATCTCTTCTTCCGCAACGGCGCCGCCTTCCCGGATAAGTTTGAAAACAGGCGGCACTGGCCACGAACCCCTCTCAATAACCGCCTTTACACCCTCGGGCAGAGTCCTCGGGATGTTCTCCTGAAAACCCCCGCCCGTGATATGGGCCATGCCCTTGATCCTATGCCCTTTAAGGGCACTTAGGACAGGCCTTACGTATATCCTCGTAGGTTCAAGGAGGACCTTTGCGAGGCTCCTCCTGCCAAGGCCCTTTACACTTTTATTTAACTCAAGGCCCAGGGTATCAAAGAGGACCTTTCTGGCGAGGGAAAAGCCGTTGCTGTGAAGCCCGCTCGATGAGAGACCTATTATAACGTCGCCCTTCCTGATGTTGGAGCCGTTCACGACCTTTTTCTTATCCACAACTCCAACGGCAAAGCCCGCAAGGTCGTACTCGCCTCTTTTATACAGCCCGGGCATCTCCGCCGTCTCACCCCCCACAAGGGCGCAACCAGCGTCTTCGCACCCTGCGGCAATGCCCTTTATGACCTTCGCGGCCCTCTTTGCGTCAAGGCTTCCTGTGGCGAAATAATCAAGAAAAAAGAGAGGTTCCGCCCCAGATGTAAGAATATCGTTTACGTTCATCGCGACAAGGTCAATACCCACAGTGGAGTCTTTTCCCGCCATGAAGGCCACGATTAGTTTTGTCCCAACGCCGTCCGTGGAGGAGACGAGCACCGGGTTTTTAATTGACCTGAAAGAGGCGTTGAAGAGGGCCCCGAAACCTCCGGGCCCTCCCTGCACCTCTCTTCTCATGGTTTTTTTTATGGCCGGGGTTATGAGGCTTACGAGCCTCTGCCCCTCGCGTATATCAACGCCCGAACCCTTGTAGGTAAGACCTTTTTTATTCATTGTGGCAATAGAATAATGCAATAACTCATTAAAGTCAACAGAGTGGAGCAGAGGGACGCGGAAAAAATTCCATTGGAATAATGATTGAATTAAGGAGGCCTTTACTTTATATTTAGAGACTGACTAAAATTCGTCTCACAGGATTGACATGGAGAGAAAAGTCATACTCATTTCCAATGACGACGGCATACACTCGCCTGGACTAAAGACCCTCGTAGCCGCCATGAGGGAGATAGCCCATGTATATGTCGTTGCCCCTGACAGGGAGAGGAGCGCGGCGAGCCATTCCCTGACCCTGCACCGGCCCCTGAGGGTTACGAAGACAGGCCCTGATGAGTACGCCATTGACGGCACGCCCACGGACTGCGTTACCCTTGCCGTTAACTCCATTCTTCCGCGTATGCCCGACATGGTGCTCTCGGGCATAAATATGGGCACAAACCTTGGCGAGGATGTCCTGTATTCCGGCACGGTCTCTGCGGCCATGGAGGGAACCATGCTCGGTATTCCCTCTCTCGCCATATCCCTTGGGCCTCCACAGGGCCAGGCATCGCTTGACGAGGCCGCGGGTTTTGCGGCGCGCATATCAGAGCGTGTGCTAAGAGAGGGCCTTCCGCCCGATACGCTTCTGAATGTGAACGTGCCCGGAGGGCTGGAGATCAAGGGCCAGAGGATAACACGGCTTGGAAAGCGTTTTTTCACAGACGTGGTAATAGAGAAAAAAGACCCCAGGGGCAGGAAGTACTTCTGGATAGGCGGAGAGATGGCACGCTGGGAAGGCGGAGAAGACTCGGACTTCCATGCCCTTGATGAGGGTTATATATCCATTACGCCCCTTCATTTTGACCTTACCAATTATACCTCCATGGAGAGACTTAAAGATTGGGTTTTTTAATCTCAGGAACGCGGCCCCCGAGCGCCAAGGGGCCTTCATGGTAAACCCCCGCGGCATACGCGTAAAGAAGCGCGATACCTTTGCCATATCCCGTGCCCGCATGGTGGAGGAACAGATAAAGGCCCGCGGCATAAAGGACGAGCGCCTCCTGAAGGCCATGACCATGGTGCCGCGCCATCTCTTTGTGGAAGAGGGTTTCACGGCACGCGCTTATGGCGACCACGCCCTTCCCATCGGGGAGAAGCAGACCATAACACAGCCCTATATGGTGGCCTTCATGATAGAGAGGCTCGGGCTCAAGGGCACGGAAAAGGTCCTTGACATTGGCTCTGGTTCCGGGTATCAGAGCGCCGTGCTCTCGCTCCTCGCGGAAAGGGTCTTCTGCGTGGAGAGGCTCGCGCGCATAGCGGCAAGGGCAAGGCGGCTTCTTGATGATTTTCACTGCGCCAACGTGGTGGTAAGGGTAGGGGACGGCACCCTCGGCTGGGCCGAGGAGGCCCCCTTTGGGGCCATAATAGTCGGGGCCGCCGGCCCTTGTGTACCGGAATCGCTCTTGAGGCAATTAGCCCCCGGCGGGAGGCTCATCATGCCCGTTGGTGAAGAGTATGAAGACCAGCAGATCGTGCTTGTGCAGAGAACGGGCCGCGGCTTCACGAGGGAAGTCCTCGGCCCCTGCAGGTTCGTGAAACTCGTAGGCAGAGAGGGCTGGCCCGCCTAAGGCTGGTGAGTTTTTTTGTCGGGTTTCGCTTTGCTCTACCCAACCTGCGAGACTTCTCTACAAAATCCAGCGGCCAAGGGCCGCTGGCATTGGTTTTCTTTGTCTTACTTTCTTTTTCTAAAAGAAAATAAGGGGGATTTTTTTTATGCCGAGGCGTTTATACAACTGGGTTCTTAGCTGGGCGCACACTCCTTACGGGGCATGGGCCCTTTTTGTGCTGGCCTTTGCGGAGTCGTCTTTTTTTCCCATTCCCCCGGACGTGCTCCTCATTGCCCTTGCCCTTTCCATCCCGGCGCGCTCCCTGTACTTCGCGCTAATCGCCTCGGTGGGCTCCGTGCTTGGCGGGGCATTCGGCTATGGCATAGGGCTTTACTTCATGGAGTTCGTGGGGACTCATATAATCGACCTTTACGGACTTACGGATAAATACGCCTATATTCAAGAACTTTACAGGCATTACGACGCATGGGCAGTGGCAATAGCGGGTTTTACTCCCATACCCTACAAGGTCTTCACCATTACGGCGGGGGCCTTCAGGATTAATTTTTTCGTATTCATCGCGGCTTCTTTTGTAAGCCGTTCCGCGAGGTTTTTTATAATCGCCCTCCTTATCAGGAAGTACGGCGAGCCGATACGTCTTTTCATAGACAAATACTTTAATATACTCACCCTTGCGCTTGTCATCATCATTATAGGCGGCTTTGTTGTCATGAAGTTAGCGCTCTGATATGAAAAAAGACATTATTTTACAGGGCGATTCAGGAAAGAGGCCCTTAATTGGCGTAATCGGCGCCTCAAAGTGCGAGGGTAAGATAAATAGACTCGCATTCGAGGTGGGCCGCCTCATAGGACGCGCCGGGTTTGGCCTCGTAAATGGTGGTCTTGGCGGTGTCATGGAGGCATCGGCAGAGGGGTGCAGGGCAGGGGGAGGCCTTACCGTTGGCATACTTCCGGGCCTTGACGCCGGGTCTGCGAACCCTTATATTGATGTGGTTATTCCAACAGGTCTCGGGGATATGCGAAATGCCCTTATCGTGCGCGCGGCAGAGGCACTTATCGCCATTGGCGGAAGTTTTGGCACGCTCTCGGAGATAGCCCTTGGACTCAAGGCGAGTAAGGCCGTCATAGGGCTATTGACGTGGGAGGTCTCGGAAGAGGTCCTTGTCGCGGCTACGCCCGAAGAAGCCATTCGGATGGCCATAAGAGGGGCGGAGAGTAAATCGAGAGGGCGGTGAGCCGCGCCTTATGGGGAGGGGCGTGGATTATGATATTGGAGCGCTTTTGCAGTCTTGTTGGGAAAGGCAGGAAGGCCATGCGCGTGAGGTGGTGCGTTGGCCTTCTGGGGCTTGCCTTCGCGCTCACGTCGTGCCTTGGCGGGGGGGTGTATCACAGGGTGAGGAAAGGCGAGACCCTCTGGAGGATAGCCCATACCTATGATGTGAGCATGTCGAGGGTCATAAGGGCCAACCACATAAAAGACCCCACGGATATACGCGCAGGCACAAGGCTCTATATACCGGGCGCTAAAAAGACCTTGAGGGTTCCGCCGGCAGAGGCCTCTTCAAGGCCAGGGCCCGCGCAGTCTTCAAGGGCAGTTTCCACGCGGAACGAGCCCCTTCATTACAGAGGGGGGTTCCAGTGGCCTCTTCGCGGAAGGCTCCTTCGCACCTTTGGCAAGAAGGACGGCATACGGAACGACGGCATTGATATACGCGCGGGAAGGGACACGCCCGTAAGGGCCGCCAATGACGGCGAGGTGGTCTATGTGGCTGATTCCTTTCAGGCTTACGGCAAGATAATCATAATAAAACACGAGCATGACATTTACACAGTGTACGCAAATAACAAGGTCAATGCCGTAAAGAGGGGCGAACGCGTAAAGAAGGGCGAGGTAATCGCAAGGGCAGGGGTAAGGGACGAGAAGGACGTGTTTATCCACTTCGAGGTAAGAGAGGGCAAACGCCCTGTAAACCCGCTTTTTTTTCTTCCATGAAGGCGGTTAGCAGGGGGAGATAAAAAAAAGAGATAAAGGAGAGCGAGAATGACGGAAAAATTAAAGGAATCAATAAGAAATATACCTGATTTTCCAAAAAAAGGCATACTTTTTAAGGACATCACAACGCTCTGCAAGGACGCACAGTGTTTTCAACGCACTGTTGATCTGCTTGGTCACAGGTATGTTGGCAAGGATATTGACCTTGTTGTGGGAGTGGAGGCAAGGGGTTTTATCATCGGGGCGGCCCTTGCCTATAAACTCGGCGCCGGAGTCGTTCTTGTGAGAAAACCTGGCAAACTCCCCCATAAGACGCACAGCGCCACTTACAGCCTTGAGTACGGCGAGGACACGCTGGAGATACACCAGGACGCCATAGAAAAGGGGCAGAGGGTAGTAATTGCCGACGACCTCCTCGCGACCGGCGGCACGGCAGGGGCGGTGGCCGACCTTGTGCGGGACATGGGCGGCGAGATAGTGGAGTGCGCCTTTATAATAGAACTTGAAGAACTGAAGGGCAGGGAAAAACTCGGCGATAGCCCGGTCTTCTCGCTCCTTAAGTTCTGAGTTTTTTTTTGGGGTGGTGCCGCGGAAGAAGAAAAAAAGATGGGTGTGGTCGTGGGCTTTGCCCACAAAAAACAAAAAAAGAGAGAAGGAGAGGGTGGGTTTCGCAGACAGAAGAATATGAAAAGACTTTCTTAATTTCTTTTTGAAAAAAGAAAGTAAGACAAAGAAAACCAATAATGGACGAAACCCAGCCCGCGAGATTTTTTTTTAGAGGTGTTTTTCCATGGCGCTGCCCGGTTTTTCAAGCCTTATTACAAACATGAGGAGCGCGGGTATTACGAGGACCGTAAAGATGGTTGATATGGCGAGTCCCCCGAGGACTACGCTACCAAGGCCCCTGTATAGTTCGGAGCCCGGCCCCGGGGCCACCACAAGGGGCAACATGCCAAGGACGCTCGTAAAGGCGCTCATGTATATGGGCCTCAGCCTTGTGCGCGTTGCCTTGAGCACGGCCTCACGGTGTTCCATGCCCTCAAGGCGTATGAAGTTGAGTGACTGGTGCACTATGAGTATGGCGTTATTCACGACAACGCCTATGAGTATAATGAACCCCAGCATGGTGAGTATATCAAGGGGCGAGGGGGCTATGAAGAGGTTTACGAGTCTCAGGCCTATGAACCCGCCGGCGCCTGCAAGGGGCACGGTGAACATGACTATGATGGGATAGATGAAGTTTCCAAAGAGCGCTGACATGAGGAGATAGGTAATGACTGCGGCGAGGATAAAGTTCCATTGAAGCGATTTTCTCATCTCCGTGAGTTTGTCGGCGGCTCCGCTGAGGCGCACGTTCACGCCGCGGAGGATGCCGGCCTTTTTTATGCCAGGTATGAGTTTGTCCTGAATGCCGTCCATTACAGACTCAAGGGGTATGTACCGGGGAGGCGTTACCTGAAGTGTTATTGTTCGGAGCCGTTCAAGATGCCTTATCTTTGTTATGCCGTTTGTGCGCTCAAGAGTGGAGAGGGACGAGAGGGGCACGACAGGGCCAAGGGGGGTTGTTATCTGAGTCTCGTAGAGGTCCTCTGGCGTGGCGATGCGGCCCTCCGGGGTCTTTAAGACAAGGTCTATCTTCTTGCTCCCCTCTGGCTTGAAGTCTGCTATCTTTCTCCCGTCCATGAGAACGTCCGTTATTATCCCAAGGTCTGCCACGCTCATGCCCGCGGCCCTGAGCCTCGGGCGGTCCGGCACTATCCTCACCTCCGGGAACTGAATCTCAAGAGAGGGCACGGGCCTTATCTGCACCTCTGGTATCTCTTTTTTAAGCATTCCGTAGGTTGCTCCCGCGGCCCTGACAAGGTTCGTTATCTCCGGGCCGCTAAAGTCAATGTCAATGGTGCGTCCTCTTCCGAGCCGTGTCTGGAAGATGCTGGCCTGAGTGCTGATGCCGAAAAAGCCCGGAATGTTGAATATGGCTCGTCTGAAGAGGGGTATGAGTTCGCGCACCCGCGAGGGGTCTTCGGACATGGCGCCAAAGAGGGTGAACTCGCCGGAGCCCACGTAAAAGGTATGTTTTATGGCGGGCAGGCCTCCTGTCTCTTTATGGAGGTGGGGCTCTATGGTCTTGAAGATATTTTCCTTCCAGATGTCCCTTCTCTCGGTGTAGGAGATACCGGGCGGCGGGATAAGTATGTTCATGAGGAGGTTGCGGTTGCCCTGTGGAAGATACTCCATCTTGGGCATGAGAAAGAAGACAGAGGCCCCGGCGAGTATGAGGAGGGTGAAGATGGTTACAATGCGCGTAAGGGGAGTCTTTATGGCCCAGCCCACAAGGCCCATGTACGCGCCTGTGAGTCCCTTTCCAATGGATGAGAATCTGCCCAGACCAGTCTTCTTGCCCTTGCTTCGCTTGAGAGAGATGGCAAGGAGCCTCTTTGAGAGCATGGGGATGACAGTGACGGAGACGACGAGGCTTATGGCCACGCTGAAGGTAATGGCAAGGGCGATGTCTCGAAAGAGCTGACCCGCCTCTTCCTTCATGAAGATAACGGGGAGGAAGACTGCGGCAGTGGTCATGGTGGATGCGAAGACAGCGCCCCAGACCTCCACAGTGCCGTCATAGGCGGCCTTGAAGGGGCTTTTGCCCATGTGAAGGTGCCTGTCGATATTCTCAAGGACAACAATGGAGTTATCGACGAGCATACCCACGGCAAAGCTTATGCCAGCGAGGCTCACGACGTTCAGGTTCCTGCCAAGGAGGGCCATGAAGAGAAATGTCCCTATGACGCTTATGGGTATGGCCACGGCCACGACAAGTGTGGAGGAAAAACTCCCGAGAAAGACAAGGAGGGTTATTATGGCCAGCGCGCCCCCTATGAGCATGTTCTTTCTCACTAGTCCTATGGCGCCGTTAATATAGGGGCGCTGGTCATAGACCCATGTGAAGGAGAGGCCATTGTCCTTGAGGAGCCCCTTGTTAAGGTCTTTTACGACCTTTTCCACGCGGTCCGTGAGTTCAAGGATATTGGCGTCTGGCGCGGGCTTTATGCCAACGGCTATGCCCTGATTGCCATCCTGGAACATGGCTACGTCGGGTTTTTCGTATCCATACTTAAGGGTGGCGATGTCCTTAAGGAGGGTCCGTTCCTGACCGGTGTCGCGTATGACTATCCTGCCGAGTTCTTCCGGGGTGCGCGCCTCTCCAATGGTCCTGATACGGAACTCTCTTCGCCCAACGCCCATTGTGCCGGCTGAAATATTCACGTTGTCAGCAGACAGGATTGCCGAGAGTTCCGTAATGGATATACCATAGGAGGCAAGGCGCGAGGGGTTTATGACGACGTGCATCTCTTTTTCGCGTCCGCCTGCCACCATGAGATCGGCCACGCCCTCGACGCGCTCAAGGCGCTGGCGGACTTCGTTCTCAAAGAAGGTCCTGTAGGTATAGACAGGTCTCTTGTTGCCGGGAAGGGGTTTTAGTATGTTCCAGATGACAGGGGCCGTCTCCGTGCCCGTGGAGTTTATGATTGGGCGTTCCACGTTCTGGGGATATCTGCGCACCTCGTTGAGTTTGTTCGAGACTCTAAGTAGTGCGTCGTCAACATCGGTCTTTATGGAAAAACGAAGGGTAATGGAGCCGAGGTTGTCCGAGGACGTGCTCTCCATTGTCTCAAGCCCGGGGATTCCCTTTAATACCTTTTCCTGCTCCTCGATGATGTCGCGTTCGACCTCAAAGGGCGTGGCGCCGGGCCAGGCAGTTGTGACGGCTATCTCTGGCATGGAGACATTGGGGCTCAGCTGATAGGGCATGGAGAAGAGCCCTATGAGGCCGAAGAGCGCCACGAAGATTACGCCAACGATAATGGTAACTGGCTTTGTTATGGAAAATTTTACGGTATCCAAGGTTTCCTGTTGGTATGTTTTTTAATACGCGGGCAAGGCCCGCTTCTCACTCTTTTGTTGCCTTTTTTGTTTGGTGGGCAGTGCCCACCCTACCGCTATTGAGCGCCAAGTCCTATTGGTTTTCTTTGACGTAGCCGCTTATGTGAAGATTTCGCCTATAAAGGCGCAGGTCTCATAAGAACAAGGGCCTGTACGTTACGATTGAAAAACTTTCTTTTTTCTAAAAGAAAGTAAGGAAATTTTTTTCTTTTGGCGGGCGAAGCCCGCCCCTGCACCCTTTCTTTTTTTATCTTCTTTTTCTGTCCTTTATTATTGTCACGGGTTGGCCGGGGCGGAGCCGTTCGTTGCCTTTTATGACTATATTCATGCCTGGCCTGAGGCCCGGGCCCGTGATGCCGGCGAGTTGGCCCTTAAAGCCCGTGACCTTTATGGGCGTCATCACGGCCTTTCCCTTGAGCACGGCGAAGACAGCGGTCTGGCCCATGACAGATGTGATGGCGTCGCGGTTTACAAGGAGGGCCTTTATCTTTTTTCCCACAGGTAGCATGACGCCGGCCTCCATGCCCTCGCGAAGGGTCCTGTCGCGGTTCTTTATGCGTATACGCACGGGAAAGGTCCGTGTCCTGATGTCACCCTTTGGGACAACGGCGAAGACGTGCGCCCTGTAGGTTTTTTTGCCGGCTGATACGTTTACGACGAGGCCGCGCCTTATGAAGTCAAGGGCGGACTGGGGCACGTTCACGATGAGGTCCACCTCGCTGTCATCGGCTACCGTGGCCACGACTGTGCCGGGATTTACCCATTCGCCGCGTTGTATTTTTTTCTCCAGCACGACTCCGTCAAAGGGAGCGCGCACGTTCTTGTACGATAGTTCTATGGCAAGGCGGTCTATCTCGGCCCTGAGCGAGTCGGCCCTGTTTCTAAGTCCTTCAAGGGCGAACCTGTACTGGTCGTAGTCCTTTGCGGAGAGGAGTTTTTTCTTGAAGAGACCCGAGGCCCTCTCAAAATCGCCCCTTGCCTTCTCTATCTCGGATAGGACCTCGGCTCGCGAGGCCTTCTTTGCCTCAAGTTCCTTTTTGAGCATATCCGCGTTGAGCGAGACGAGGACTGAGCCTTTTTTCACATGTCTTCCCTCGTCAAAGCGCACGGAGCGCACCTTGCCGTTGGTCTCGGCGGCCATATTCGAGACTTCCTTGAAGTATATTGTCCCTGTGAAACGGGCCTGGGGGGATATTCTGCCTTCTTGAAGAGTTGCGACGAGGACCTTTGATGGGGGAGGGCCGCCTGGTCTCTTTTGGCGGCCAGGTTTTTTATCCGCACCTGGGGCAGGGGAACACCAGATGAGAAGAGAGAGAAGCAGGAGGGGGGCTACTAGTTTAAGGTGTCTGGGCATGTCAAGGACTCCGCGTGTATAGCGTGTTTATGAAAGATGGAAACGGCGCCTATATTTCGTTATGTAGCGTGCCAGTGGCGTACTTGAGTTCCACTATCGCGAGTTCAAGGTCAAAGCGGGCGTTCATGAGAGACCTGTCGGCTGTAAGGAGTTCTGTGTTGGCGTCTGTGACATCGACATTGGTTGCAACGCCGCTCTTGAACTGCTCGAAGACCATGCGGTAGTTCTCGCGGGCGAACTTCAACTGCCGCTCAAGGGATTTTATGATGGCCTCCTTCTCGCGGACATCGTTAAAGGCCTGCCTTACCTCCACGATAATGTCTTTTTTCAACGAGCGGAGCCTTAGACCCTCTATCCTGAGATTGGCCTTTGCCTCATTGAGTTCGGCAAGACGCAGGCCGCCCTCGAAGATAGGATAGGTGAGCACGGCTGTTGCGGAGATGGATTCCTTCAGGAGAAAACTCGTGGACGGGTTTCTGTCCCTGCGGATATAAGTGCCGTCCACCCTGACTGTGGGCAAGAAACCTGACCATGCCTGCTTGACGCCCATATCGGCTATTTCCCTGTCAAGGCGGGTTTCCGTGAGGTCGAGCCTGTTCTTGTAGGCTGTCCTTATGAGTTCCTCGGGGTCCATGGAAGAGGGGGGCTGAATGCCAGGGTCTTTCAGGGTGAACTCTCCCTCAAGAGGGACAAAGCGCCTGAAGACGTTTCTGGCGTTACGGAGCGCGCTCCTGGCGGATATAAGGGCGGCCTGCGAACCCGCCACCTCGGACTCGGCCCGAAGGAGGTCGGATTTCGTGACCTCGCCCACCTCGAACCTCGCGGACGCCACCTCCCGGCGTTTTTCCGAGCGTTCCAGCGCGGCCTTCTCTATCTCCACGTCCTTCAAGGCCTTGAGAAGGCCAAAGAAGGCTGTCGCTGTGTCGCGCATGATATTTTCCGAGGCAGACTTCAGGCTCTTTCGCGACTTTTCAAGGGAGAGAACGCTGGCCTTTCTGCCGTGCCATGCGGCTCCGCCCTTGAATACTGGAACGCTGATGATGAGGTTCAAGAGCCTGCTATCGTCTGGCTGAAGGAGAAACCCGCTTGCCCGTTTATTGGTCGTGAACTTCTCAAAGCTCCCCTCTGCCGTTATGCTCGGCAAGAACTCGGCGTCTGCCTTTCTGATGTCAGTCCTTGCGAGGAAAACCTCCTCGTCGGCGATGCGCACGTTCTCGTGCCCGAGGACAGAGAGGCGGTAGGCATCATGGAGGGTTATGATATTATTCTCACCGCCAAGGGCCGGGAGGGCGCTGAAAAAGCCCATAAAGATAACAAGGGAGAATGAGAAGACCTGTCTCTTGATAAAAGAAGGGCCTCCTGTAAAACGAACGTCATCCATTACCGCCTCCTGCTGATACCGTCAAAGAATATGTCCACAAAGGTGAGGGCCGCCTCTTCGGCGGAAAAACTATAGTATTTCTTGAGCCCGTATATCTCCTGCGTCATGACATAATGAAGGACCATGCCAAGAAAGGCCCTTGCCGCGAGCCCTGGGTTCATCTCCCTGAAAGAGCCCTCTTCCTGAAGTACCTTTATATTCTTCTCAAGAATCTCGATAAGGTCAAGGCCCTTTGTCCTGATGAATACACCCGAGAGGTCCTGCCTCTCAAGGGCGCTCCGCATGAGGAGCCTCATGAGGGTCTGGTCTCTGGTATGCTCATTTATGAGAAAGAGGGCCACGGCACGGAAGAGGTCTTGACCCTCCTTGCCCTCAAGTTCGCTGAAGAGGCGTGATCTCCCGCGGTCGTCATCGCACCTGTTGTCTATGATGGCCCTGTAGAGGTCCTCTTTTCTGGCGAAGTACTTGTATATGACGGCCTCGCTGATGTCGGCCCTCCGGGCTATCTCCCTTGTGGTGGCGCCCTTGAAGCCCTTCTTTACGAAGAGGTCAGTGGCTATGCGCACTATCTGATCTTTTCTCTTCTCAGCGGAGAGCCTCTTTTTTGGCGCTGTTCCCAAGAATTATACCTCCAAATTCCAAAACTCAATCGATAATAGTAAGTAAGCACTTACTATATTACATGAGGCCTGGTTTTTGTCAAGGGCTAAATATGCCCTATTTTCAGGGCACTCAAATAAAACCTTGACACAGATGTTCTCTACATATGATATTGTAAGGCTATGAGCCTACTCGAAGTCAGGGATATGAGCGTGGAGATTGGCGGGGTCAATGTCCTCGAGAACCTCAGTTTTACCCTTGAGAAAAACTCCATACTTGCCGTCATCGGTCCCAATGGGGCAGGGAAGACTGTGCTTCTGAAGGCCCTTCTCGGTCTTATTCCCTCAACTGGCAAAATAACGTGGCAGACTGGAACTAAAAAAGGCTATGTGCCCCAGCGCCTTGATATTGAGACAGACATACCCCTTACGGTAAGGGAATTCTTCGGACTCAGGCGCGATAAGCCCGGCGAGGAGCGCATAAAGGTTGTCCTTGATTATGTCCAGCTCGACCCCTCCATACTAAAAGAAGGCTTTGGAGAGGTCTCCGTGGGACAGCGCCAGAGGGTGCTCGTGGCATGGGCGGTTCTTGGCGAGCCCGATGTGCTCCTCTTCGACGAGCCCACGGCGGATATTGACGTTACCGGGCAGGAATCAATCTATAACATGATAACCCACTTGAAGGACAACCTCGGCCTTACGGTGATACTCGTATCACATGACCTCAATGTTGTGTACTCGCACGCGGCAATGGTCCTCTGCATAAACAGGAAGACCCTCTGCATAGGCAAACCAAGAGAGGTCCTTACACCAGCCCAACTCCAGCGCCTCTATGGCGGGGAGAACGCCTTCTTCAAGCACAGGCACGGCTGATAATGGACTGGAGAGAGATACGCTAATATGCATGAGATAATCCTGCCCATAATAGTGGCCGCATTCGTGGCCGCCGCGGCGAGCCTTCTCGGTTCCTTTGCCGTGCTCAAGAGAATGGCCCTCGTGGGAGACGCCCTCTCTCACGTGGCCCTTCCCGGCCTTGCCATTGCTCTTCTTTTTAACATCAACCCCTTTATAGGCGCCCTTGTTTTCCTCATCGCGGCGGTGCTCGGCATATGGGCCGTGCAGAACAGGTCCACTCTGCCAATAGACACCATTGTGGGAGTATTCTTTACCTCAAGCCTCGCCCTTGGAGCCCTTATTACCCCGGAGCACGAACTACTGGAGGCCCTCTTCGGTAATATACTCGACCTTGGCTGGACAGAGTCGCTGGCTTCCATAATCATCTCTATCTTGCTCATAGCCGTTGTCCTCATGATATACAAGACCATTACCCTTAACATGATTTCCCCTGAGATAGCCCACTCCGTTGGCATAAGGACAAAACTAATGGACCTTGTATACCTCCTCATCTTCGCCGTCTCAGTGGCCCAGGGCATACGCTTTGTGGGTGCGCTCATGATGGGCTCCCTTGTAATAGTGCCCGCGGCCTCGGCAAAGAACATATCAAGGAGCATCAGGGGATATATGAAGTGGAGCATGATATTCGGCGTGGCCGCCGCGGTCATGGGCATAATCATCTCAAGGCTGGCACACCAGCCGCCTGGCCCTGTCTTTATCCTGCTCTGCTCCTTCTTCTTTATCGTAACATTTGTAATATCGAGCCTTGGAAGGTAGATTAACCATTTTTTTCAAAAAAAATACCATATCCCACCATTGGGGGATTGACTTTCACTCCCTCTTGATATATAAGTTGGTAAACACCGGAGGTTAGAAGTGCTTGACAGAGGTTTTCCAAGGACCCCAGTTCATAAGGCAAGCTGGTACGAGGTCAATAGTTTTGACCAGAACACCGAGCCTGTTGACGCCGACATCGTGGACGTAAGTTCCGCTGGAGCCTGTATTCAGAGCGAGAAGGTCCTTGACCCCGGAAGGGTCATAACGCTCTGGCTGGACCTTAAGTACACGGAAGTACAGGTGCCCTGCATCGCCGAGGTGCGCTGGACCAAGGCCGTAAACAATAAGTTTAAGATGGGCCTCCAGTTCCTCAAATAAGGGGCCAACCGGGCAACGGGGCAGGGGGGGTAGATGGCGTTAATGACTTCGTGGCACAACGGGTCAACGGGGCCAACGGGTGCAAGCGGGGCAAGGGGGGTGCAATGGTCCAACGGGTGCGTTAATGGCCTCTGGCCGAAACGGCGCACAGTGAGTGAGGGCAACAGGCGCAGGGCTGGCGCTGCAGGGGGGGCAGACGCGCGGGCCGTCTTAAACCCCGCTACAGTGACTCAAGGACAAATACAATAATTACTTGGCTGAAAAGGACATTCCTTCCTTCTCGGCTTTTTTTGCGCCCTCCGCGCCTCCTCCCCGCCGAAAGACGCCCTTGTTTTTTTTTCCGGGAAATGCTATTATCCCCCAACTTTAAAAAGTATCCGCCAAGGGCAGGGGCCTCTGCAAGGTGAAGTTTGTGAATTTTCAGAGGTCTCCAGGTACGTGGAATAGTCTCAACAACAGGGAGATTCACCATGAAAAAGTTCTTAATCAAAAGGCCTTTAATCTCAACCCTCACGCTCTCTCTCTTTCTCGTGGCAAGTCTCTTTATCGGACGCGGCACGGCCCTTTCGAGTTCAAGTCCCCATAACACAACGGCCATGCTGAAACTCCAGACCATCCGCGCCAATTACCTTGCCGCCAGGCGTCAGGAGGCCCTTCGTTCGTCTTTCACCGAGGTCAGCGTGGACGCGGGCCAGCCAGCCGCATGGCTCAGAAAGGTAAACCCGGCCGAGATCTGCATGGTCACGAACACACATGAGCGCACACCGCAAAAGGGTATACTCATTGACGGCAAGACCTACTACGGCGCCTGCGATGGATGCGCGGAAAACTTGAGGCTCAACCCCTCGGCGCGTTTCGCCCGCGACCCATACAGCGGCAAGGTCGTGGACAAGGCCGAGGCCGTGCCTTTTGCCGACGCCTCGGGCCGGGTCTGGTACTTCGAGTCAGATAACAGCAAGGCTGAGTTCATAAAACTCGCCGGCAAGCCTGGAATTTCTATAATGCCTGAATAATACGGGGTGATAAAAAAACTTATGAGGGGGGCTGACTAAAGTCGGCCCTCTTCTTTTTTATTTGATTTTTCGCATGGCAAAACCATATAATATAATGACGTAACCACCTGTAATACAAAAATATGAATATAAAGGAGCATGTTCATGTCTGAGATAAATATCACCGGAGAGATGACTACAGGAGAGGTCACCGAGCGCTGGCCCTCCACAAAAGAGGTCTTTACGCGCCACTTTGGCTCAGGGTGCTTTACCTGCCCGGCCTTTGGCACAGAACCAATATCAATGGCCTGCTCCATGCACTCAACAGACCTTGACATGTTCGTAGGGGAACTTGTCGAGGCCGCCGAGGCCGAAGAGGCTGGCCAGTAATACAAGCCACTCGGGGACAGGCACTCAGAGGTGAGGTGAGGGACCCTGACGATTCCCTGCGTAATCTTAAAATGCTACCAGGGCCGCTCTTCTTTTAAAGTGGTTTATTTACCTTCACATGCGCCCTTATCCACCTTTAGAGTCTCTTCTCCCTTATATATGAAATTCCCCTTTGAAAATTCAGTAAAACCAACTGCCCCATAGCCTCACCCTGAAGGAATACCCATGACTTACAAGGAAGTGCTCTCTCCAGCAGAGGAACGGGCCGAGAGGTTGAGAAAGGTATCGGGGTTTTTTCTCGCGCCTCTTGTGTTTTTCCTCCTCTACTTTGTGCCCCTTGGCGCCATGACGCCTGTTCAGCACAGACTCACGGCTGTCACGGGCCTTGTAATCGTCCTCTGGCTCACTGAGACCATACCCATACCTGTCTCTGCCATGCTTGGCGCCCTCCTGAACGTCGTCCTTGGCGTGGCCCCGGCAAAGGTGGTTTTCGCGCCCTTTGCCCATCCCCTTGTCTTTCTATTTATCGGGAGTTTTATTCTTGCCGAGGCCATCACCACGCACGGACTTGACAGGCGTTTTGCCTTCGCCATCTTCTCCGTTCCCTTTCTTCACAGGTCGCCCTCGCGCGTGCTCTTTACAATAGGCCTCGTGGTGGCCCTCGTATCCATGGGTATCAGCAACACCGCGTCAACGGCCATGATGCTCCCCATAGCCCTCGGCGTCCTCGCCGCCATGCGAGATATTCACAGCAGGGCAGGAGGTGGTTATGACTTCAAGAAATTCTCAACTGCTATGATGCTCATGGTGGCCTACGGGGCCTCTGTCGGGGGCATAGCCACGCCTATAGGCACGCCGCCCAACGTCATAGGCCTTGGCATGATGGACCAGCTCGCGGGCGTGAGGATTTCGTTCTACGAGTGGATGGTCTTCGCCCTGCCCATTACCTCTGTAATGTTCCTCTATCTCTTTTTTATCCTGAGGAGCGGTTGCGGCCTCAAGGGCGCAAATATCAAGGGAATTGAGAAGTACATAGACTCGGCGAGGCGCGAACTCGGCCCATGGACAAGGGGCGAGAAGAACACAGCCCTCTGTTTTTATATAGCCGTGTTTTTGTGGGTCCTGCCAAGCGTCGTGGGCATATTTCTCGGCAAGACAGCGCCATTATCCCATCTCCTCTCTACAAGGCTCAACGTTGGCGTTGTTGCCCTCATAGCCGCCACCCTGCTATTTATCCTCCCCGTGTCCCTTGACGAAGGGGAGTTCACCATGGACTGGAAGCGCGCCGTGCGCATTGACTGGGGCACGATACTCCTCTTTGGCGGCGGCCTAAGCCTCGGGTCCCTCATGTTCAAGACAGGCCTCGCCTCTTTCCTTGGCGACGCCCTTACGGGCCTCACCGGGGCCTCGTCTCTATTTGGCATCACGGCCATAGGCACGCTTCTCGCCATCATACTCAGCGAGACCACTTCGAACACGGCCTCTGCCAACATGATAATACCCGTCATGATAGCCATTGCAAAGGGCGCCGGGGTATCGCCCCTTCCGCCTGCCCTTGGCGCCACGCTCGGGGCCTCATTCGGGTTCATGCTCCCTGTGAGCACTCCGCCTAACGCCATAGTATACGGCTCGGGCCTTGTGCCCATATTACAGATGGTGCGAAGAGGCATTCTCTTTGATATTGGCGGCTTTTTCATCATAATAACAGGTGTCATGCTCCTTACAAGACTCCTTGGGTGGGCCTGATATGGGAGAAAAAAAAACGGGCAAGACACCGGAACTGTCCATAGTCATACCAGCCTATAACGAAGAACGGGTCATTGGTGAGACTATTGACGAGGTATGGGCTTACCTTGAGGGCAGGGGGCTTCCCTCTGAGATAATCGTTATCTCTGACGGCTCAACGGATAGGACCGCGCAGATAGCCCATGAGAGGGCCGCAAGGCATCCTGAAGTTATAAAGGTCATGGAGAACGAGCGCAACATGGGCAAGGGTTTTTCAGTCCGAAAGGGATGTCTCGCGGCAAACGGGGCAGTGGTTGCCTTTACTGACGCGGACCTCTCGTACCCTATAAGCGAGGTTGAAAAACCCCTTGGTCTCATCAGGGAAGGCAGGGCCGATGTTGCCATAGGGTCCCGTACGGCCCGTGGCGCCATGATACAGGCCGAGATACCGCCTCTAAGGAGGCTCATGAGCAAAGTCTTCAACCTCTTTGTGCGCGTAATTGCAGTTAAGGGAATTCACGACACGCAGTGCGGCTTCAAGGCCTTCAGCAATGATGCCGCTCGCGGTATATTCAGCCGCGTCACCATGACGGGCTTTAGTTTTGACGTGGAACTGCTTTATCTCGCAAGAAAACTCGGGTTCAAGATAGTGGAATTTCCCATACACTGGGCAAAGAGCTCGGAGTCCAGCGTTAATCCCATGACAGATTCAGTAAAGATGTTTATCGATATTATCAGGATAAGGCTCATAGACTTAAGGGGAGGATATGGATGAGGGGGGAGGCCATATCATTTGAGTGGTTTTCTTTGTCTTTTCCAGTGTCAACAGGTCATATATTTCACGGCCAGACCTTTTTAAGTCCTGTTGTCATGCGCTCTTGATTGGTTTTCTTTGGCGTAGCCTCTTTGTGAGAAAAACATTGTCCCTATTTATGGGCGTAAAGGTGATAGGGGCATGGCAACCCCATCAAAAAACTCTCTTTTTTCGAAAAGAAAGCAAGCTTCTTTTTTCCCCTCTCATTCTTAGGAAAGTCTGATTAATTCAGACTTTCCAGCAACACATGGATGTGTTGCCATTTT